>JAEUGZ010000458.1 GCA_016794725.1 Opitutaceae bacterium | reverse complement strand
ACGGCCAGTCGGCGCACGATCTGCGGAAGCAATCGGGTTCCTAACTTGAGCAGTCCTGTCCGGGACCCGTTCGCACGGCGGCGGTCAATCGATCGACCGAGGGTGAGATCTGCGGTCCCTCCGCAGACCGACCCCGGCTAACCAACGGAGAACTCTGCATGAATATCCTGACACTCTGGAGCGGCTTGCTGGGCGTTCCGCTCCTCGCCCAAGTCCCGCCAGCCGTCCGCACCGGCTTCGCCACCGTCCTCGGCCTGCTCTGTATCCTGTCCTTCATCCGTGGCTGCATGTTGATCTGGGACGGTGTTGAACGGATGAAAAAATCCGGCGACGCTTCCGAAGGAAAGATGGGCATTTTCGGCGGCGCGCTACTCGCTGGCGGCCCCGTCATTATCGGCGCGCTCTTTTTCATCTTTGGCTTGGGCGATGCCGTCCTCGATCCGATTTTCTGACGATGGACTTGCGCATCACTGACACAAATAGCGCGAACGACGCAAAGGGCCGAGCGCTGGGCCTCGAAGGCAACGATTTCATTTATATCGTGGCCGGCTTCGTGCTCGGACTTGCCTTGTTCTTCGGCCTGGCCTTCGCGCTCAAGGTGTGGATGCCCTTCGCGGCCGGCGTGTCGCTGCTCGTATTGCTCGCTCCGACCGCCTGGGTGCTGCTCTTTCGGCACAACAAACCGGATGGCTACGCTGAGGATTGGTTTGACCAGCGGTTCACTGGTGGTGGCTGGACCGTAAACGGTGCGGGCCAGCCGCATCCGGGAAAGGAGCCTCGTGCGTAGCGGTCCCCCTAACGGCTATTTCGCGTCCGGGCTGATGATCTTCGGCCCGCTCGAAAAAGGCGGCATCGCCGCCAAAGGCTACTTCATCCAGCCGCCCGACCTGCGCGGAGCGAGCATCTCCACGCTCAACGCCTATCAGGACAAAATCCGCAATCTGCTCGCCAATCTCAGTGAGGGCATGAAGGCGCAACTTCAATGGACATGCGACAGCGACTACCGGCAGGAACTCACCCGCTATTTCCGGAAGTTGGAAAAGATCGCTAACGCGTATCTGAAAGCGGTGTGCCGCGAGCGGTTCGACCGGTATTGGCAACGGATGCACCGGCGCGAGCTGCGCCGTGAGCAACTGGTTTTGTATGTCACCGCGCCCATCGCCCCACAGAGCGGCAAGAGCCTGACGCGGGATCGGCTGGCCGCCTATTACGATAAGGTGCTTGCACAACTCGTCGGCCAATTCGCCGAGCTGACCGATACGCTGCGTACGATCTTCGGCGCGGACACACCGGTGACACCGATGGATGACTTGGCACACTTCACTTACTGCGCAAAGTTCCTCAACCCTTCGTTCGCGGAGCGGTTCGATCTGGATTTCACGGCGCAATTCAACCCGACGCTTTCGGTGCAGGAAAATTGCTGTCACGCGGACGGGGTGGGCCTTGAGCGGATCGGCTTCTACCTCGACGGTCGTTACCATACCGTCTTCACACTCAAGCGCTGGCCTACTCGGACCTACCCCGGCATCATCCATCGGCTGACGACACTTGGATTTCTCGATTACCAAATTACGGTCAATGTCGAGCCGCTGCCGACGAAACGCGAAGTCGAGAAGGAGGAAGCCGCCATCGAACGCCTGAGCGGGGAGCATCGCAGCACGGGCCGGCGTTCGCTCTTGGTCGCCATCGGAAAGAAGGAGCACAAAATTGATTCGCTCTCCACCGGGTTCATCCGGCCTTTCACCGTCACCTATATCCTGCGCGTGTGGGACGAAACCGAGGCGGGTCTTTCCGCCAAGTGTGCCGCGCTCAAAAACGCGATCCACAACCTGGGCGGCGCACAATATTACGAATGCGCGCTGCCCGCTACGGCCCGGAAACTTTTCTTCGCGTCCTGGCCGGGGTGGACGGGCAGCACCTACAAACACCGTTCGCTCTACGCGGAGGATAGTTACCTCGCCGATTTGCTGCCCTTCTCAGCGACCTTTACCGGGCATCTCGCGGAGGCCGAAGCCATCTACGACGGCGCGCAAGGTAATCTGGTCGGCTTGCGAACGTTCCTGGGCCAGCCACCGTCGCCGCAGCACGCCGTGCTGTTTGGCGCGACGGGTGCTGGAAAGTCCGTGTTCAAGCGCGATTTTTTAGAGCAGACCGCGCACCTGTTCACTTACGACGCCATTATCGAAGAAGGGCTTTCCTATGCGGACTACACCAAAGCGCTCGGTGAACGCCCCATCGTTCTGCATCCAGACGGTGACCTCACGATCAATTATTTCGACACGGGTGGGATGCCCTTGGGCCAGCTCCAGCTTTCGACCGGCGTTGCGCTGGTGTCACGGATGATCGGCGAGGCCGCTGACGCCGAGACGCAGCAAATTCGGCAAGCCCTGCTCAGCCAGTATATCCAGCAACTCTATCGGGACGCTTTCGAGGAATGGGCGCGGCGGCATCGGGAGGAATTGCCGGCGCTGCAACGCCTCGCTTGCGCCGTGCACCGGTGGAGAGCGCGGCTCGGCGTCGGCGTCACTGAAATCGAAGCCTTCGCCGACCTGCGCGATCGGCTCGCTGCCAACGATGACGAGGCACGGCAATTCGAGGCCGACATTGCCGAATCGGACATCACTGCGTTTCTCAAGAACCCGCAGACGGAGCGCGCCGTGATGGCTCTGGCCCATGCGCGTTACACACGGGAGGATTTTCCAACTCATGCGAGCTTGGTCGAGTTGATGCGCTTCGCGCGCTTAGCGGAGCACAAAAAGGATCAGGTCGATCATCTGGCGACGCTGCTATCGGCGTGGTGCGCCTCCGGACAGTATGGGCGTCTCTTCGATGGTCCGACGAACATTTCGCTCACGGGACGCATCGCACACTTTGAACTCGGCTACATCCCGGAGCAGGCGGTGGAAATGAAAACCGCTGCGGGGCTCCTCATCGCGGGCTTCACCCGCCAGCACATCATTTCGCTGCCGCGAGCGGAGTGGAAGCGGATCATCTATGAGGAGCTGGCGCGCTTCCTGGACGTGCCGGGCGGTGAAAAGATCGTCGCGGAATCCTACGCCCAACTCCGCAAATTCAACTGCTGGACGGCTTCGATCATCCAGCAATACGGAAAATTCAAGCAGTCCCGCATCCGGTCGGCGGTCATTGGCAACTCGAAACAGTTTTTCCTCATGCGCCAGTTTGATCGCGCGGACGTGGACGACATCGCCCGCGACATCGGGCTCCCGGAAGCGGTCTGCGCGTCGATCCAGAATTATCCGATGCCGGAGCAACAGCCGGTCGGGAAGAAATTTTCCAGCCTGTGTTTTTTCAGTCCTATTTCCGACCCGCCGCTCTGCGGCACGGTGCGGAACATCCAACCCACTCAGGAGGTTTCCCATGAAAAAGCGGCGGTTTGAACGAATCGCGCCGGGCGTGGCGCTCGGCTTGTCAGCCTTGGCGCTCGCCGGCTGCGGGACGGTTGGCGGCGCGGCGGCCGATCTCGGCCTGGCCGGAGCGGGCGGCGTGGCCGGTTATCACCTATCCGATCACAAGGTGGGCGGCGCGGCGGCGGGGGCCGTTGTCGGCTACGCGGCATCGCGCATCGCCCAATCCCACGTTAAAAAGGAAATCAGCGAAGCCGAACAGCGTGGTTACGACCGCGCGATGAATCAGGCGGTGAAACAGCACTACTGGGCGATCCAAGCCCAACAACGTTCACGCGAGAGCGGGGACGAACCCGAGGCCCGGCTCGTGCCGGTCATCATCCCCGAAACCACGCTCAACGGTGTCACCACCACCGCCCGCGTCGAATACCTCCGCGTCCAATGAAAACCATCACTCTCATCCTCCTCCTCGCGCCGCTGGGGCTGCTTGCGCAAATCCCCGTTACGGATGTGGCCAACCTCGCGGCCAATCAGTCCGCGCAGGCAGCGAACATCGCGAAGTGGGTGGAAAGTATCAACAATCTGCGGACGCAGATCGACCAGCTCAACCGGCAGATCAACATTCAGGACGACATTCGCCGGTGGTCGGGAAATCCGGTGGACGCCGGTGCGTCGGTGATTCTGGACGGCCTCGGTGGCGGCGAACTGGTCCGGGACTACGGACGGGCCAAGCGTGCGATTGTCGGCCTGGCCCATAGCCTCCAGTCGCTCGGCAATACGGCGAATGGCAACTACCGCGCAGTCGCCAACCTCGATCTCGACGGCAAAGAATTCACCCGCGATCCGCTGACGTATCGACGTTACGCCATCCTCGACGCGAAGCAGGAGGTCTCGGTTGAGGTTTCCGCGGAAACGAAAGACCGCGAGCAAGAGTTACAGGAACAGATTGCCGACACCCTCACGGCGTTGAAGACAGCCGACACGGATGCCGAGGTGCAGAAGTTATCGGCCAAGCTTGTCGCGCTCAACGGCCAGTTGGCGCAAGTCGAGGCGGCGCGTCAGCGGGAAGTGGATGAAGTCGCGCTGCAAAAAATCGCGAACGATGCACGGATCGAACAGGAGCGACTCGCCGCCGCTGAACTCGCGGCGAAGGACGACTTTTTGGCGAACCAGCGCGTCACCTCCTACATGCGAAACCTCAAGGTCCGCCGTTATGAAACCAAGTAAACCCGCCGTTTTGCTTTGCCTGCTGGCGTTGGCGTTCGGCTTCGCCGGCTGCGGTCCCTCGAAGACAGAGCGCGACGCGAAGGAACGCGAGCGTCGCGCGCTCGAAGAAAAGTCCCGCGAAGAGGCCGAGCAGGCCAACAAGGCGATCACGGACATGAACAAAAAGATGTTCGGCAAAAAGGCGCAGCCTGCGCCGGAATCCGAACCGGAGAAAAAACCCTGAGCCATGGACATCTTCCTGCCCACGCTTGAAGAGAAAATGACCACGCTCGTTGGGGCGCTACGCTTTATCGTTTTCACGATCATGGTGGCGGGCCTCATTGCGCATTTTTCGCGTGATCGGGTGCAGGACACAGCGGCACTCGGGATCATCTTCAAAGCGTCGGTCATCGTCGCGGCGATTGCGTTTCAGGGGACGTGGTTCCCGCAGGTGGAGCGGTTTTTTCTGAACATCGCTGACTACATTGACCCCGGCTACAACGAGCATCCCACGCAGGCGGCAGATACGATTCGCGAGTCCACCACGACCAACCCCGAGCGCCAAGAGTGGTCCTGGCGGCGGCTGAACGAGTCCATTTATCAGGCCATGTCCAATGCAATGGCCAATATCTTCATTTACGTCGGGACACTGCTAACGGTGCCGATGCTCATTCTGCAATACGTGTTGCGATGGATTCTGTTTCTGCTCACGCCGTTCATGCTGGCGCTGTTCCTGGTGCCGGGATTCAGCGGCATCGCCATTCGGTTCCTGCAACAACTGCTTGCGATCCTCGCGTGGCCGGTCGGATTTGCGATCACCAACCTGGTGGCGCTGGCGATCTGGCATGACTTCCGGGATGCGGTGGGCGCGAACCCGTCGAGCGTGAGTGACGTGGTGTATTCGCCCCTGCTCACTTTTATGGGCGGCATCCTTGCCACGATCATGATTATCGTGGGAATGGGGGCGACGCCATTCGTCATGCAGGCGCTTTTCGCCCAGGGGCAGGGCTTCACGGGTCAGTCGGGCAGTTTCGGGCATCTGGTGAGCACGGGTTCCCGTTCCATCTATGGTCTGAGCCACAAATTGGAGCGCAGCGGACCTGTCGCGCCCGCGCCGATGAACGCGCCGGTCAGCGCGCCTCCGTCAACCCCGCCGCCGCTCACGACGGCTCGCCCAGGAATCTGAATCAACATGGCTAATGGTGAAACCATTTCCGTCCCGGCCCCGCTGCCGGAAACCCTCCGCGAGACACCGGTTGACCAAACCCGGCGCTTACCGGAATCGGTGACGCATCGCGGATTCTCCCCGGCGCGTCTTTTCGCCGATCACGCTTTTGCCTCGCGGATATGGTTTCTTGTGGCGTGCGGGGCCTTGGCGTTCTGCGTAATCCAGCCGTATCTCATCATCACCGCCTATCGCGCGCGGGAGCGGGTCGTCGTGCTCGACGGTGCGGGCACGTTTTCGGTGTCACCGCTGCTCGGTTTCACGGAAGCGAAGGAATTGCATGAGACGATGGCCCTGTGGGCGGCGGTGGCGCTGTTACAGCGCAATCCCAAGAACTTCGATTTCCCGGACATGCTGCAAAAGCTCTACCTCGCCGACGCCTACAACCAGGCGATGAAGGAGCGCGATGAATCGCAGGCAGAATTTACGGTGAAGAACATCCACCAAAAGCCGGAAGTCTTAAAAGTGGAGATCCTCCGCACGCGTGAAGATCGCGTGCTCGTGAAACTCGAAGGTCAGCTGGTGCGAACGGGTGTTTTCGAAGGCCAGACCTTCGCGGAGAGTCCGCGCTTCACCCTCACGCTCACGTTTGTCCGCAACCCGGACATGCTGGCGAACAAGCGTTATCCCCTAGGCGTATGGAATTACGAGCTTACCATCTTGTGATGCTGGCGGCGGTGCTCGCCCTGGGCAGCGGTGTCCCGGCGCGGGCCGCTGCGCCCGTGGTGGTGCGGCAGTTTCCGCTGGATGAGCGCACGGTCTATGAAATCCCCATCAGCGCGGATGCGCCGACTACGCTCATGTTTCCCTCAGCGCTCACTGCCATTGAAGGCGCGAACGTATCGGCCAGCCCCGATACACCCGCGCCGGTGCTCCTGGCTTACACGCCGGGCCGGACATTCTTCAGCGTGCGCGCGCTCGAGCCCGGCGCTCGAGCGGCGGTCAACGTGGTGTGGAAGAACAAGACCTATGTGTTGCGCTTTGCAGTCAGCGCGGAGCCGTATGGCTCGGTCACGTTTTACGAGGATGCGCTAGCGGGCCGGAGTCCATCGCTGCAACGTCGGGTGACGCCGGAAGTGTTGTTGAGCCTTCTCGATCGCGCGAAAAATTATGCATTGGTGCGCTCGCAGTATCCCGAGGCTGTGCAGCAAATCGAATACGCCACGCCGGGCAGCGTTTCCTTTTATCGTGATTACCGCGTGACAGTGGAAGAGGTGTTCCGTTTCGACCCGGAGGACACCTTGGTTTTCCGACTCCGTTTCGAGAACACGGGTGAAACCGAGGTCATCTACCAGCCGCAACGCCTCGCGGTGCGCGTGGGCGGGAACGTTTATTATGGGGCGGTGGCGGATGCATCGGGGATCGTGCCGGCGAAGGCGACGACGTTCGGTTATCTGGCAATCACCGGCACGCCGCGTGGCGGGCGGGCCAATCTCAGCATTAAAAACCATTTCAGCGTCATCGTCGCGCGGGTCGAGCGCGACGCCGCGCTGGTCGTGCCCAACTGACCATGAAACTCTGGCCCTTTCTCAAATCGCCTGCGGGCAACGTAACCGCCTTCCTCATCCTGGCGCTGGGCGGCGGGACGATCATCTACCGCAACAATGCCGAGGAAAAGGCGCGGTCGGCACAGTTGACCAAAGTGGAGTCTGCGCCGGCCGGACCGTTGCACGAAACCATCCAGCGGGCCGGCCTGCCGTTTAAGCCCGCCGCTGCGGCACGTCCGATGGCGTCGAAGCCGGAGGGAGAGAAAGGTGATGCCCCAGCGACCGGAAGCAGTCGCAAAGGGCCGCGGATCGAGAAACCGCACATCTTGCCGATCAGCCTGTTTTCCTCTGCGGCCGCATCGGGTGAAAAAGTGGAGCTTTCGACCACTTACGCGCCGTATGGTCGGCTGATCCCGTGTGAAACGGTGGTTACGCTGGAATCCTCCAAACTGGACACACCCGTTATCGGCCTGGTGACCGAAGATGTGTGGCACGATGGGAGGTTGATTATCCCAGCCGGTGCCGAAGTGCATGGTCGCGCGTCGGTAGATCGCGCGCGCGAGCGGATCGCGATTTCCGGCAAGTGGGTGGTGGTGTGGCGGGACGGGAGCCCGCTCAACGGCACGGAGTTGGTCCTCTCGGGCATCGCCCTCGACCGCGAGAAAGACGATACTACCGGCGAATTCGGTTTGCGGGACGGCTCGGCAGGCTTGGTGGGAACGCTGGTCAAAACGGACAACTGGCAGGAAATAAAACTCTTCGCCTCGACCTTCCTGGCGGGCTTCGCGAGCGGCTTGCAGGAGTTGCGCGAGCAGGGAACGGCGTTCGGCGGGCTGGCACAGGTTCCGGTAGCATCCGGCAGGAATGCCGCGCTGCAAGGCACGAGCGACGTGCTCAACGCCTACGCGCGGCAGATTCAGGAGACGATTGCGCGGGATGGCTTCTTTGCGCGGGTGCCGGCAGGTAAACAGTTTTATCTCTACGTTACGGAAACGGTGGATGTGGCGCGGGGCACGCGCGGTAATGTCGCCAACGCGGAAATTTGGAGGAAAGACCATGCGAACTAATGCGCTCTTGTTGTGCGCGGTGACCGCGCTCTGCGCCGGCTGCGCAACCCTGCAAAAGAAGCCGGTCGCGGCCACGCCGCCTCCGGTGATGCCGGCTGCGCCAGTCGCCCCGATCTCGGGAACCGATCTCGACCAGGCCAACACCGAAAAAGTGCGGGTCGGCGAGTCGTTGAAGGCATACCCGGTCGGCCGCTACGTCGATCCCCATGACCCGGACGTGATGCACGAGGCGCACGTCGTCTATCGGCGTGAGGCCGGAGCCAATTGGAACCTCAATCCCAACGCGCCCACGGTCGTCCCGCTCGGCCCGGTGCTCGCCGTGGCGGACCCGGCGAAGACGCCGGCTCCGCTTCCGGCAGAACTGGAGCAACGCATGGCTGAACAAAACCAGCTCGTTGCCTCGCTCATCGAGCAAAACGAGGCGCTGACGAAGGAATTGGCCAAGCTCGGCAAGGAGATTTCGGAAATGCGCGGCAAAAACCCGGAGGGCAACAAATGACACCTGAAACCAAAGATGGGCCAGCCTCGGCGACGGTCGCAATTGAAACGGAGGAATTCACCCGGCTCCTTCCGGCGCACCTGACGGAGAATTTTGAGAAGGCGCATCACCAGATTCAAGAATACTACGGCACGAGTCCGGGCGTGCCGGCATTGATCCGTCTTTGGCTCGCCTGCGCCACCTCCACCCAGGTCCGGTTGGAGTTTGAGCGCGCGGTGCTCGACATCACCAAGCGCGGGCTGAACCCGCATGAGGAGGAATACTTCGATGACAGTGCCGCATAACTTTGGGCATCACCTGCCCAAACGGGGTCCATTGCCTATGGCGACCAGTCGCCCCGTATTCTCAATGACTGGGGAAAAACAGGAGGCCGTATGCCGTCACTAAAACAGCAAGTCGCTGACAAAAAGCAGAAATCCGCGCTCAAGCGAACGCCGGAGAATGACGCGAAGCTCGACCAGTTCATCGCGCAGAATCCGAAGCTCCATGAGTATTACGGCGGGTTCACCAAGGAAGAGCTGATCCGCAAGCTCATGATGAAAAAGATGCGGGGCAGCGAATACCGCGCAGGAGACAACGCCGAGCTTCGCACCTGGGTCGAGGAACAGCCCGGCCTCAAGGCGAAGATCGAGGAGCGCATCCGCAATGTGCCGGCAACCAACCGCGAGCAGGCGTTCATCAACGTCGCGCGGCGGGAGGCCCAGCAACTCGGGATGCGTTCCAACGGCGTTCGTCCATAGCCTCCGGTTGGCGGCGGGTGCTTCGGCGCCCGCCGCTTTTTTTTTGCCTCGTCGGCGGGGTGAATTTGGGCAACCTTGGGCAACCGGAAAACCGGCCCCGCGCGGGTCATCTCCCCGCGACCTTTTTCCGGCTAGCTCTGAGCGCATTACGTGGGGCGCGGTTAGGTTGCCAGAATCTGGCAACCTCTGGCAACAAGATGTGCCGGCCCGCCAAACGCTCTTCAGTTGCGACCACGTCTTGAGTGGAGAAAGCTAGCTAGTTAGCCCTGCCCGGCTCCGGGCCGCGACGTGGCGTGGTGGAGAGAGGAAGGGCCAAGGCAGGCGAGATAGTGGGTAGAGGCTCTGATTGACGCCAAGACCGTTTCAGACGAACATAAAAGGTCCCTTATCCGCATGAGCACCGTAGCTATTCGCCCCCAATTGCTTCGCTGGGCGCGGGAGCGTGCCGGTTTGGATGCCACGGACTTAACGCGACAGTTTCCGCGCTTTCAGGAATGGGAACGAGGCGAAGCGAGCCCCACTTTGCGGCAATTGGAAGCGCTGGCGAAGAAGACGCTGACTCCCCTGGGTTACTTTTTCCTTCCAGAGCCGCCCGAAGATCGTTTGCCGATCCCGGATTTTCGGACGGTGGGCGATCAGCCGGTGCGACGACCAAGTCCAAATCTTTTGGAAACGGTGCAGATCATGCAGCGTCGCCAGGATTGGATGCAGGATTACGTGGCCGAACTAGGCCAGCCCCCGCTGGATTTCATCGGGAGCGCGACGTTGACGGATTCCCCTGCCGACGTAGCGCGTTCCATCCGAGCCACTCTGGGGGTTACCGACGGTTGGGCGCGGCGGGAAGCCACGTGGACTGACGCGCTCCGTTCGCTGCGCGGGATGATCGAGGAGGTGGGAATTGTCGTTGTTGTGAACGGCGTCGTCGGGAACAACAATTTTCGGAAACTCGACCCTAATGAGTTTCGCGGATTTGTACTAAGCGATCGGTTTGCTCCGCTGATTTTCGTGAACGGCGCTGATGCGAAATCGGCGCAAATGTTCACGTTCGCGCACGAACTTGCGCACCTTTGGCTCGGCCGCGACGGCGTGTTTAATTTGCCGGACCTTCAACCGGCGAATGATGCCGTCGAGTTATTCTGCAACAAGGTGGCCGCGGAGTTTCTGGTGCCTGAGGAAGAATTTCTGAGAGCTTGGCCGCAGGCCGCGCAAACGGCGGAACCTTTTCAAAGCTTGGCGGGCCGTTTCAAAGTCAGTCCCCTGGTAGCGGCGCGACGGGCGCTGGACTTGCAGGTTATCAACCGCGCGGAGTTTTTTTCATTCTTCGAGGCGTATCAAGCCGATGAACGTCGTCGGGCGCAAGCTCGCGCCGGTGGGGGCGATTTCTATGCGACTCAGGAAGTCCGCATCGGCCGGCGCTTCGGAGCAGCTGTGGTGCGCGCTGCGCGCGAGGGACGACTGCTGTTTAAGGATGCTTACCAGCTAACGGGCTTGTATGGGCAAACCTTTGATCGGTTCGCGGAAGGAATCGGGCTGCAACTGCGCTAATGGCTGCCGAACGAAAATACGTTCTCGACACGAATGTGTTCGTGCAGTCGAAGCGCCGCTATTATCCCTTCGATCTTTGTCCGGGCTTTTGGGATGCTTTGGTATGGCACGCTGAAAGCGGCAAACTTGGCAGCATCGACCGAGTAGGCACCGAATTGGGGCGAGGCGGGGACGAACTGACGACGTGGGCAGCGACGCAGGTGCCCGACGGATTCTTCGCTTCAACCGATGATGCAGCCGTGGCTGCGGCCTTTGGTGAGGCGATGACATGGGTGCAAGCCCAGGCGCAATTTTTGCCGGAAGCGAAAGCGGAGTTTGCTGGCGTGGCTGACGGTTGGCTCATCGCCTATGCAAAGGCGAAGGGCCTCGTGCTTGTGACACTTGAACAGCCCGATCCGGCAATCCGGAAGAAGGTGCCGATCCCCAATGTCTGCGATGCGCTGGGGATCGAATACATCACGACCTTTCAGTTGCTGCGCGAGTTGGGCGCGCAATTGAATTGGACGCGTCCACCGGGCTGAGGCTACCATCCCGGATAGCGCAGAATCGGCATACAGGGGACCTTTGTAATTCGCTTCTTCATGATGTCGCGAAACCCCGGCGGCGTGATTTATCCGTTATCGTTTCTCCGGCTAATTGTACGAGCCACTTCGTTGAGATGGATCAGAAGCTTTCGGGCCACCGCAGTAAGCGCAACCTGACCGGGCTTTCCCGCCTCCCTCAACCGACGATAAAACGGCGCAAGTATGGGATTAGTCCGAGCAGCTGACAGCGCCGCCATGAACATAGCCGTGCGCAGGAATGCCCGGCCACCTTTAATGTGCCGCGACCTTTTGCAGGTACTGCTATCTCGGTTAAAAGGAGCTAGACCAGCAAGTGAAGCTACCTGCCTTCGGTTCAAGTACCCTGCTTCCGGCAATTCAGATAGCACGGTCAGAGCGGTCACGTCACCAACGCCCTTTACCGACCTGTACGCCCTGAATCTAGCGTGCATTTCCGGATGACTTTTGACCGATTGCTCGGCCATTGAGTCAAGCAAGACGACCTCCTTGCGCACAGTCGTTATCACAACATCTGCGCTTCGCTTGAGTGACGCACTTGCCAGTTGTGCGCGCTGCTTCTTCTGGTC
Organism: Opitutaceae bacterium; assembly: GCA_016794725.1. GTDB lineage: Bacteria > Verrucomicrobiota > Verrucomicrobiia > Opitutales > Opitutaceae > UBA6669. Next base: position 3,041 of record JAEUGZ010000458.1, on the reverse strand, counting down.
CGCTTGGAGGGTGAGTAATTGCCGACGCCTTCGCATAATATTGCGAAGCTTTAGAGCGCCCGGGTCCGGCTTCTCCGTGGGCTTCGGTTTCAGGATCGAACCGACTTCGGCCAATAGTTTGGCGTCGATTTTGTCTGTCTTAGCGAAGCGACCTTTGGCTTTGGCCAACTGACGAACCCGGAAGCCGGAAATCACGGATACCTTGCAACGATGTGCGTGCAGGTAGGCGACAAGTTCGCGACCGTAGAAACCCGTGGGCTCACAGATGAAATGGAGATGCCGCTTTAGTGTTCTCACTGTCGCTAGCATCTGCGCGAACCCTTCGCGCGTGTTCGGGACTTTGAGGACAAGTCGTGATGCCGACACGTCCAACGCCGCTTTTCCGATGTCTACTCCGACGTAAACGGGGGAACGGTTTTTCACGATAACGCTCATTTTGCTCTGTAAGGTTCGCACATGCGACGACCATCCTTTCAATCGGGCGTGAACCCAGAAATCCTCTCGGTCTTTCGCATGTGCAGGTGGGAGTGGGCGCGACCAAGAACCCTCACGGACTCTAGGTCCGATTGCGTAACTCCGGTCTTCGCCCACAAAGTCAGTGAAGAGAGTCGCGACAACGGATTGAGTGACAACATGGCGGGACTACCGAATTTTCGGTAGATACGAGCTGTTGACGAATCACTAGGTCCGTAAACGAAAACGCCCCGGATTCCTCCGAGGCGTCATGACCATCAACAGTTCTGGTTTAGGAGTGAGCTAACCTCCGGCGCATTGCGGCGGAAGTGGTCGCCCTTTTCGCTCCCGCAGAAGTTTAATGGCTGATCCACTCTGGTGGAATATCGTGCTCTAGCATCGGCGCATTATCATCGAGATAAATGCTTTCGGGTGCGTCGGGGTCGACGATCTGGAAAAGACGTTTCACGGCGAGTTCCGCCAAGGACGCGCCGTACCACGTCGACGGGTAACGGGCAGCGGACGACCGCGCCGGTTCCAGCTGTGATCATCGGTTCATGGAAAGCGGTTCCATTTCGCGCGAAAGGGTATTGAGATATTCGCTGCCCGTAAGCAGTAGCTGCCATTGACGAGGAGTGCCGGGGCGAATACAATACGCCGAGTGTCCCGTCATAGTGTTTCGCATATGCTTCCGCCGGGGTAAAAGGTTGCCAGAGGTTGCCAGAAAGTCTGCTTTTGCCTTCACTTTTCCGCGCAAGCGTGCATCTTATTACTTGTTCTAAAACATTAACCATTAACTAAGTCCGCGTTTTCTAGCGACTTAGTTTTGCGAGCTGCGTCCCGTTTCGAATCCCGGTCCTGCACCCATAGGGGCGGATGGTCCAGTGACCTGCAGAGTCTCCAAAACTCCGCGGCTCGGTGCAATCCCGGGCGCCCCTGCCACTTTATCCCTCGAGTAGCTCAAAAGCAGAGCAGCCGGCTGATAACCGGCAGACGACGGCGCGATACCGTCTTCGAGGACCAGTTTTCTTGGAGGTCAGGCCGATCCAGTGATGGCGCGCGCCTGAAGAGCGCGAGAACCCGGTGCAACTCCGGGGGCCTCCACCACTTTTCATGGGAACGCATGTTCCATAGGGGCGAGTGGCATTCGCAGTGCCGCTGGGCGGGTGCAAGTCCCGTCGTTTCCACCATGACTTCACGGGCTGGCATGTTCCGATAGCGGCGAGATTCGCTGGCAGCGAGTCTGAGGTGGGTGCAACTCCCATCCAGTCCACCAACTTCACAGCAGGCAGATCGGGGATCCACCCGGGTTCATATCCCAGGGGAGGCGGTTCGACTCCGCGCCTGCTCCCATTTTTTCTGATTCATCCGGGCGTAGCGTAGTAGCCAACGCACTCGGCTTGGGACCGAGGGATCGGGAGTGCAACTCTCTCCGCCCGGACCATCACTTTCAGGCATGCGGCCCAGTCAGAGGGGCACCGCCCTGTGAAGGCGGGGAAGCGGGTGCAAATCCCGTCTGCCTGACCATTCTTTTTGGGAACGGAGATGAAGGAGTCGACGGAGCGTAGCGGAGATGGGGCCACCGAAGGTGGAGGGCGTCGCCCCGAGCGCAGCGAGCCAATCGCGCCCCTGTCACGGGCGAGTCAGCGGGTGCAAGTCCCGTCGTTCCCGCCACTTTTCGAGACGTCGCCAAGCAGCTAAGGCACCTGGCCTACACCCAGGCATTCCGGGGGTGCAAGTCCCTCCGTCTCGACCACTTTTTATTCTGGTGTGGCCGACAAGCAAGGCACCGAGCTGTTAACTCGACCCATGAAGGAGCGTTACCTTCCACCAGAGCCACTTTCATTTCGGGACATAGCTCAGCAGCAGAGCGCGCCGTTCGGGACGGTGAAGTCGCAGGTGCAATCCCTGTTGTCCCGACCACTTTCACTCCGGGATCGTCTAACAGTAGGACACGCGGCTTTGAACCGCAGAATCGTGGTGCGAGTCCACGTCCCGGAGCCAGCTTTCGGAGGAAGAGAGGAGTCCAAATCAGAAGGACCGCCGGTTTGCTAAACCGGAACCGGGGTCATGCCCGGCGCGGGGCAGTACCGCTCTCCTCCGCCACTTTCCTTGGGGGTGTAGCTCAGCGTTTCAGAGCAGCCGGTTCTTACCCGGCAGGTCGTGGGCGAAAATCCCACCGCCCCCACCATTCACAGCACGGTAGCTCAACGAGCCAGAGTGTCGCCCTCATAAGGCGAAGGTTGTCGGTGCAAATCCGACCCGTGCTCCCATGTGTATCCAGGTGTGGCAGACGGAGCGCGGTAGCGCGGAGAGGGCGAAGCCCCGAGCCTGCGAGGGGTGACCCACGCGGGCGAAGGGGGTCACAACAGCAATGCAACGCGCTGTAAACGCGTCGCCGAGAGATCGGCATCGGAGGTGCAATTCCTTCCACCTGGACCAACTGCTTTCGATTGCGGATTGGTGTAACAGCAACGCGGCCGGCTCTGACCCGGCAGTCCCAGGAGCGTCACCTAGATCCGCAGCCACTTTTTCGTCGCGTAGCTCAGTCAGACAGAGCGCCTGCCCGACATGCAGGAGGTCTCCGG
>JAEUGZ010000441.1 GCA_016794725.1 Opitutaceae bacterium | reverse complement strand
GGTCAAGCAGGCCATCGAAGACCCGGCCAGGCTCCTGCTAGCGATCTAGCAGGGGCCGGGAAGAGTGAAGGGCGAAGAGTGAACGGGAAATTCAGAATCCAGGATCCAGCCGTCAGCAGTTAGCAGGTGAATCTGGGAACTGAGCTTCTCAAATGCCCAACTTGGGCGACCGTTCTCTCAACAAGCGCTCCCTCTTTTCATTTCCCGCTTCAGGCTCCTGAATTCTGAATTCCCTCCTCCCTTTCACTCTTCACTCTTCGCCCTTCGCACTTCCGGCCACCGGCCGGCTCCCATGGATACTTTTGATCTCATTGTCATCGGCGCGGGTCCCGGCGGCTATGTCTGCGCCTTTCGCGCCGCCCAACTCGGCCTCAAGGTCGCTCTCGTCGACAAACGCGCAACCCTCGGCGGCACGTGCCTGAATGTTGGCTGCATCCCGAGCAAGGCCCTGCTGCACTCCAGCGAGCAGTTCGTCTTCGCCCGCAGCCACGCTGCGGAGCACGGGATTGCGCTCTCCGGAGTGGGGCTCGACCTCGCCGCCCTGTTGAAGCGCAAGGACGCGGTGGTCGCCAAACTGGTCGGCGGGGTCTCCGCTCTGGCCAAGGGACGCAAGGTCACCGTGCTCACCGGCGCCGCCAGCTTTGTCAACGCGACCACCCTCGCGGTCACCGGAGCGGACGGTGCGGTCTCCCAGGTGACGGGCAAAAACATCGTCATCGCCACGGGCTCGGCCCCGGTTGAGCTGCCGTTCATGAAGTTCGACGGCAAGACCGTGGTCTCGAGCGATGATGCGATTGCTTTCAGCGAAGTCCCGAAACGCCTGGTTGTCGTCGGCGGCGGCGCCATCGGACTGGAGCTGGGCTCCGTCTGGTCGCGGCTCGGCAGCGAAGTCACGGTGGTGGAATTCCTGCCCAAGATCATCGCCACCCATGATGATGATGTCGTCCGCGCCTTCACGCGTCTGTTGCAGAAGCAGGGCATGAAGATCGAGGTGGGTGCAAAGGTGACCGGTTTTGCCCTAGGCGTATTGACCGCGGAGCGCGAGGGTCAGAAACTCGAATTCCCGGCCGATAAAGTGCTCGTGGCCGTGGGCCGCCGTCCTTACACCGACGGTCTGGGTTTGGACAAGGCCGGCGTGGAACTCGACGAAAAGAAGCGCGTCAAAGTCGACGGCCACCTTCGCACCTCGGCACCGGGGATCTGGGCGATCGGCGATGTCATCGCCGGTCCAATGCTCGCGCACAAAGCCGAGGAAGACGGTGTCGCCGTGGCGGAATGGATCGCCGGCAAGGCCGGCCACGTGGACTGGAACCTCGTGCCCGGGGTCGTCTACACCTCACCCGAGGTCGCTTCGGTGGGACTCGGGGAGGACGCCGCCAAGGCCCAGGGTATCGCCGTATCGGTGGGCAAGTTCAACTTTGCCGCCAATGGACGCGCGATCTCCGCCGCCGCCACCGATGGTTTCGTCAAAATCATCGCCGATGCCAAAACCGACCGCATCCTCGGCGCCCAGATCCTCGGCCACAACGCCGGGGAACTGATTTCTGAGGTGGTCACGCACATGGTCTACGGCGGCAGCGCCGAGGATCTCGGCCGAACGATCCACGCCCACCCCACCCTCAGCGAGTCCGTCAAGGAAGCCGGACTCGCCGTCTCCAAGAGCGCCATCCACGCGCTCTAGCCTGAAAGCCCAACGTACGAATGCGCCCGGGGCCCCGCCTCCCCGGGTCATTCGTCACTTCGCCCGTTTCGCCCTTCACTCCTCGACCTTCGCACTTCCAGCCCCCGGGCTGGCACCGTCATTCGTCATTCCGCCGCCGCAGAGCGGCGGCGGCGGCGGTTACCGACCGATGTCGGCCAGGAAGGCGCTCATGGTCGTGTAACGGGACAACAAGGCGCGCGCTGCGCTGCAACGCTCGGCCGGCGCCACCCCGGTCGCCTCGGCGAGGAAGACAATGTAGGAAGCGACATTGCGCGCATAGTTGAGCCGTCCCTGTTCGCTGATGGCATAGAAACGGGCGCGTTGACGGTAACCCGCGGGAGAATGGTCGCCGAGTGCCGACTTCTCGGCCTTGCCCTCCGCGGCCAGCACGAAGAGGAAATTGTATTCGAACCAGAACATGTGCTCGGGACTCGGGGTCAGGGCTTCGAGCGCCTCCCGTGTCGCCGCCTCGGTCGCATACGGTTCCGTTTGTGCCGCACCCGACTTGACCAGCGCATCGGTGACAAACGTCCGGGCCATCTTGCGTTCCGTCGCATCGGCGCTGAATGCCCCCTTCAAAGCCAGCTCGAGCGTGAAGCGGTACCAATCACGCCACAGTGCCTGGTCGGCCGCGTCGCTCGACGCATGCAGCGCGCGACCCATTTCATAGGTGTAGCGGCCGCTGGTCTTGATCTCGAGCCGCTGGCCGGTGACCTCTCCCATGACGCGATAGTTCTCCGCCGATTTCCCGGAGCCGGAGTGGAATCCGATGCTCGCACCGAACTTCCGGCAGACCGCCCACTGTTTCTCAATCAATCCGCGGAGCGCCGCATTGTCCGGATACGGCATGTTTTTCTGAAATCCGAAGGCCGGCGCCACGAAGTGAATCTTCATGCCCAGCGCCTCGCAGAGGGCGAGCATGATGGCCGTGGTTTCCGGGGTGGTCAGTCCGGGCAATTCGTCGATCGACAACTCGCGCAAATAGGCACGCCCCACTTCCGTGGTGAACAGCCGGGCCCGCGCAGCGGCATATTTCTCGTCCCGCCGCTTCATCTTCTGCAGGGGAGTCCACACGGTCGCAAGCAGGCGGGTGAACGCCTGGTCGTCGAGTGACACACCCGCCGCCGCCACCCGGGCGCGCACGGTGGCGATCAGCTTGGGATCGATGGTGCCAACGTCCGCCGGCTGGTTGAGCGCCAGCTCCGGAGACAGATCGAAGGTGATATAGCTCGCCAGCACGCAGCCGCTGACCAGCACGTCCTCGCGTCCATCAAACTTGCCGCCAATGGGCTGGTGGTCGGCGTTGAAACTCCAGGCAATGCCGAGGTGATGGAATCCATTCTTCAGCTTGGAGAGCACGCAGCCATGGCTCATGCCTTCGACACTCTGGCCCTGGTGACCCTCGGGAACGTTCGTGCCAATGAAGGGGAAAGGCACGGTGTCGAGCCGGCCGGCCAGCATCGCGTCCACGTCATAGACCAGTTCTCGTGGGATGGAGTTCTGATTTGCGGTCACACCAATGCCCAGCGCGCTCATCGACCACTCCACCGCCGGCCAGTGCAGGGTGGTGAACCGGGCCCCGATGCCCAGCGTACTCTGCCCCAGACGCTCCGCCGCGGTGGGGAAAATCGTCGAGCCCGGCGCAAACGACTGCACCTGGTTCTTCAGCGCGATCAAATTGTCCCATGTCGCCGGATACACGGTGAACCCGGCCGCCGCCGCCGCATCGGTCAGTCCGCCGTCGCCCGCCGCGCCGGGGGCGCGCTCCAGTTGCCAGGCGCAGTCCCCCGTCGCGCGGTCCTCCAGCAGCGTCCACTGTCCAGCCGCGGTTCGGAACACACTGCGGGGCCAGGCCTGAACGGCGGCATCGCGCGCGCGAATGCGGGACACCAACGTTGGCCAGTCCAGGCAGAAATCGGGGCTGATGCAGGGGTTGGCCGCATTGCGGAGGTTGTTCTCGACAAGGAATTGATTGATCGGGCGCATGGTAACCCATCTTACAATCAGCTTGCCCCCTCCGGAGCGAGTGCGGGTGGGTTGATCGTTAACACCCGGATTTCGTGATACAAATAATTAATCGCAAACAACTTAAGTAATTACCTAGACCCGACGCTATGTTTCGGCCAACTCCGAGCGGCTTTCGCATCCCGAAGCGGGTTCAGCCGGAGTTCGTGCCGGGCACCACCCCGAACGGGATGCGTCGCCGAATCTGGCGTAGTGACCCGGTTCGTACGTTCTGCTCCCCGGACCGGAACCCGGGCCCCGGGGCCCGGGGCCGGTCAGGTGTGCTCCTGCTGGATTTCGACCACTTTGTCGTCGCGGAATACAACCCGGAAACGCTCCCGTTCCCGGCGGGCGGAGACATCGAGGTAGTACGGATAGAAGGGATCGCGGTACGAATAGTAGCGGTGGTACCATCCCCGGTAAAGGTAGGCGCCATTCGGACCCTGGTAAGTGGTGTAGCTCCAGATTTCGCTGATGCCATTCTC
>JAEUGZ010000431.1 GCA_016794725.1 Opitutaceae bacterium | reverse complement strand
AGGGATCAACCCTGCGGGTGGCCAAGAGGAGGCGACCCCTGGTCGCTGGGGGGTGGACCATCCCCAAAAAAGCCGACCGCAGGTCACACCCCTGGAGGGCGCCGCTCCGTCGGCGCCGGTTGCGCATCGCCAACGTTTCGAGAAGTGAAGAACGAAGCGGTTGCTCGGACGGGACCGGGCCACAGGCTCTTCCGATGGAGCAACAAGGGCTGCCCCTCGCGGGCACGCTTGGCGTCGAACACCCAACCGGCCCAAGGCTGTCACACCGCGTTGGATGCAAATCACCCGGCGCCGTTGCGTTGGGTGCGTCCCCGCGGCGTCGACGGAGCGACGCCCTCCAGGGATCAACCCTGCGGGTGGCCAAGAGGAGGCGACCCCTGGTCGCTGGGGGGTGGACCATCCCCAAAAAAGCCGACCGCAGGTCACACCCCTGGAGGGCGCCGCTCCGTCGGCGCCGGTTGAAATCGGATGCGGCTAAAGCCGCAGCCCCATTGCTTGCCTGCCTTTGCACCTCACTCTTCGAACTTCGCACTTCCAGCCCCGCTGGGCTGGCCCTGGCCCTGGCGCTACAGGTCCACGTTCTTCAACAGCATGTCGTCCTGGATGTAGGAGTTGCCTTTGGTGTCGGCGCCGATCTTGAGGGCGTTGCTCTGGTTGTTCTTGTTTACGTAGGCGGGATAGACCGTGGCCAGGTCGGCGGAGGTTTTCACCACGACAAAGACGACCAACACGGAGTTGTCATAGTGATACCAGGTGCCGTTGTTGAAATTGCTTTCCTTCTTGCGCTCCCAATCCTCGCGGTGGAATCGCACGCCGAGGACCTTGTCGTCGGGATAGAGTTCCTTCCACGTGGCGAGCACGCGCTTCTTCAGGTCGGATTTGTCCCCGCCGCTGTAGCGCTCGGGGGGCAGGCGGTACTTCTCCGCGGCGATCTTCTTGTAGTCGTTCGTTAACTTCAGGACGGTGGCGCGGGCGTCGGTGATGGATTGGGCGAGTTTGGCGCAGGCGGCGGGGTCGCTGCCCTCGGCTTTGGCGCACGTCTGTTGCAGGCCTTCGGCCTCCTTCAGCTGCTGGTAGGTGCCGGAGGATTCGGAGAACATATTGGGATTGAGTTCCTTCAATCCCTGCTGGGCGAAGGCGACGGCCTTCTGAACCTTGAGTTCACCGAGCATCAACTGCTGGGCCTGCATGCGTCCGGCGGCCTGGGCGTATCCTGGGTGCTTGCGCAGTTCGGCCTCGTTGGAACGGTACCAACTCCAGCCGCCCTCCAGCTCCTTCAGCTTTTTCTCCAGCGGATCGGAACCGGCGGCAACGGCCTGGTCGGCCTCAAGATTTTTCAGCCAGGTTTCAAAGGTCTGCTGCGTAAACGGATGGACCTTGGCGCCGGAGGTGTTGACGACGGCGACACCGCCGACCGTCACCTTGGCGGCTTTCTCCCCCACCTTGGTGCGCACCTGGGCGACGTAGGCGGCCAAGTCGGTGAAGGCCTGCTGTTCCTTGCCCACGACACTGGCTACGGCTTCGACCAGCGCGTCGGCCTTGGCGAGCTGCTCGTAGGCGCCGCCCTTGCCGTTGAAGAAGGCCGGATCTTGGCGCGAGAGGCCCTTCTCGGCTGCGGCGAGTCCGCTGACCGCCGTGATCTTCGCCAGCTTGATCCGGAGTAGAATCTGCCGCAGCAGCGGCTTTTTGAAATCGGGGTGGCGCTCCAGCACCTGCTTCTTTTCGGCGAAGAAGGTTTCCAGCTCCTCCATGACCGGTTTCGCGGCCTCGGGACTGCCCCCTGGCTTGGATACGGCCTCGGCTTTGTCCAGCCGGGCCAGCCACTCCGTCGTCATTTGTTGCGTGTAGGGATGGATCTTGGCAGCGTCGTTCGAAGCGGCGGGAGCCTGAGCGCGGAGTGAGGTCGCGACGACTCCGAGAAGCAGCGCGGACAGCAGGGGCAGGGAGCACTTCATGGGAATGAGGTTTTGGGACCTATCGGCCTAAGTGGCCGATTCTGAAGCAAATACCACCCAAGGACTCCTGCAGTGGAGGCGGAGTCTATCGTTGCGCGCCGGCGACCGGCTGGATGACCAGACGGCGGGCGTCGGTGTTGGCGGAAACGACCGGGGCGTACATGGCCTGGGCGGTGACCGGGAGGGCGCGGTAGTCGCCGGCGAAGGTGGCGCGCAGGGTGTAGCGAAGTTCCCAGGTCCCGGCCGGCAGGCGGTGCAGGAAGAAGACGCTGCGGTCGGGGTGTTCCTCGCGGTAGACGGATCGATTGATGCCCTCCCGGCTGGCGGGTCGAGGCGGCATTCCCGGTGGGGCAACGGCTTGGAGCGAGGCATCCCACCCGCTCAGGGAATTGATCGGTTCACAACCCCCCGGCTTGGGACAGTCGAGCATGACGTAGTGCAGTTCCTGGGGAACCTGGATGCGCACGCGGCACTCCACGCGTTCATTTTGTGCCAGTGCCGCGCTGATGGGCGTCAGTACTTCGGGTGCCGATGCGGCCTTGTCCGTCAAGCCCGTGCGCTCGGCGAGGCGCAGGTAGGTGCGGCTGACCTGGAGGAAATCGCCGCTCGAACGGAGGCTGTCGGCGCGGGCCCAGCTCTGGGCGGTGACGGTAGCGTAGCCCGGGGAGTCACCTTTCAGGCGAGTGACAAGCAAGGTATTCCTACCAGACTGCAGCAGGGAAACGGGGACGCGAACGCGGTGCACTGCGAGCATTGAGTCACGGGTCAGCGTGGCGGTCTCAAGGGTGCGTCCGTTGATCGAGATACGGAAGGAGGCGTCGGCGGAAGCATCGCCACGGCTTCGGGCGTAGGCGAGCAGGGCGATGGCCGCGTAGGCGGTATCGCGGGTATTCGACCAACGGTTACTCTGTCGGTTGATCAGCAAGGCGGCGGCGGCCGGATCGACGAGTGGGTGCTTCGAGTCGACCAGCAACAGGGCCTCCAGGCAGAGCGCGGTCGACTCGATCATCCCTTCCAACGCTCGGAAGTGGCGCTCTGACTGCCCCCAGTGGACCAGTTCGCCCAATTCGCGCGATCGGTTTCTTTGCGCGGTGGTTTCCAGCCGCCGAACCAACTCCGGCACTTCGGTGGCGCGAGCCAGGTGGTGGGCGCATTGCAGGAGCAGTGCGAGACCGGCCGGAGGCAGCTTTTCCCGCGTGAGGTGCAGATTTTCGTAGATGCCCGTGAGCGTTTTGCGCTCTTGCTCACTTAGTGGACCCGCTATCAATACTGCGGAAAGAAGCCAGACGCGGTCCATTTCCCCCGCGGCGTGACCCTCGAACTGAAGTGATTCGAGGACGGCTCGACGTGTTCCCGTCGTCAAGGATGGGGGCACGGAGATACCGGTCTTGGCGGCCACGCTCAGCCCGCGGAGCACCAAACCCGTCATAAACGCATCCGGGTCGCCCTGAGACCACCAGCCGAATCCTCCGCGGTGGAGCTGGGCGGAGCTCAACCGGGAGAGGCCTTGTTGAATCAACGCATCGAGGCTCAGTCGGGGAGTCACCGGCTGCGATCCCCACGAGGACGTGCCCTGTTTGCCGAGGAGCACGTCGTCGATCGCCTTTGAATCGAGCCCCAAGTCCCGGAACCACGCGGCCGCCACCGCGGCAGGCAGGAAGCGGTTCATGGTTTGCTCCACGCAACCGTGCGGATACTCGATCAAGAAAGGAAGTGCGCCCAGCACGGAGGTGGCGACCCCCGGTGCAAGTTGGACCTCCACGGTGGAGCGGTTCGGATCAAGAGGAGTCGGCAGGTCGAAGCTGAGTTTGAGTGACTTCTCACCGACACGCCCCGCGGCTCCCGTGGGCTGCAAGATGCCGTCTTCGAGAATGGGGAGCGGTAGGCGCATAGCATCACCCTCGTCCTGGGTCCGTGCCTCAAGGGTGAGAGAAGCGGTGCCCGGCTGG
>JAEUGZ010000425.1 GCA_016794725.1 Opitutaceae bacterium | reverse complement strand
CACCTTGGGGCGTGTCGGATTCGCGACGCGCAACCGGCGCCGTCGGAGCGGCGCCCTCCATCGATGCGGCCTGCGGCCACCCGGGCGGTTCCGGCGGAGCACCGCCGGGGTGTTTCGATCCGGCAGCGACCACAGGGTCGCCCCCCCATCCTCACCCGTTGCGGGTACACTCCTGGTGGGCGCTGCTCCGTCGGCGCCGCGGGGACGCGCCCGGCGGAACAACGCCGGGTGGTGGTGGGTGCACCACACGTGAGCACACCTTGGGGCCTGTCTGGTTCGCGATGCGTAACCGGCGCCGTCGGAGCGGCGCCCTCCAGGGATGCGACCTGCGGCCAACCTGGCGGTTCCGGCGGAGCACCGCCGGGGTGTTTCGATCCGGCAGCGACCCCAGGGTCGCCCCGCCTCCTCACTCGCCGCGGGTATCCGCCCCTAACGCGGCCTCAGCGAGGCCGCCTCCAACGACAACCCGCAGGGTGCACTCGGGGCGAAACCCGCGGCCTCAGCGAGGCCGACCCTAACGATCACCTACAGGGTCCACTCTGGAATGGCGCGACACGCGGGGAGACTGCCCCTACTGCACCACCGGCTCGCTGTAGTCACGGATCTCCCGATCCCCGGTGCGGTCATACAGCCGGATCCAGCGCTGCAGCTCGGCCGAGCGTTCTCCGGCGAGGCTGGCCAGCTCGGCGGTCGTGAACCGCCACTGCCAGTTGCCGTCGGTGGTGCCGGGACGGTTCAAGGTGGCGGAAGCCGGAAGGTCGAGCAGGTCCTGCATGGGAATGACGGCCAGTCGTGACGGCGTCGCCAACGCGGCCCGGATCATCGGCCAGGCCGTGCGCTGGCCATTGAGCTGATAGTATTCATCCACCAGTGACGCATAGGGCTCAGTCAGGCCCTCCAGCCAGCCGCGCGTCGTGTTGTTGTCGTGGGTCCCGGTGTAGGCGATGCTGTCCGGTGTGTAGAAGTGAGGCAGGTTCACGTTGTTGGCATCATGCCCGAACGCGAACTGCAGGATCTTCATGCCCGGCAACCCGGCCGAGCGGCGTAACTCCACCACATCGGGTCCGATGTAACCCAAGTCCTCCGCAATGATGCGAGCCTCCGGCAGCGCCGCGCGCACCGCACGGAAAAAGGCAAGTCCCGGTCCCTTGAGCCAGCGCCCCCCGCGTGCATCGGGCGCTCCCGCCGGAATTTCCCAGTAGGTGTCGAATCCGCGGAAATGATCGAGGCGGATGACGTCGTAGAGCTCGAACGCGCTGCGCAGCCGGTCAATCCACCAGGCATAACCCGTCCGGGCGAGGTGATCCCAATCGTACAACGGGTTCCCCCACAACTGACCAAGCGAGGAAAAATAGTCGGGCGGAACCCCCGCCACCGCCAGCGGTTGTCCCTCGTCATCCAGACGGAAGACCGCCCGGTTCTGCCAGGTGTCAGCACTGTCGAGCGCCACAAAGATCGGTACGTCGCCAATGATGCCCACCTCACGCTCGGCCGCGTAGCAACGCAGCCGATTCCACTGTCCGAAAAAGACGTACTGATAAAAGGCGTGACGTTCCGCCTCGCGTCGCACCGAGGCCGGAAGCGTGGTCCCGAGGTCGGCACTCCAGCGCCGAAACGCCTCCGGCCAGGTGGTCCAAGGTCGGCCGCCAAAGTGCGCCTTGAGCGCCATGAACTCCGCAAACGGCTGCAACCAGCCCCCCTGCTGCCGTCTGAACTCGGCCAGTGAACCGAAGCCGGACAGCGCCTCCAAACCCAAGGCTTCGAAACGATCCGCAGCCTGGGCCAGGGCTTTCCAGAAGTGGTGATACAAACCTCCGTAGTCCGCCCGCGTGGCGGAAAGTGCACGCAGCGGGGACAGTTCCTCGGCGGTGACCAGTCCCGCCGCCTGCAGCTCCCCGAGGTCGATGAAATAGGGATTGCCGGCCCGGCCCGAGAAAAGCTGGTACGGCGAATCGCCGTAGCCGGTCGGGCCGATCGGACAGATCTGCCAGTGGCGCACCCCGACCGTGGCAAGAAAGTCCACGAAGGCCCGCGCCCCGGGGCCCAGGTTGCCCAGACCGTAGTCACCCGGAAGTGATGACAGGTGGGCAAGCACTCCGGCCGTGCGCCGGGTCAACCAGCCCTGGGACGCGTGATCGCCCACGGATGCCGATTCGTCGGCTCCCGTCAAATCGGGCAGCTCAATCGGGGTCGATTCCCGGCTCGAAGCGGAAGGGCTGCCAGCGTGCGTGAATTGGATCATCGCTCAATCGGAGTCCCTGGGGGTCGGGCGGCGCCGCGACCGGTTCCAGCAGACAATTGGGGCTCGCCGCAGCGAGCCAGTGGCTCAGGCAAGGAGAAGGTGGGACGGGAAGCAGCTGCGGCCACCAGGGTCAACCGATGGCCGCAGTTCCCTTGGAATGTCCTGCGTCGGACTCAGAACTTATACGACATGCCCACCGAATAGGAGGCACCGTAGCGTTGATAGTCCTGCACCAGCCGGGTGTCCGTGCCCTGTGACGCAAACAGCGGCTCGTCGTTCATATTGTAGGCCTGGGCGATGAGGCCGAGGTTCTTGAAACGTCCCTTGTTGAAGGTGTAGCTGACCTGCGCATCAACGACCGTCTCGGCCTGCAGGTTGCGGAAGACTTCACCGCGAGGACCGAACGTGGCGATGTCGCCGCGATAGTCGGAGCGGTACCGTGCGCTGACGCGGGCCGCGAAGCCCTTCCGTTCCCAATAGACCGTGCCAGTCATGACTCGCTCGGACAGACCGGGGATCGGTGTGCTCGGGCTGCTCAGGTCGGGCTGGATCGAGCTCTTGAAGAAGGAGGCACTGGCGACGACACCAAAGCCCTTCAGCACGTCGGAGAACTTTTCCCCGGGAAGCGAGAGGGCGAACTCCATGCCCTTGATCCCGCCGCCCTGCCCGTTCTGCGGAACACTGCTCGTGCCTTGATAGATACGGGGCGTCGAACCCGCAGCGCCGCTGGGCAATCCCGTCGGCAGACCGGTGTAGTCGACCACCTTCGGCTGGGTGTAGGTGTACGAGACCAGGTCCTTGTAGAACGCCGCCGCCGACCAGTAGCCCATGCTGTCGCTGAAGTAGTGCTCGTAGGAGACGTCGAAGGAATTCGAGCGCCACGGTTCCAGTTTCGGATTGCCGCCGCTGCCGCTCCAGGGGCTCTGCAGCGGATCCGTCGAATTGGCCAGCTGGGCATTGTAGCTGTAGGTCGATCCGGCCCGCATGTCATTCATGCGCTGACGGGCCAGCTGACGGGCCGCGCTGAAACGCACCATCTTGTTGTCCGCCACCTTGAAGTTCAGATTCAGGCTCGGCACGAAGTCCACATAGGTGTGCTCACCCACGACCGGAACGATCGTGCTGCCGTTGGCCGAAAGGCCCGTCGCCGTCTGGTCGGAGCTCACGATCTGGGCGCCGATGTTGCCGGTCATCGGCACGCGGCCGAGCTTGCGGCTGAGGTCTGCCTTGACGTAGCCGAGGTAGACCTTCTCCGCCACATCCCAGTTATTGGATACGTAAGCGGGGTTGTTGTTCGGGATCAGGTTGTAGATGCCACTGTTGAAGGCGGCCAGCGGATCATAGCTGATCATGCCCTTGATGCCGAGGAAGCTCAGGTCGGTGATGCCAACGGAGGGAGGCAGCGCGGCGCTGGTGGCACCGTTCTTGAGGGCGAGGAAATAGCCTTCCTTGCCGCTCGGGCCGGCCTCGTACTCGTACTTGGAACGCCGCGTGTAGGCCACGCCCGCCTCGATGCGACTGAAGAAACCGCTCAGAGGACGCTGCGCCATCAGCTTGAACTGGCCGATTTCGTCCCGGGCCGTCGGGCCCTTGAGGAAGCCGACCTGGCCGCCGGGGACGTCACCGCTGGCCCAGCCCTGCGGGCTCGTCAGCTTCATGAGGCTGCTGTTCGTGTAGTCGAGCAGCGTGGTGAACTTCGCACCGCCTTCGCCCTGACCGAGCGTGTAGGTCATCGTGTCGGGGGTGCCCGTCTGGTTCGAGGCATAACCCGAGTACGTCTCGAGAACGAAGTCCTTGCGCTTGATCTTCGAGTAGGCGAGGTCGAGATCGACCTTCCAGCCTTCCTTGTCACCGAACTCCAGGCGCCAGCCAGCGGCCGATACGTCGGAATCGCGGGTCACGATGTCATTGCGGACCACACCGTAGACATTCTTGAAGGTACCCGTGGTGATCAGGCCATTCTGCACCGTGAAACCGGGCTGCAGCTGGGCCGAGCTCCACCAGAGCGGAATCTCGATGCCGCGCAGGAGCTGTGTCTCCGCAAAGTCGGAGTAGTAGAGGTCGAGCGTCGAGTGGAAGCGCTCGCTGGGAGCATACTCGATCACGCCCATGTAACCGTCGCGTTCCAGTTCACTCGAACGGACGAACGGCTTGGCGCCGCCGAGCACCAGCGGAGCGCCCGCCGCGGTGGCGGTGTCAACATTGGGATAACCCCAGGCATTCCACTGCTCACCCTGGCCGGGGCGACTGGAACTGGAAAAGCCGAAGGCGATGCCCAGTTTGCCGTCATTCAATTGATCGATGTAGGAGAGGGTGTAACGGGTGCCATAGTCCTTGGCGCCGGCGTTCGGGGACTTCATGTCGGTCCACTCGTAAAACGCATTCGCGGCCACCGTGCGGCCACCCTTGCTGAGCGGACGAACCGTCTGCATGTCGACCGTGCCCGCCAGGCCCTGGCCGACGAGTGAGGCATCCGTGGCCTTGTAGACCACCACACTGCTGAGCAGTTCGGCCGGATACTGGTCGAACTCCACCGAGCGACCCGCGCCCGTGCTGACCTGCTCGCGTCCATTGAGGAGCGCCGTGCTGAAATCACCGTTCAGTCCACGGATGACCACCGCCTGGGCGCGGCCGTTCAGACGCTGCGTGGTGAGTCCGGGCAAGCGTGTGAGGGATTCTGCAATACTGATGTCAGGGAGCTTGCCGATGTCCTCGGCTGCGACGATTTCGGCGATGAGCACCTGCTTTTCCTTCATCTCGGCCGCGGCCGCCAGGCTGCCGCTGAATCCGGCGACGACCTGAAACGCATCCATGCGCACAATCTCGGTCTCGGTGGTCTTCTTGGTTTCTTCCTTCGTGGTGTTGGGGTCTGCGGGGGGCGTGGCCGGCGCATTTTGCGCGCTCAGCATCAGGGCCGACTGCGTGAGCAGGAGCCCGGTGGCCAGTCCTCGGGTGAGGTACCGGCGCACGGTGTTGGGGGAGGTCTGCGTGTGCATAGGGAAAATCAGCGGCGGGTCGCTTGACAGGAACTACGGGGTTGAGGGCGAATGAACCGAAAGAAGCCAAGGGGGCCTCTTGGTCTGGCGAGCGTCACCTTTCCCCTCCCCCACGGCCGGCGCGAACCGCAAAGAACCCAAAAAACCGAGATGGCTTGGACAACTCTTAGGTTTGATCGGACCGCTTGCGGACCGTTTCGCCGCCGTGCGAATTCCGGCGCTTCACCTTATTTCCTGAGGAAATCACCTCTCAAACGCGACGGATCAGCGCCGCAGCGGAAACCCATGGATGGCCCGGTTTCTCGGAATTTTCCTACCCATTCCAAGATTTGTCCCATCGACGCCTCCGCTCATGGCATCGGAACGCATCCATCCGCTATCACTGTAATGGAAAACAAGTTGTCGCGATCTAGCCGCCGCCGCCGAACCGCATTGCCTCGGAAAAATCCTGGAAAGGTGGGGATTCTTCGACGCGCGGGAGGGAGAGCGAAGTGGTCGGCCCCCCAGCCCTCACCCGCCGCGGATGCATTCCATCGGTGCGGCCTGCGGCCATGCTGGCGGTTCCGGCGGATCACCGCCGGGGTGTTTCGATCCCAACGCGACCCCAGGGTCGCCCCCTTGTCCTCACCCGCCGCGGGTTCACTCCTGGAGGGCGTCGCTCCGTCGGCGCCGCGGGGACGCGCTCTGCGACACACCGCCGGGTGGTGCCCCCACCTCCAAGCGGGATCCCACCTTGGGGCCCTCACGTCCGCGTCGAGGGCTCGCGCCAAATCGAAAGTCAGTTTCGGATACGCGCCGCGCGCTTCTACACGTTGAGCAGCAGGGAACCGTTGCCGTTCGGGCTGATGATGATCTTGCCGGGACTGCGGAGGGTGGACTGGATGTCGAGCAGTTGGAACAAGGCCTCGGCCACCTCGGGATTGCGGCGGATCTGGGCAAGGGCCTTGCCGATCACCATCGGCCGGACCGCCTGGGCCTCACCCAGGCGCTGCGCGGCCTGCATGTCCGCCGACGAATGGATCAGGGCCACCTCGTTGTCGCCGGCCTGTTTCATCGCGGCGGTGACCTGGCGGAGGCGATTCACGACCTTGCGCTGAATTTCCATGATCATGCCATTGTCACGGAATGCCACCTTGCGGATGTAGGTCGAACCCATGGCAAAACCCCACTTGGCCGAGGTGGGTGACACTTCCTCGCGCACCTTCTTCGAGAGCGCGTCCCGGTTTTCCAGGAGCACATCGAGCTTGAGGTTGGACAACTGCTTCACCACCGCGGTCGAGACATTGGCCTTGAGCGAACCGAGCGGGTCGGAATTCTGGAACAGGAAGGCCTCGGGGTCGTTGACAAAGCCTTCGAACCAGATGCCGACTCCCATCGGCGCCCCCTCCTCGGAATTGACCAACTGGTTACGAAGGTAGGACTGGAAGATGTGGGTCTGCACCTCATACGCCTTGCCGAAAAATGGCAGCAACAGCGCCTTCACGCCGAAGTGGGCGATGGGGAAGAACAGGCCCGGCTCGCTGACCGTGCCGGCCACTTTGCCGAAGAGGGTATAGACCAGCACCCGCCGCTCAGGCAGCACGCGCCAGAGTTGGAAGACGCGGCCGAAGAACAGCACGATGGGCGTCAAAAGAAAGGTGAGGAAGAAACCGGCTCCAATGGCGATGAGCGTTTGCATGGGTGTGTCCGGATCAGAGGTTGACAATCGTCTGGGCCGCCTTCTCGCGCAGCGGAAGGCTGGCGTTTCTCAGGTAGGCAACGAGGGCCGGCTTGCCGCCCTCCCCGTGCATGGTCGCGAGCGTGCGACCGAGTTCAATCAGCGGGCCGGCTTCGGCCGAGGCCCGGTTCTGCGCGATCTGAACGGCCTGCTCCGCCATCTTCAGTTTCTGGTCGGCGTCCGCCTTGGACTGGCTGATGGACGCGGCCACTTGATTCTGGGTCGTATTGATCGACGCCAGCGCTTCATCCACATCGGCCGGGGGGTCAATGGTGGTGATCAACGCGGCATCCAGTTCCACACCATAGCGCGCGGTGGTCTTCCGGCACGTCTCCTCCATGTAACGATTGATGCTCGAGAGGTTCTTGCGCAGGTCGTTGATTGAAACGCCTTCGACCGCACCTTCCGTCACATCACCCTGGAAGGTCGCGATGCGATCGCGCAGCACCGAGATGAAGTAACCGATGACGTGAATTTCCGGATGGGCCACACCAAAGAGGTAGGCATAGAGATTCCGTTCGCACGGCTTCCAGCGGATCTGGCCGTTGATCGCCACCGTGAGGTTGTCCTTGGTCACCGCCTCAATGTACGACTGCTTCACCTCCGGGTCCCAGGTGATGTCCGTGGTCTGAATGGTCATGTCGACCTTGTGCAGTTTTTGCCAGGGCCACTTGAAATAGGGCCCGCCCGGTCGAATGACGCGGATATTGGGATACGAGTACCGGGGCTTTTCCTCCTCTTTCAGGAGGGCACCGAGCACCGGATCCTCCGACGTCACTCCGCCAATGCGCTGGGCGCGTCGAAACGTGGTCAGCACCCCTCGCTGGGTGGGGCCGATGGTGTAAACACCGAAGAGGAAGGTGAGGAGGACAGCCAGACCGACACCGAGGAGAAAACCGACGAGTGGCATAGGAGGAGGGCGCAGGACGAACGGTGGAGAACGCGGGACAGCAACCAGTCCCTCAGTGACTATCGGGCGGATCCGGAACGTCAATCGTCCCCTGATCCGCCCGCCTCCACGCTCCAGACCGGCCTTTCCGGCCTTTGCGTTTCGTCCCGACTTCGGTCATCGTCCGTCATGTCCGCTCTACCACGTCCCATCGACGCCGGTGTCCGCATCGGTCACGTCCACCTC
>JAEUGZ010000302.1 GCA_016794725.1 Opitutaceae bacterium | reverse complement strand
GGGCGGCGGACGGGTTTTCGCTCGGGGCGTTGACGGAGGCGGCGGCACGGTTGGCTCCGAGCGAGGCGGTGATCGTGTTTGCGCTCATTTTTTTCGGATTTGCGACGCTCGCCGGCCTCTTTCCTCTGCACACCTGGGCGCCGACCGGACACGTGGCGGCGCCGACGGGTGTTTCCATGCTCCTGGCCGGGGTGGTGATGAAGCTGGGCGCCTACGGCTGCCTGCGCGTGGCGATGCCGCTGTTTCCGGATGCCTTTGCCGCGTGGCATGCCACGCTCGGCTGGCTGGCGGTGGCGGGCATTGTTTATGCCGGCCTGATTGCGCTGGTGCAGGACGACTTCAAATTCGTCATCGGCTACTCGAGCGTGAGCCACATGGGATTTGTCATGCTCGGCCTGGCGACCGGCGAGCGCGAGGCGCTGGCGGGTGCGGTGCTGCAGATGTTCTCCCACGGGGTGATCGCAGGACTGCTCTTCGCGGTGGTGGGCCGCATGGTGTATGAGCGCACCCACACCCGGGACCTGACGGTCTTGCAGACCTGGCCGCTGCATCGACTGCTGCCGGGTGTGGCCGGTGTATTCGTGGTGGCAGGACTGGCGTCCATGGGACTTCCTGGCTTCAGTGGTTTCCCATCGGAGTTGAAGATCTTGATTGGCGCCTGGAGGACGCATGCTCCCTGGGCATTGACCGCGGGTTTTGGAGTGTTGGTGGCGGGAGCTTTTACCATCAAAGTCATGCAACGGGCGTTTTTTGGCCGGGTGACCGCGGGGTCGACCCTTGGAGCCGCCCATGAACCGTTCGCCCCGATCAGCCTGCCGGAGAAGGCCGGCGCGACCCTGTTGATTGTGGCCACGGTGATCGTGGGCCTGAAACCTGATCTGCTGCTGGACTGGATTGTGCCCGCGCTCCAATCGCCGGCGTTCGCTCTTACCGTGACGAAAGGAATGCCATGAACGGCGGCTATGGAGCGTTGGGGCGCGCCCTGTTGCCCGAAGCCTTGTTGGTGGTGACCGCGCTTCTGGTCATCACGTGTGACTTGGTGTGGGGTCGGGGGCGAAGCCGCGAAACGCGCACGCAGGCGGCGGTGTTTCTTGGTCTCCTCGGTGTGGTCGCGGCTGGCGTGGTGGTGTGGCAGGATGGCGCGCTGGGCGATGTCTGGGGCGCGGCTTTGCGGGTGGATATGCTGGCGGTGGCGGTGCGGGTGGGTGTTCTGGGGCTGACCGGGCTCAGCCTGCTCACAGTCACCGGTGGGCGGGCGCGATCGCAGCCGGCGGAGCATGTGGCGTTGATGCTCCTTGCCGCCGTTGGATTTCTGCAGATGGCGGTCGCGCAGACCCTGCTCCTGGCCTTCCTGGGACTCGAACTGGCCAGCCTCTCCCTTTATGTGCTCGCGGGTTATGACCGGACGCGTCCGAAGTCGGCTGAGGCGGCGCTTAAGTACTTTTTGCAGGGAGGCGTTTCCGCCGCGGTGTTGCTGTTTGGATTCAGCCTGATCTATGGGCTGACCGGATCGATCGACTTTGCGGAGGTGTCGCTCGTGTTGGTATCGCATTCGCCGGGCGCTCTCGGAGCCGTCGCAGTGGGAATGGTCCTGGCGGCCTTTGGCTTCAAAGTGGCGGTTGCACCCTTTCATCTTTGGGCCCCCGATGTGTATGAAGGCGCGCCCACCTCGTCCGCGGCTTTGATTGCCTCTGCCTCGAAACTCGCGGGAGTCGCCCTTTTCTGGCGCCTGCTCTGGTCGGGCCTGGGTCCGGTTTCGGGTGGAGTGAATTTGTTGTCGGACGGACCCGGTGGCTGGATTGTGGTGGTGGCCTTGATGGCGTCGGTCTCGCTCGTCCTCGGCAATGTGGCGGCCCTGGCGCAGCAGAACGTCCGCCGCCTGATGGCGTATTCGGCGATCGGTCATGCCGGTGGCATGGCACTGGGGCTCTTGGCGGCGGGGGAGGTGGGTCCGGGTCCCCTGTTTTACTACGCGGCCACCTACGGACTGGCGACCGTGGGTACGTTTGGCTGCATTGCTCTGGCGGAACGGGATGGACGCTGTGAGACCCTCGCGGATCTGGCGGGGCTCTGGCGACGTTCGCCGCTGGTGGCGGGCTGCCTTGGGGTGTTTGTCCTCTCGTTGGCGGGAATTCCGCCTCTGGCGGGCTTCTTTGGCAAATTTGTGGTCTTTGCCGCGGCCCTGAAGATCGACGGCCTCGGACATCCGGCCGGATGGGTTGCCTTGATCGCCATCGTCATGAGCATGGTGGCCTTGTACTACTATCTGATCGTGCTCAAACAGGCCTGGCTTGTGGAATCAGACCAGCCTCCAAGGAGAATGGCGATTCCCGCCGTGGCGGCGCTGGCCTTGGCGGCGGCGGCGGCCGGGCTCGTGGTTCTTGGCCTCTTTCCCTCGGCCATTCTCGGTCGCTTCTAGGCAGGGTGTCAGCGGCCGGATGACCTTTTGGCGGGGGTGCGGGGTGAAGGGTGCGGGTGAAATGGGCTGGGAAAACCTTACGAGGACAAAATCTGCGCAGTAAAAACTAGCTCGCGCACGGCACGTCTGCCTCCGCCTCGGTAGACTGCCCATCATGGCAACCTTTACTGACCGTACCCCTGACAATGTCCCCGGCCGCTACTACATCGATTGCACCTGCATCGATTGCCAACAATGCCGCGTGATGGCACACGACTTGTTCGCGCGAAATGAAGACACTGGCCTTTCCTTCGTTCGCCGGCAACCCCAGACCGAAGACGAGATTCTGCTGGCGGAGGAGGCGCTTGAAGCCTGTGCCACGACTTCGATCGGCAACGACGGAGCTTAGGCCAACGCCCACCCCACAATGAATGACCTGATCATCGGCATGGCCGGTTCGGGCGGCGATGGCATTGTTTCCGCCGGCGAATCCCTCATCAGCGCGCTGTCACGCGAAGGCTACTACGCCATTCTGACCAAGAGCTTCGGCTCCCAGATCCGCGGCGGAGAATCCTCGTGCCGGCTCCGGGTGGCCACGACCCCGGTGCTCAATCCCGGCGGCACCCTTTCCGTGGCGGTGGTGCTCAATTGGGAGGACTTCACCCGTTTCGGCGGAGAATTGCCGGTGGGACCCGACACGGTGGTCATTTATGAGAAGAAGACGGGCGTCGCGCCGTCCGAGGTGCCCCTGCGGGTGCGCCCCGCGGTCGTCATGGCCGTGCCGATATCGGAAATTGCGATGAAAGCGGCCCATGCCCTGCAGGCGAAGAACAACGTGGTCCTGGGGCTCCTGTCCGGTTGGTTCGGACTCGGACGCCAGGCGATTCTGGAGGGCCTGCGGCGCAAATTCGCGAAGAAAGGGCCGGAGGTGCTTCAGGCCAACGAGCAGGCGTACGCGGCTGGTTTTGCCTACGCCGAGGCGAATCCGATCGGGCCGGACCATCACATGGCCCCACCGATCGCGACGGGGGTGAGGCGGCAGGTGACGGACGGCAACGAGTTGTGTGCATCGGCCGCGCTGTTCGCCGGCTGCCAATTTTTTGGCGGTTATCCGATCACGCCCGCGACCGAGATCATGCAGCACCTGCAGAAGGACATCTGGAAACATGGAGGCTCCCTGTTGCAGGCCGAAGATGAGATCGCGGGAATCGCAGCCGCGGTCGGCGCATCGTACGCCGGGAAAAAAGCGATGACCGCCACCTCGGGTCCGGGGCTCTCGTTGAAAACCGAGGTCCTGGGGCTCGCCAGTGTGGTGGAGCTGCCCCTGGTCTGCGTCAATGTCCAGCGCGGCGGGCCTTCCACGGGCATTCCGACCAAGTCAGAACAGGCGGACCTGTTTGCCGCCGCTTTTTCCGCCCACGGCGACACCGTGCGACCCATCCTCGCCCCGATCAGCGTGGCCGACATGTTCGGCATCACGGTGGAGGCCTTCAATATTGCCGAGGAATATCAGACGCCGGTGATCGTGCTCTCCG
The DNA here is from genome assembly GCA_016794725.1 of Opitutaceae bacterium. Classification (GTDB taxonomy): domain Bacteria; phylum Verrucomicrobiota; class Verrucomicrobiia; order Opitutales; family Opitutaceae; genus UBA6669. The sequence goes on along the minus strand of JAEUGZ010000302.1, from coordinate 1,737 downwards.
ACCAGGAGATTGCGCAGCGCAAGGACATCGTCGATCCGGTCGACACCTCCCGCTTCAAGCTTGTGGAGCGACTGCAGCCGGATGCAAAGGAGCTGGAGTCGTATTCGCGGTTCCGTTTCACCGAGTCCGGTGTGAGCCCGATCAGTCACCCCGGCCTCAAGGGGGGCAGTTACCTGGCCGCCGGCATCGAGCACAATGAGGCGGGTGCGCCCAGCAGCAGCGGGGAAATGCACGCGAAGATGAACGACAAGCGCCTGCGGAAGCTGAATCCACTTCTGCAGCGGCGCGATTTGTTCGTCATGGAAGGCAATCCCGACGCCCCGATTGGCGTGATCGGATGGGGAAGCATTGCCGGGGTCGTGCTTGAGGCCGTCCGCGCCGCCCAGGCCAGGGGAGTCGACGTCAAGCTGCTCATTCCAAAGCTGATTTATCCCGTCTCGGACGTCATCTATCAGGAGTTTTTCACCTCGCTGCGCCGCTGCCTCGTGGTGGAGCAGTCCCATCAGGGACAACTGCATCGCATCATTCGCATGTGGACCGATGTGCCGAAGGGCTTCGCGTCCATGGCCAAGAGCGGCGCCAATCCCATCACGCCCGACGAGGTCCTGCAGCGCATCGAAGCGCTTGCTTCCGAACTGAGTTCCGCACCCGCCCCGGCCTCAACCCGCTAACCCATGTCCTCCCCAACGACCGACTGCGGCTGTGCGCCTGCCGCCGCTCCCGCTCCCACGCCCGCGACCTACACCTCCAAGGACTTTCGCAGCAACCTGAAGCCCATCTGGTGCCCGGGCTGCGGGGACTACGGCGTTGTCACCGCCCTCTATCGCGCCCTCGCGGCCATCGGACGTCCGCCCCACGAAATCGCGTTTGTTTCGGGCATCGGCTGTTCCAGCCGTATTCCCGGTTATACGACAGCCTACGGCTTCAACACCGTGCACGGTCGTGCCCTGCCGATTGCGCAGGGAATCAAGATGGCCAATCCCGACCTGCTGGTGCTGGTCGCCGGCGGGGATGGTGACGGTTTTTCCATCGGCGGTGGTCATGTGCCCCACGCGATCCGGCGCAATCTCGATCTCACCTACATTGTGATGGACAATCACATTTACGGGCTGACCAAGGGGCAGCTGTCGCCCACGACTCCGCGCGGGGCGAAGACACCGACCAGCGCCTATGGCAGCATCGAGGAGCCGGTCAACCCCCTGCTCTACGTCCTGGCCTACGGAGCGGGTTTTGTCGCACAAGGCGTGCCGGCCGACATGGAGGGACTTTCCAAACTGCTCGAAGAGGCGATTCGGTATCCAGGATTCTCTTTCGTCAACATCCAATCGCCGTGCATCACCTTCGGCGATCCGGAGGATCAGCTGAAAGTACAGAAAACCCGCATGCGAAAGCTGTCGGAGGAGGGGCATGACCCCGCCAACCGCCTGCGGGCGATGGAGCTGGCGCAGACCTACGGCACCGACCTTTACACCGGTGTATTTTACCGCAATCCGACGCCGCCGATGACCTACGATCAGCAGATCCGCGATCGCCAGGCGGCGATGCAAGCGCAGGCCGCGGCAGTGGTGGCGTAGACGAGGGAATGGAACCCGCAGGTGAACCGCAGATGGGGCGGGTTTGGAATAGGATGAGATTTCCGTTGGAGGTGGAGTCGTCGACCCCGCGGAGATTGGCCTCGCGAGGACAGACGCCGGACGAAAGGCGGGACCGATCGGTCCCGTCGCGGCCTCACCGAGG
>JAEUGZ010000298.1 GCA_016794725.1 Opitutaceae bacterium | reverse complement strand
CGTTCGCACGCCGCGTTTCGTGGATCGTCCCCCCGCGTCGTCGGAGCGACGCCCTCCACTCGAACTCAATCTCAATCAACAAGGTACAACTACGGCTCCTTAAGGTGACGCGCATGCGCGGCTGCGGGAGCGCCCTGCAAGAGTGTGACCTTCGGTCGCGCGGGGTCGGCGACATCAACAACCGCGGGTCGCGGCCCCCTGGAAACCGCGCAGGGTGGAGCCGTGGAGGGCGGCCGCCTCCCGTTCAGCCGTTTGCCCCTGACCTACACGCAGATGGCCTGAGCCACCTCGTCGCGTTTGGCCGGGGAGATCAGGATCCCGACCAGGGCGAGGCCGAAGTCGAGGGCGGTTCCGGCACCGCGGGAGGTCACCAAGCGGCCGTCGATCACGACTCGTTCGTGGGCAAGGCGTTCCGGAAGTTCAGAGGCGACCGAGGGGTGGCAGGTGTAGCGTTTGCCGTGCAAGAGACCCACGTCACCCAACACGGTCGGGGCGGCGCAGATCGCGCCGATCCACCGCTGGGAGGCATGCTGGGCCAGGACCAAGCTCCGGACCCGAGCGTCGGCCCGCAGGTGTTTTACGCCGGGGCCTCCCGGGAGCAGCAGCAGGTCAAAGGTGCGATCGGGAGGAACGGACTCGAGCAGCAGGTCGGCACGCAGCGTGACCTGGCAGCGGCCGGTGACCAGAAGGCAGGGTCCGAGCGCGGCCACCACCACGTCCACGCCGCCGCGCCGCAGCACATCGATGGGCGCAATTGCCTCCAGCTCTTCAAATCCCTCCGGCAGCAGGACGAGGGCGCTGGCCATGGCGCGGGTTGAACTCGTTCAGCCCTTCTTGCTGACGTGAGCGGAAAGCGGGGCGGTGTCGCCGGCCCACAGCTCCTGACGTTTGCGCATGGCCAGGGCGTCGGCGATCACGCGCAGGCTCTCGCGCAGGTGAACGTCCATTTTCCCGTAGCGCGCATTGTCGTCGTCGGTGCTCAGTTCTGACGGATCCTCGGCATCGTCCGCCTCCTTCGCTGCCTTGATGCGGGGCGGCGGGGGCGGGGCGAGCAGGAATTCGCGGAACTTGAAGTCGTTCTGGGCGAGACGCGCCTTTTCGGAGTCCATCTCCTTCTTGAATGCGTCGTCGATTTCCTTCTGCCGCCGGCGCTCGTCGAGGTTGAGCGAGACCTGCTTCTGGTCCTGCTTGGACTTGAAGAAGTCGATCGTCTTGCGCAGGTAGGCGAACTCCTCCAGCTGCTGCTGCCGCGTGGCGCTGGCCTCGCGCAGCGGAGAAAGCAGGGTCGGGGCGAGCGGTTTTCCTTCGAAGAAGCTCGTGGGAATTTCGTCCCAGACCAGGGCGTGGGGAAGGTCCTTTTCACCGATCGGCAGGAAGTCGTCGATGGACGGCAGCGCGATGTCGGGAATGACCCCCTTCAGCTGGGTGGAGGAGCCGCTGGGGAGGTAGAATTTCTGGACGGTGAACTTGGCGGCGCCCGTCTTGACCGGTGAACGGGCGAGCGACGGGATGATGTTGCGCATTTCCACCACGGTCTGGACCGTGCCCTTTCCGTGGGTGGAACTGTCGCCCACCACCACGGCGCGGCCGTAGTTCTGCAGGGCGCCGGCGACGATTTCGGAGGCGGAGGCGCTGAAGCGGGAAACGAGTACGGCGAGCGGACCGTCGTAGGCGATGCGAGGGTCTTCGTCTTCGTCGACCTTGACCTCGCCGTAGTAGGAGCGCACCTGGACCACCGGACCGCGCTGGATGAAAAGACCGGTCAGGTCGATGGCCTCGGAGAGCAGTCCACCGCCGTTGCGGCGCAGATCGAGCACCAGGCCCTTGATTCCGGCCTGCTGCATCTGGGTGATCAATTTGGCGACATCACCGGTGGCAGAGGTCTGTTCGGCGTCGGAGCCGGAGGACGAGCCATCCGGTCCATAGAACGTGGGCAAAGTGATGACGCCGATCGGGGCCAGATTGCCCTCGGCATCGGGCACTTCAAAAATGGCGCCAAATGCGCGGGCGGAGTCGAGCTTGACGACATCGCGGGTGAGCACGACTTCGCGCCGGACGGAGGAGTCGGTGGCGTCGCCCGGCTGGATGGAGAGGTGCACCTTGGTGCCCTTGCCGCCGCGGATCATGTCCACGATCTTGCGCAGCTTCATGCCGATGATCTCAACCGGCTCGGCGCCGACCTGGCCGACCGAGATGATCTTGTCGTTCGGTTTGACCAGCTTGCTGATGTCGGCGGGTCCGCCGGGCACGATTTCCTTGACCACGCAAATGTCGTCCTCGAGTGCGAGCATGGCGCCGATGCCCACCAGTTGGAGTCGCATCTGGATGTTGAAATCCTCGTAGGTATCCGACGAAAAGTACGTCGAGTGCGGATCGTAGAGGCGGGCGAGGGTGCTCAGGAACATCTCGGCCAAATCGAGTGATTCGATCTCGGCGACGTTTTTCAGCATGCGCTCGTAGCGCTTGCGGACCTTCGTCTTTGCCTGGTCGAGAGCGGCGGCCGGGTCCTCGGTGGCTTTCTTTCCGAGCATTTCACTGACCAGTTCGAATTTCAGGCGCCGGTGCCAGAGCTCATCGGCCGCTTCGGGGGTGGCGGGCCACTCGGCCTTGGACCGGTCGAACGCGTAGGTGTCGATGGCGGAAAGGTCGATGGGCTTTTGCAGTTCCTCGAAAATCCAGGCGATGCGTGTGCGCGTGCGCTCTTCGTAGCGGGTGAAAATCTCGTAGGCGTAGTCGATCTTGCCGAGCGTGGTGACCGCCCAATAGAGCCGGTCGGAGGGATTGGCGGCGAGGAAGGCCTCTTTATCGCTGGCGAGGAAGAAGAGACGCTGCCCGTCCAGTTCCGCCATGTAGTCGGGAATGACGCTGACGTAGTCCCGAGGTTTGACCGCATCGCGGTTGTAATGCACCTCTTCCAGCAATTTGACGAAGGCCTTGATCTCATTGTTCAGCGTGCTGCTCGTCGTGAAGACCCGGTCCTGCTTTTGGGCGGTCGCCAAGGTGGGTGCGAGCAGGACAAGGGCGGCGAGGAGAACGCTGAAGTGACGCATGCTGGGCGGGAGTTTCATCTCGGGTGTGGGAAACGAACGAGGTGGAAATGTTTCAGGGATCGCAGTTGAAACGGCACCGGCCGAACCAACGCGCGGCCCTGACTGGTGGCAAAAGAGGGTTCAGTTCTTGCTCAGAAGATCGCGAGCGTCGTCCAGGATCTGCCGCTCGGCGGGAGTGAGCGAACCGAACCCGTGACTGTTGATCTTGTCGAGAATCCGATCCACCTCGGCGCGAAGGTTTTCGCGGTTGGTGAGGTTGATCTTGAAAGCGGGCGCGGGAGCGGCCGTTTCCTTGGTGCGTTTGAACCACTTGGGCAGCTCGATTTCAGCCCGACCATCGGGCGTCTGCCACTCGCGGGTGTGCACGTACCGGAAATAAAGCCAGCCCACCGCCATGCCGCCGAGGTGGGCGGAATGCGCCTGTGCGAGACCGAAGGGCGAGGTGCGGCCCATGACTTCAAACAGCACGAAGCCAATCAAATCCAGGCCGACAAAGAAAATGACCATGTACTTCACCACCATGGTGACCGGTACGAAAAAGAGCAGCATCGTCAGCCGCTGGTTCGGGTTGATGCAGCCGTAGGTGACCAACAGGCCGGCCACCCCCGCGGACGCCCCGATCACTTCGCCGCCGAAGCGCCAGTTCGTCGCCGCCCAAAGCGCTCCGCCGACTGTCACGGCTGAAAACCAGAGAAAAAGGAACCGACGGGAACCCAGCAGCGGCAGCAACTCCCGACCGAGGAACCAGAGACCCAGGCAATTGAGCAGCAAATGGAGCAGGACCAGCCCTCCCATGTCGTGCAACAAGCTGTAGGTCAACAGAGTCCAAATCCGCCCCGCCTGCAGTCCATTGATGCTCAGGGCGAGAAAACCGTCGAAGGCGGCGCCGGCTCGTTCACCAAATAGCTGGTGAAAAACGACTTGCAGAGCGAATCCGGCAATCAACGCGGAAAGCAGCCAGATCAGAACGGATGTCGTCCGCCGGCTGTACTCGTCCCGCATGTAAGACCGGTCAGAGAGCATTGTGATGATTTGAGCGTGTCACGGGAGCGGTCAAACTCAAGCGCGGTCCCGGGAAAGCCGAGAAAAAGTCGATGCCATGGGTGAAATTACGGACGCTCCCGACGATCACTCTCCCATCTCCGAACTTGGAGCGAGGTGCGGGGCACCCAAGCCAACGACACGGGAAAGGGGGCGAAGTTCACGGCAGTACTTCCTTTCCATTCGACCTCATCAGCACTTTCTGAGCCCAAATGTCGCGGGTCCTCGAACTGATGGCGCTCTTAAGTTTTGCTTCATCCCGCGTCGCATCGCCAAGGGGTTGGGTTAAAACCCCCAGTAATACCGGGATGGGCTGCCGCTCGGGCTTGACAGGGGTCGGGGGCGTGGGCTTCTGTGCCAAGACACCATGGCGAACAAAGCAGACAAGTGGGACCACAACGCAGCGGGCAAATTCTACGTCGATCAGCAATGTATCGATTGCGACCTTTGCCGTGAGACGGCTCCCGGATTCTTCACCCGGCATGACGATGGCGGTCATTCATTCGTCTTCAAGCAGCCGACGACCCAGGAAGAAATCGACCAGTGCATGGAAGCCCTCGAGGGCTGCCCGGTCGAGGCCATTGGCAGCGACGGCGACGAGTAAGTCGGCGGTGCCAGACCGGGCGCCGCCACCTCGGCGGAGTCTTGGGACAGGTGTCACGTTTGCAGACCGGCTCCCTCTTTGGGTGGCCGGTTTTCATTTTTGAGGGAGGCGCCGCCGGGTGCGGGGAGGTTCAGCGGAGGGTTGCTTGTTAAGCCGTCTGCGCATTGGATTAACAAAAGACTTGTTGGTCGGGCGCGTTGTGCTATGGGCTTCGACGCATGCACACGGTAGTGAACCGAATTTTGTCCCGTGCGGGACTGTTGTCTCTGAGCTGGGCGGTTGCGTCCGCGCAGCCGGTCGATTTGCCGCAACTCGCGGTCTATGCTCCTCGGGTGGCCAACGAGGATCCGGTGGGGGTGGTGGCGATGCCGGTTTCAGCGCTGCGGTACGAGCCTTTGGTGGATGTGCAGGCGCGCAATCTGGCGGAGGGACAGGCGGACGTGTCCATCCGCGGCGGCCTCTTTGAGCAGACGGGCTTCAAGATCGGGGCATTGTCGCTGTTCGATCCGCAGACCGGACACTATTTCGCGGAGATTCCCGTGTCTCCGGCCATGCTCACGGGGCCGCGGATCCTGACCGGATTCGACAACGCGGCGCAGAGCTGGAATGCCGGCGCCGGCACCGTGGTCTACGGGTGGCGTCCGGTGCGGACCGGCGGCTCGGTTTCACTGAGCGCGGGCGAACACCAGTCGAGCCGTGTCGATGGGTACCAGGGATTCCGTGACACCCGCGAGCGGCTGGGCGGCACCCTGGCGGCCGACGCGTCCTTCTCGTTCTCCGAGTCGGACGGCACCGCGGCCGGCGGCGACCACGCGTTCCGCCGCGTCAATGTGCGGATGCAGCGGGTGGACAAGGCCGGCGCGCAGACCGACGTGTTCGCCGGTTACCAGTCCAAGGCGTTCGGCTGGCTGAACCTGTACACGCCGTTCAATTCCTTCGAGAGCGAGAATCTGCAGACGGTGCTGGTCGCCCTGAACCACCGCCAGACCTGGGATGCGGGGGACTACGTCGAGGTGGGCGCCTCCTACCGTCGCAACAAGGACGACTACGCCTTCAACCGCTACGCCCCGGTCGGTCCAGTGCATCCGTTTCAGCACACCAGCCGGGTCACCGCGGCGGCGGCGGATCTGCGCCGGACCGCGGGCGAGGTGGTCTGGACCGGTCAAGCGGTCGCGGTGGCGGACGAGCTGGAGTCGACGTCCCTCACCGCCGGACGTTTTCGCGACCGCTCGTATGTCAAGCTGGGGGTGGGCCCGGAACGCACCTGGATCCTCAAGGACGGGCGCAAACTGACCACGCGGCTGGGGGTGTCCTATGATGACTCGAACCGGGATGCATCCGCGGTTTCGCCGCGGGGCGAACTGGTGCTGGACAATGTCTCGTCCGGCGAGGGGATCCGTCGCCTGCGCCTCGGTTACGCCAAGACGTCACAAACTGCCACCTACACCGCGCTGAATTCCGCGACCGGGGCGGGGCTCTTTCGCGGCAATCCCAACCTGGCCTGCCAGACCGCGCACAGCTTTGAACTGGGGGCGGACGGGGCCTGGGGTGGATGGACGGCGACAGCGGCGTTGTTTCATCGTCGTGATGACCGCCTGGTGGACTGGACCTATCGCACCGGGGTGACGGCGCGCACGGCCAATCCCGTCGATCTCGACACCTCGGGATTCGAGTGCGTGGTCCGCCGCGGCACCGAGCGGTACGATCTGGTATTTGGATACACCGCCTTCACCAAGGACGCCGACTACGGGACCGCCCTCGTGGACGCCAGTTTTTATGCACTCAACTACCCCCGTCACCGGTTCACCCTTGCGGCCACGGTCCGGCTCGGGGAGGGGTGGGAGGTGCGATGGGACAACGAGGTCCGCCTGCAGGCGGACAATGCGCTCCGCCGCTCGAGCGACGATGCCTGGCTGAGCTCCCTCGGGGTCTATTTGTCACCCAAGTCGTGGCGGGGCGTGAGGCTCTCGCTCCAAGTCGACAACCTCTGGGACGACTCCTTCGAGGAGGTTCCTGCGGTGCCGGCGGGCGGCCGACTCGCATCGGTGGGTTTGACCTATACCTATTGATCTGTCGGGTGGGGTGGCGTCGGGCCTCCGGCCGGTGCGAGCCGTTACCGCGGGTTGCGTCCCGGCAGACCGAGGCGATCGAGCCGCTGGCGGACCAGGGCTTCGAAGGCGGCGCGCTTTTCCGGGGGGAGCGTGGAGGAGATTTCCTCGGTGGCGGAGCGCAGTTCCGCGGCGGCCTGGAGAGCGACGCGCCGGCGCAGGGTCTTGAAGCGGGAGGCCGAGTGGTCGAGGATGGCCTGGACCCGGGCCGCCTCTTCGGTTGTGAGCGACAGGTCGCGTTTCAGGTCGGTGCCGATGCGGTCGGCGGCGCGCTCGGCCAGCCCGGGGCCAGTGAGGGCGCTCTGGATCGAGCGTCTCACCACCACATACCCGACCAGGCCGAGGCCGGCGGCACCGACCGCGAGGCCGAGGGCGAAGATCGAGGCGGCCAGGAGCCAGGCGCGGAAGCGGCTGGGTGAGGGGGAAGGGGATGCGTCGGGCGGCGTAGTCACGGCGCACCTCCCTGGCTGGCGGCGAGCAACTGGGCCCAGGGCAGCACCTGCCACCACTCCCACACCTGCCACGAGGCGAGCACACCGAAGGCGCAGGTGCCCGCCAGGCAGGTGGAAAGCAGCGGACGGAACGGCAGCAAGGCTGTCCAGGCGGGGGAAGCGGGACGTTCGTCCGGCCGGGGCCGCCGCGCCTCCGCGCGGGCGGCGCGTTGCAGGGACGGCAGGTCGAGCGCCGGGGGTTGGTCGGCCTGGGCGCGACGCAGGAGGTTTTCCCAGCGCGAGTCGGGTGAATCGGGGGGTGTTTTCATGAGGGAGAGGCGGATTCGTAGAGCGCGCGCAGGCGCCGGCGGGCGCGCCAGGCGCGCAATTTCGTGGCGGTGAGGGTCCATCCGTAGTTTCGGGCAATGTCCGCCAGGCCCCAGCCTTCGAGGTGGTGCAGGGTGAGCAGGGCGCGTTCGTCCGGACTGAGGTGGTCGAGCAGGTGTTTCACTTCTTCCGATGCAGCCCGAGCGGCCGGATCGGCGCCGGGATCGACAGCCTCCGGGGTCGGGGCGTCGGTTTCACCCGGGGAGGAACCGGCGGGCACCTGCCAGCGGTCGCGCACCCGCCGGCGTCGAAAGTAATCACGCCCGGTGTTGGTCGCGATGCGCAGAAGCCAATGGGAGAAAGGAAGGTGGGGACGCCACCCTGGCAGTCCCCGCACCATGCGCAGAAAGGTCTCCTGCACCAGATCGTCGAGGTCGGCGCGGGAGCGGGCGAAGCGCCAGAGCAGGCGTGTGATCGCCGCGTGGTGACGCGCGACCAGTTCGTCCAGGGCGCTCATGTCGCCCGCCTGCGCCCGGGTCGCGCAGGCGGAGTCGTCAGGATCCGGGGTGTCCGACCGGGAGGAGGGTGACGACGAAGGTGAATCCACGGAAGAGCGGGCGCTCGGGGAAGCAATGGCCCGCGAGGGCGTCGAGGTAAAGGCCGGGGACTTGGCCAGGACCAGCATCAGGGCGTAGGAGCCGACGTGCTGCGCGTGACGGTTCGACTCGTGCCGGCGTCCGTGGCGGATACGACCACGTCGGCGGTGCGGGTGACCCCGGCGGGACCGGTGGAGGATGCGGACCGCACAAAACCATTGGCTGTGACCGAGGTGGCGGAGTCAAAGGTTGCGGTGCGCCCGGCGGGTCCGGTCACTTGGGCCTGCGTGGATCGCTGACCTTCTGAACGCGTCCGCTGCGAGCTGCTCTGCCACGTGTCGCCATCGGCTTGAAGGGCGGAGGTTTGCCGGCTCGTTGTACCCGTCGCGGAATCGAATGTCCGCTGGTGCGAACGCGTGGTGCTCTCGCCATCCACCTGGGTGCGGGTGGTGGTGCGGTCAAGGAGTCCAGGCGCACGCTGGACGGTGCGTTCCACCGAAGCGCCGTGCGGCCCGGTGACCGAACGGGTGCGCCCTCGAGCCTGGGCGTTGGCAGGTATGGCAAGGCTGGCGGTCAGGGCGAGGGCAGCGAGGAGGGCGATTCGGGAGTGACGGGCTGAGGTCATGGAAGGTGAGGACGGAGGGTTGAAATTGCGAATCCAACTCCCTCAACGCGGCGCGGCGGGTTTGGTTTCGTGACTTTCTCAAAATCGGTCGCTTGAGAAACTGCGTTTACTTTGCAATCGACGCGGTGGACCCGGTCTTGGGGTCAAAAGCGATTTTGCACGAAACCAAGGAGGTTGAGCTGCGTTCAGAGTGGCGATGGGCGACCGATCTGACCCCGTTTGGGATTCCGGACGCTGCCCTTCCGGTTTTCACCGTTCACTCCCTCACCTCATCCCGTCCAAAGTCATGTCCACCCTCACTCCCTCCTCCCTGCCTTCCCACCTTTTCCCCGCGCCGGGTGCGAAGCGGTCGCTTCCGCTCCGCTCGTCCCCCGCCATCGGCCGCGGGCTGCGCGTGCTGGCCCTCAGCGTGTGGGTCGTCGTGACCGCCGCCTGGGCTCAGGCGGGTGATCCCTCGGGAAAATGGACCTGGGAAATGAAAGGTCCCCAGGGTCGCAGTCTGGGATCGACCCTGACCCTGGTGTGGAAAGCGCCGGACCTGACTGGCACCATTGACAACCGCGCCGGCAAGGTGGCGATTCAGCAGGCGAAGTTTTCCGACGAAACCGTGATGTTCACCGTCGAGCGCGAGTTTCGCGGCCGGAAGTTTGTCACCCACTATGAGGGAAAGTTGGACGGCGACCGCATCACCGGCTCGGTCAAGACCACGGGGCGCGATGAGCGCCCGGTGACGGTGCCGTGGGAGGCCCGTCGCAAAGCGGAAAAGTAATGGCGGTGAATGCGGGGCCGGTGCTAGCTGCGGCGCCGCTGGCGTCGCTGCAGTGCAAAGAGCGCGATGAATCCAAGTACGAGCTCGATCGCCACTCCACCGTCCGGGACTTCGGTGACGGTCGCCTGCGAAACGCGGTAGGAAAGGGTCTCCTCTTCCTGTCCCAGCGACAGTCCATTGGAAGCGGTGCCGGCGGTGATCCGAAACCCGTAGGCATTTTCGGGCAGCGCTGAAAGTTGGTATCCCGTCCAGAACCGCGACGGGATGACGATCGACGTCAAGTTCGCCGGAAACGGATCCAACCGACTGATCGGCAGGGTAAAGATGTCGATCGCGTTTGCGGAGTAGTCACCGTTGGTATCGGTGGGAGCGGTTTCAAATCGCAATCCCGTGTCCCCCTCCCAATAGAGGTCGAGGAACGCGAGGCCGCCATTGGCCTCGAACAGCTGCATGCTGCTGATTGCGGCCCCAGCGCTCAAGCCGGAGTCCAGGGGTTGCCACGTCACGGTCGCGGAAAAGTACCCGCGATATGAATCGATGGTCCGATCGACGTGAAAGTCGGAAATCGTTAAAGCAAAGCTATTAATGCATCCGAATAGCAAGCCGGCGGCGGCGAGGGAGAGGCGCGTCATGGGACGAATGAAGAGTGACTGGTCTAGGTATCGACGCCGGGGGCCGAAACTGGAGGAGTACGCAACGTGCGAGCCCGGGTCGCTGCGGGTACCACCAGAAACGGAGTTGCGCGCCCGGGTGTAGCTTCGGCAGGGTGGGAGGGTTGTCATGCCGGTCTTTTCGCATTTTGTCTGGATCGCGCTGGGCAGTGCCCTGGGTGGAGTGGCGCGTTATGCCCTCTCGCTTTTCCTCGCGGACCGATGGGGCGAAGCGTTTCCGTGGGGCACTTTGGTGGTGAACCTGACCGGCTCCTTTGCCATCGGATTTGTGGCGACCCTGGTCGTTCCTGAGGCTCGGTTTCTTGGCACGACGACTGGCCGGTTGTTTATGATGACGGGGATTTTGGGAGGCTTCACCACCTATTCGTCGTTCAGTCTGCAGACCTTCGCGCTGATGCGGGAAGGCGCCTGGCTGAAGGCGGCGGCCAACGCGGGCGGGACCTTTGTGCTGTGTTTTGTGGCAGTGGCCTTGGGACATGCGCTGGCGGTGTGGCTCAATGCGACCAAAGGGGTATAGGGCCATCGTTCCGGACCGTGGTTTTCCCCTTGCGGTTGGGAAGGGTGCAGACGCAATAGCGCCCCTTTTTCCATGCCGATCCAAGCCCTGTCCCTTGACCAGATTGATGTGTACGGTGGCACCCAGACCCGGGTAAAAACCGACGACGAAGCCATTGCCAGCTATGCTGAAGAAATGGCGCAGGGTGCGGTGTTCCCGCCGATCGTGGTCTATTTTGATGGCGCGAGCCACTGGCTGGCGGACGGTTTCCACCGTTACCTCGCGACCAAACGGTCGGGCGCGGAAACGATTCAGGCCGAGGTGCATGCGGGTGGGAGGAGCGATGCCTTGCGCCATGCTCTCGGTGCGAATGCGACCAACGGGGTGTTTCGCAACAACGCCGACAAGCGCAACGCCGCGGAGATTGCGCTGGAAGAGTGGCCGGATCTGGCGAACCCGGTGCTGGCGGAGATCTGCCGGGTCTCGACCGAACTGGTGCGCCGGTGCCGGCAGGAGCTGGTTCAAGCCCAACGGATTCCCGCCTCGGCCCAGGTGACTGGGAAAGACGGAAAGACCTATCCGTCAAAGATTGAGCGTGAGCCTCGAGGAAAGACCGAACGTTCCTCCAGCGAAGGATCCGGAGGCGGGGGCGGACCTGGGCGCTTTGCGGGCAAGGGTGATGGCGGGGCCTTGGGCGGAACGAACGTGGAGCTCGAGCACGAGGCGCGCGCCATGATTCGGAAAGGGGAGATGAATCCCTTTGAGCTCCCCACGCTGACCACCTCGACGCCGCACGACTATGCGGAAACCGTCATCGCGTTGTTGGGCAAGATGCGTTCCGACGACCCCAAACGCCCAGCGGCGCTCCTGCGAATCCGCCGCTGGCTGGACAAGGCCCTTGCCGGTGAATCCGGTCCCCTCGAAGCGGACCTCCAAGAGACGGTCGAAGCATGACGCAAGTCCGCTGCTTAAATCGCGTATCTCCTTGGTGTGGAGGTATTTGATGGTCGGGGCGGCGAGATTCGAACTCGCGACCTCTACGTCCCGAACGTAGCGCTCTACCAGGCTAAGCTACGCCCCGATCACATCTTCTTGACGCCTTTCCGGCGTCGAGGGGTGGAGGAAAGGGGGGTGAAGGAGACGCAGCAAGAGCAAAGTGAGAATTATCCCGACGCGGCCTTCCTGCAACTGAGCATGCGCGTCAAATCAAGGAAATCGGCTGTTGAGGAAACACGTGCAGGGGGTGCCAGCCACGTATCCGTTCCGGTGGAGGGCGCCGCACCGACGGCGCCGGTTGCGCGTCGCGGGCACCAAAACGGTTGGACGCAGCGCTTCGTGGACCGTCCCCCGGCGTCGTCGGAGCGACGCCCTCCACTCGAACCCAATCCCAATCAACAAGGTACATCTGCGGCTCCTTAAGTTGCACCGCCTACGCGACTGCGGGACGACCTCCAACCAAGCGGAGGCGGAATCCGTTGGAGGCGGGGTCGCGGACCCCGCGGGTTGTGGCGTTGCAGCCACGACTGGGACGTCGGAGCGGAACGGGTTGGGCCCGCCGCCCGCATCGCCCTCAGCCCAGGGCGGCGCCGGCGAGGGCGTCGTGCAGGATTTCGGCGGGATGGAGGGCGGTGCGGTTGGTGGCGTCGTGAATCTGATGTCGGCAACTGGTGCCGGGGGCGCAGATTACGGTATCGGAGCTGGCGTTACGGACCGCGGGGAAAAGGACGAGTTCGCCAATCTGCTGGGAGAGGGCGAAGTGCTCGCTCTCGTAGCCGAACGATCCCGCCATGCCACAGCAGCCCGAGGGAATCACCTGCACGCTGAAGCGTGCTGGCAGTTGCAAAGCAGCCACGGCCGGCTTGAGCGAGGAGAGGGCCTTCTGGTGGCAGTGACCGTGAAGTTTGATGGTCTTTGCCTCTGCCGTGAACGAATGGGACTCGATGCGCCCCGCCGTGGCCTCGCGGGCGATGAACTCCTCGAAGAGCAGGGCGCGCTGGGCCAGGGCCCGGGCCGCCGGCTTGAGGTCCGCGCTGACCAGGTCGGGATACTCGTCGCGAAAGGTCAGCAATGCGGAGGGTTCCAGCCCGATCAGCGGTTCAGTCTCGGTCACCACGGGGTGCAGGGCTCCAACGTTGCGGTTCGCGAATCCCTGGGCGGCACGGACGAGTCCCTTTGAGAGGTGCGCGCGTCCGCTTTCCTCGTGCCGCGGAATGATCACTTCATAACCGAGCCGGTTGAGGAGCGTCACGGCCTTGGCGCCGATGCGGGCGTCATGGGTGTGGGTGAACTCGTCGCAAAACAGGTGCACACGCCCGCGCGGGTAGTGGTTTATCCGTGACGCGACTGTCCGCTCTCCAGCCGGGCGCGCCAGGATCGATGGATCCGGCGGGGTCCGGTTGCCATGGCGGGCGTGCCACGCCCTCAGGGTGAAGTCCGGCAGGCGCGGCAGGCTCCGCTGGGGCGAGAACCCGGAGAGGCGCTTGATCCATGAGGCGGTGAGCGGTTGCGAGACCAGCCCGTTGTAGAGCGCGGGCGCAAGGGCGGCGAGGCGCATGGCACGGGAAAAACCGGCGATGAGTCGCGAACGAAGCGGCACGCCGTGCACATCGTGGTAGTGCTGCTGCCACTCGGCTTTGAGGCGGGTGACGTCGACGTTGGACGGGCATTCCGACTTGCAGCCCTTGCAGGAGAGGCAGAGGTCCATCACCGACTTGATTTCCTCGCTGTCCCACGGGTTTCGCAGGTCCCTGGGATGGGTCAGCACCTGCCGGAGCAGGTTGGCCCGGGCGCGGGTGGTGTCGCGCTCGTTGCGGGTGGCCATGTAGCTCGGGCACATGGTGCCGCCAGTCAGGTGGGTTTTTCGGCATTCGCCGACGCCGGTGCAGGCCTCGGCGGCGCGCACGATGCCTTGGGTGGCGCCAAAATCGAAGAGCGTCGGGTAGTCCGGCACCGCGTGGCCGGCCTCATGGCGCAGGTGCTGATCCATGGGCGGGGTATCGATGATTTTTCCCGGATTCAGGAGGCCGTCCGGATCAAAGACGGCCTTGACCTCGCGCATCAGGGTGTAGCAGGCGTCGCCGACCATGAAACGGATGAACTCACCCCGCAGGCGTCCGTCACCGTGTTCGCCGGAGAGTGAGCCGCGGTAGGATTTGACCAGGCTGGCGACATCGGTGGCGATGGCGCGGAACAGCTCCAGGCCCTTCCTCGTCCTGAGGTCGAAGAGCGGACGGGTGTGCAACTCCCCGGCACCGGCGTGGCCGTAGTAGACGCAACCAATACCGTATTTGCCGCGCATGAGGGCGTCGAAGTCGGCAATGTAGGCCGGAAGGTCCTCGACGGCGACGGCAGTATCCTCGACCAC
>JAEUGZ010000349.1 GCA_016794725.1 Opitutaceae bacterium | reverse complement strand
GTCTGGACGTACTTCATGGAGTGGCAGGTTTGATCGCGGGTTCGCGCACAAACCAAAGCAGGACCGCGCACACCACCAGGCCGATGGCGCCGCAATTGAACACGACGGTGATGTCGACCTTGGCGTCGCGCAGCGCGCCGCCGGCGTAAATCGTCGCGCCTCCGACAAACACGGCAAAGGTATTGAGCACACCCACACCCGTGGCGAGGAAGCGGCGGTCGACGATCTGACAGAGGATCGGCACCATGTTGGCGTCGGGAAAGGGCCGGGCGAAGCCGTAGATCACCAGGCTGGCGAGCACAACGGGAAGGAACGAGAAATTGGCGGCGAGCAGGATCGCCGGAGTCGCCGCCAGCACGCCGATCACCCCGACCCAGATGCGGGCCCGCGGATCGCGACGGCTCCACCGGTCCGCCCAGTATCCCCCCACGACCATACCCACCAGGCTGCCGCCGTAGATATAGCCCATCGAGGTGAGTCCGGCTTCGCCCTGCGAGAGCGCGAACTCCTCACTGAGATAGGAGGGCAGCCAGCCGATGAACGACCAGCTGGCCAGTCCCAGCAGTCCCCAGAACAGGAGCGCAAGGATGTAGGCGGGACGCGAAAAGAGGCTGACGAACGCCTCGATCAACCCCGGCCGGTCCTCCGTGGTCGCCGCCGCTAGCTGCTCCGGGGTGGGAGCGGTGGCGGGACGGTCCTTCAGCAGGAAGAAGAGCACCACCGAATAGACCACGCCGATCAGCCCAAAGAGTTCGAATACGTAGGTCCAGTCGTGACGGTCCGCGATCCATCCTCCCAGCCCTCCGAGGCCGGATCCGACCATCACGCCGCTCAGATGAATGCCATTGGCGAGCGAACGGGTCGAACTGCGGTGGTAGTCCATCAGCAGCGCTCCGGCAGCGGGAAAGTAGCAGGCTTCGCTGATGCCCATCAGCGCGCGATAAAAGAGCAGCTCACTGAAGGTCGTGGCATGGGCGGTCAACCACGTCGTGGCCGACCAGGCGAAGAGCGAGAAGATGATGATCCGGCTGCGGTTGAAGCGGTCGGCGACAAACCCGCCCAACGGGCTGAGCAGGCCGTAGCTGACGAGGAAGATCGTCGTCAGGAGCCCGAATTGGGCGTCGGTCATGGCGATCGACTCCTTGATCGAGGTCCGCATGGTGATCAAAATCATGCGGTCGAGGTAATTCAGGCAGGCGACAAACCAAAGCAATGCGACCGCCAACCAGGCCCGTGAAGAAGGTGAATCGGTGTCGCTCATGATGGGGGACTAGACGGAGGGTTTGGCTTTGGCTCGGATGCTGAACAGGAGGGTGACACAGACCAGGATGCTGAAGGCGGCGAACTGGAAGACACGGCTGACATCGATGTGGGCGTCCCGGAGCGCGCCTCCCGCGTAGATCGTGATGCCCCCGACGACGCAGGAGAAAAGATTGAGCACGCCGTATCCGGTGGCGCGATATCGGGCGTCGGTGACCATGCAGAGGATGGGCATCATGTTCGAGTCCGAGAACGCCCGCGCCAGCCCGAAGATCACCAGCCCCGCCAGTGCGAGCGGCAGCCAGTTGATCGTCGAGGCCAGGAGGATGGCGGGCGAGGCGACCAGCAGCCCGATCATGGGAACGTAGATACGCCCGCGTTCATTGGTCCGGCTCCAGCGATCGGCCCAGGCGCCGCCGATCAGCACGCCGAGCAGGGCGGAGCCGTTGAGGTAGATGGTGGCGGAAAGCCCGGCGGTGCCCTGGGATAGGCGGAAGTGCTCGTTGAGGTAGGTGGGCATCCAGCCGACCACGGCCCAGCCGGCGAGGCCAAGCAGACCCCAGTAGGCCAGGGCGAGGATGAAGCCTCGTTGGGAGAACAGGCTGGTCATGGCCGCTCCCAGGCCGACCACGTCCCGGGCCGGCGCGGTGGCACTGATGGGCGACGGGGTCCCGGGATCGCGGGGCGCGTCGCGCAGAAGGAACGCCACGACAAAGGCGTAGACGACGCCGGCGAGGCCGAAAATCTCGAACGCATGCGCCCAGCCCTGGCGTTCGGCGATCCATCCGCCGAGTCCGCCGAGACTGGAGCCGAGCATGATCCCGCTCATGTGCAGCCCGGTGGCGAATGAGCGGGTGGAGCCGCGGTGGTAGTCCGCGATCAGCGCGAGGGCGGCCGGGATGTAGCAGGCTTCGGAGACCCCCATGAGCATCCGGGTGATGAGGAGTTCATTGAAGGTGGTGGCATGGGCGGTCAGCCAGGTGATGCCCGACCAGGCGAAGAGGGAGCCGATGATGACCCGCGATCGATTGAAGCGGTCCGCGAGGAACCCGGCGAATGGACTGAGCAGGCCGTAGACCCACAAAAAAACCGACGTCAGCAGGCCAAACTGCGCGTCGGTCATCGGGATCGCCTCGGTCAGCGAGCCACGCATGGTCGTGATCATGACCCGGTCGAGGTAGTTGAGCAGCCCTACGAGCCAGAGCAGACCGACCACGAGCCAGGCCCGGGACGGAAGAGGTGAGGAATTTGCCATGAAGGTGGGTGCGGTGGCTACTGCGTTTTGCCGCGACCCTCGACCTTCCAAGTGGCCAGGGGGCGACCGCCCTCCATGGCGACCACGGTGTCGGTGAGGTTGATGACCGGGCAGACATGCGCAGGGGCGAAAAGGATCCGTTCCCCGATTTCGAGGGAGTCGGTGGCAGGGCCTCGCACGTAGCCGTGCTCCTCGTTGAGCCGCACGACGGCAAAGTCGCGCCCGTCGGCCGGCAGGCCGTGAACCCCTTCGGGAGTGCGGTCCGGCGAAAACGTCTTGGAACCGGCGTCGATCAGGGCGAGCCCGGGTTCCGGCTTGTCAACCACGGTGGCGAGGATGTGGATCGCCTGGGCTTCGGCGGGCATGCAGGCGGTGACGCGGGTCAGGTAAAGATCGCCGAAGGGATAGGCCCCCGGACGGACGGCCTGAACCCGGCCAGCGCTGGCGGACGCCACCTGATGAGCCGTGACGCTGCATCCGGGCCAGAGGGCGAGCGCGGGATCGATCCGGTCGCGCAGGGCGGCGAGGCGGTCCAGCATGGCGGAGACCTTGGCTTCGCGCTCCGCCGGAGCCACCCCGTAGAAAAACCCCTCGTGCGAATAAAAGCCCCGCAATTCGAGACGCGGGCTTTTGGCCAGCCGGGCGGCCAGACGCTGCGCGGCGGCGTCGTCACGCACGCCTTCCCGACCCAGCCCCGTGTCGACGGCGAGCATGACGGACAACCGGCGACCCACGGCCCCGGCCAGCCGCTCAAGGGCTTCGCAGTGAAGTTCGCTGGTCACCCCGACGCGCAGGTCATCCAGCTGTTCCGCCAGGGCGGCGAGCCGGGGGGCCTGGCGCAGATCGACCAGGGAGTGGGCGATGAACAGGCTTCGGACTCCCGACGGCAGCATGGCCTCGGCCTCGCCGATCTTGGCGCAGGTCAGGCCGCGGGCGCCGGCGGCGAGCTGTTCGCGCGCGACCGCCACCATCTTGTGGGTCTTGATGTGCGGCCGGAGCTCCACCCCGTGCTGGTCGCATTGACTCTGCAGACGGCGCAGGTTGGCGAGGAGGCGGGGACGATCGACCAGGATCGACGGCGAGGGGAGCGTGTGCATGGGGAGACTAGAGGCGCCCGATCTGTCCGAGGGTGAGGCCGCCATCGACAATCAGGATCTGTCCCGTCATGTAGTGGGAAGCCGGTGACAAAAGAAAGACCGCGGGCCCGGCGCAGTCCTCGGCCCGGCCGACGCGCCCCTGCAGGATCTTCTTCTCGTAGTGCCGCTGCACCTCCGGAGTCAGCATCGCGGCGTTGAGCGGAGTGTGGATCATGCCCGGGGCGATGCCGTTGACGCGGATGCCATGGGGGGCGAGCGACTGCGCCAGCGTCCGGGTCAGCATGACCACGGCGCCCTTGGAGACGTCGTAGGCGGACGAGTGATCCTCGGGCTGGAAGCCGTTGGTCGAGGAGGTTGTCACAATGGCGCCCGGGCGGCGGCGCGCGACCAGTTCCCGGGCGAAGGCCTGGGCGACGAAGTAGCCGGCGCGGGCGTTGAGCGAGAGGGTGCGTTCCCACAACTCCAGAGTCATGTCCAGGAACGGTACGTCGAAGAAACCGCCGGCGTTGCAGACCAGGAGATCCAGACCCGGGTCGGCGGCGAAGGCGGCGGCGACCAGGCGCGCGGGTGCGTCGGGGGAGAGCAGGTCCATCTCCAGAAACGGCGCGCCCGGCGGCTGATCGGGCGCCGGTCCCACTTTGCCGTGGAGAACGACGCGGCCTCCGGCGGCGTGAATGCCCCGGGCGATGGCGAGGCCGATTCCCTGGGAGGAACCGGTGACGAGAGCGGCGCTACCCGCGAGTGAGAACGCGTTCATCTTTCAATTGCAGAAGGGCGAGCAGATTGTCCTGACCGACGGCGCGACGCAGGGGTTCGGGCAGTGCCTGAACACACGCGGTCTCGGCCTTGTAGGTGCTGCGGAGGGAAACGAAGGTGCCATCAATGTGAGCGACGTAACTTTGGAAGGGTGTGTCGGAACCCCAGATCAGTTTCCTGGGGTAGGCCTCGGCCATGTCGCGGAGGACCACGGCGGGGTCGCGGTAGTCGCTCGGAAACCGCCGTGCGGCGGGCGCCACGTAGCCGAGGCCCTTCACGACACCCTCGCAATGGATGCGATGGGCGGAACAGTCGAACCACGTGTTCGGCAGGTCGGCCACCCGGTCGAGACATTCGCGGTCGAAGCGACAGGAGTGCGCCAGGCAGAATCGAACCTTGGGGGTGGCTTCGGCGACCCTCAGGATGGTGCTGGCCTGCGACCAGGTGTCTTCCGGGGCGACGCTGGAGTGGATGAGAAACGGCAGGTTGAGCTCCTCGGCCAGTTCGAGGAAGGCCCGACCCTCCTTGAGCAGGGCACCGACGTCGGACTGGATCATCGTCGCCTGGATTTTCAATCCATAGAACGGGTAGGAGGCCGCGAGGGAGCGCAGTCCCCGCACCTGGGCGTCTACTTCGCGCAGTGGATCGAGGATGACGAACGGCAGGGTCTTCGCTCCGAGATCCGGGTAGAGCTCGTAGATTTCCCGCAGCATGCGCGTGTTCTCAAAGGCATAGGGAACAGACTCCACCCCGCCGCCGATCAGTTTCGTTTTTCGCATGGCGGCGACGTCGAACGTCAGGTTGGCCACCATCGGAAACACGACCCAGTGATCCACGCCGCAGTGACGCCCTTCGGTCACCATCGCAGGCAGGTCTTGCGCGTACGGATGGTAGCCGTTGAGATAGAAAAACAAATCCACGCCCAGATGATTATGGCAGTCGATGAGCATCGCGTAATTTTGTTTGACGGAACAGGAGTTTCACAGTGTGGAATGAAAGCAACGTAAAAACGTGAGCATTGCCGTTCTCGATAAAGCTTTTTCTGTGCTGGAGGTGCTGGCCCGCACCGGGCGCGAGCTCACCCTGGCGGAAATCGCGGAAGAGGGGCGGTTGCCGAAGCCGACGGTGCATCGAATTTTGCGCAGTCTTCGCGACCTGGGGTATGTCGAGCAAACGGATCGGAGGGGGACCTACCAACTTTCGGAACGGCTGAAGTCACTGCGTGAATATGGACGCGATGAGGCGGTGCGAAACAAGGCGCTGCCGGTGATGGAGCAACTCCAGCGCGAGTTTGATGAGACCGTCAACCTCGGGCTGCTCGAAGGCGTTTTCGTGCGTTATGTACATGTGCTGGAAACGAGCCAGCCCCTGCGATGGATCGTCAAACCCGGAGCGCGCGATCACTTTCATACGACGGCGTTGGGGCGCGTGATTGTCGCCCACCTGGCGGATGAAGCGCGAAAGCGGTTGGTCAACAAGGCCACGACCAGCGGAACCGCGGCGGCGCGAAAACAACACCGCTCGCAGCTGGATCAGGAACTGACGACCACCCGGACGCGGGGTTGGGGCATCGAGGAAGAGGAAACGGTGGCGGGGGTGGCCTGTGTGGCGATTTCCCTGGGCTGGCTGGGGGAACCGCTTGCGGCGATCAGCGTATCCGTGCCAGTGCATCGCTTTCCCGCGGCCAGGAAGAAGGCGCTGATCGAGGCCATGTTGCAGGTGGGGCGGCAGTCGGCGGTGGTGTGAAACCGGCGGCTGCGGAATGGTTTTTCATGAGGCAGGCGTTTGCCTTTCCGATTGCATTCCATTCGCCAGATTGTTGCTTTTTGCGGCGAAGCCACCCTGTTGACCCCGCCTGACCACGAATGAAAGTCGCCATCGTTGAAGACCACGCCCTCTTTGCTGATTTTGTCCGGGTACTCTGTGAGCGCGAGTTGGGATATGAGGTGGTGTTCAATGTCACCCTGGGGGCCGGTGTCGTGGAGCGACTTTTGGTTGAGCGTCCCCAGCTGCTGATCTTGGATCTTTCACTTCCGGACATGGACGGCCTCGACATTGCCCGGGCCATGCGAAAGGACCTGCCGGAGCTGCGCATCCTCGTCCTGTCGTCACTGCGCGATCCGGTGTCACTCTACCGCGTCCAGGAGGCAGGGGTGCACGGCTTCGTGGACAAGCGACATCAGAATCTGGCGGTCCTGCGGGAGGCGTTGCCCCTGGTGGCGGGCGGGGAGCCTTATTTTGCGCCGGTGTTCGGGCAGACCACGCATTCGATCCAGCAGGACCCCAAGGCCTACTACCGGATACTCTCGGTCTACGATCAGGTGGCGCTTTCGATGATGGGAGAAGCTCGATCGGATGCGGAGATTGCGGCGGCGCTCCATGTGAGTGAATCGACCATGCAGTCGCGTCGACGCGACATCATGCGCAAGCTCAACATTCACTCGACCCCCAAACTGATGCGTTTTGCGATCGAGCACGGCTTTACCCGACCCGAGCATTTTCCTGCCAAGATGGAGGTCGGCCCGGTGCGCCCTGCGGCGTTCCGAGGCGGCGGCGCGCCCTGATTCCGACTACGTGGCTGTGGTGGTGCCGGCGGCAGGCGCCGGCGGGGGCGGAGGAATCTGCTCAAGAATGACCTGTTCAATGCCGGAGCAGAACGACTCGATGGGCAGGTCGTTGCTGTCCATGCCGAACGGGTTCTCGATCTCCACCCCGATCTCATCAATGCCGAGCAGGACGTAGGAAATCAGCAACATGCAGACGGTGGTGAGCCAGCCGAAGGGATCGACCAGAACAAACGGCAGGGTTGCCAGGTAGAGCACCAATGCCCGGCGCAGGTGCACGACATAGGCAAACGGCAGCGGGGTGTTTTGAATCCGTTCGCATTCACCCATTTCATCGACGAGCCGCCGCACCATGTCATCGAGGTAGATGATGCAGCGTTCGGCGAAGGTGCCGTCGGAGCGGTGCCGGGCGATTTGCAGGCTGATTTGTTGGGCCACCGCAAGCGGTACGTGCCGGGCGGCGAGCACCTCGGCCACGGCGGCGGGGGGCAACCGAGGCTCGAGCGGACCCAGGCCCTTGATTTTCCTCAAACTGTTCATGGCCGAATACGGGTAGGCGGCGGTCCACAGGAGGATGAGCTCCAGCGTTGGTCGCGGCGTTTTCAGCAACGTGGTGGACGTGCGCGCAATGTTGCGCGTGGTGTTCACAATCCGACCCCAGGCCTTCCGTCCCTCCCAAAACCGTTCGTAGGAGGAGTTGGTCCGGAACACGAGCAGCAGACCCAGGGCAAGCCCGATGAGCGTGTGCACCGTCGGTGGTATCTCCAGATGCCGGATATGCTTGTGGATCAAGACTACTCCCGCCGACCACAGGACGACCAAGGCGACCCGAAACAGGATCTTGGGTGCAATGGACCCTTTGACGGCGAGCAGTTGCGGGGACCAGCGTTTGGGATTGTACTCAACCATGGGTGGGGACGATTGAGCGCTGGATCATGGGTGAAATTCGTCCCGGGGAAAGACGAAAGGAAGACTAACTCCTCATGCCGAAGGAGTAAGCGTGGGCCGGCCCATGGGGCGGCTGGTTCGCCGGGGAGTGCGGCTTTCTTCCGCGGGTGAAATTCAACCCGGTCACTCGGGGCCGCTGGCGACGCCGGCCTGGCGTTGGCCGATCAGCATCAACTCTTCATGGTCGAGGAGGTCCTGCAGAGGCCGGTGGGTTTCGTCACTGATGGCGTCGTGACGCCAAAGTGTATTCAGCGCGTCCCGCTCGGCCCGCAGGGCGGTCAAACGGTGCCGGGTCCCGGTGGTGCGGCGGAGGTGGGCGCTGGTGCGCGTTTCGCCTTCCGCCCCGAGTTCGGCCAGTCGATGTTCGTACTCGGCCACGACCTGCCCCAATGCGGCAACCTCCTCGGGGGATGCTCCGGTGGTATCGATGGCGCGCAACGATTTCAGTCCCGCCTCCACGGCGGCGATCCTCGCCTGACGTTCCTCGCGGACCTGGGTGTCGTCCGCCTTGAGCCCGAGCTTGCAGATCAGGGCTTCGAGGGTCGTACCCTGGAGCAGGAGCGTCACAACAATGACCCCCGCCGACAGAAAGATGACCAGGTCCCGCGCCGGGAAGGGAGCGCCCGACTCCATGACCAAGGGAATGGACAGCGCGGCCGCGAGGGTGATGGTGCCACGCATGCCGGCCCAGCCCCCCACCAGCACTCCCTGCCAGGTGGGGGGCGTTTCCGTGGTTCGAATCCGTCTCGACACCACGAAGGGGACATAGGCTCCGGGGAAAATCCAAAGCAGGCGGGTCAGGATGGCGACGCCGGAAACCGCCGCCGTGAACAGGAGCAACTGGCCGAACGTGTAGGTGCTGCTAATGGCCAGGATGATGCTGGGGAGTTGCAGCCCCAGCAGGATGAAGGCGAGGCCGTTCAGCCAGAACAGCACCACGGACCAAACCTCAAAGGTCGTCTGCCGGGTGGCGACGTCCATGCGCAGGGGATCCCTCCATCCCGAATAAAGTCCGGCGGCGACCACGGACAGGATCGAAGACAGCCCGAGGGCATCGGCCGCGAGGTAGGCCGCGTAGGGTGTCATCAACGAAATCGTGACTTCGATGTACTCGTCGCTGCTCCGCACCGTGCGCAACAGGTCCCTCAGTTTTCCCACGAGCCAGGCGACGCCGAGTCCCAAGGCCGTGCCACCCAGGGCCAGCACCACGAACTCCATCGTTGCGGCTTTCAGCGAAAAACTTCCGGCCACCATTGCACCCAGGGCGAACTTGAATGCCACCAGCCCTGTGGCGTCATTCATGAGGCTTTCGCCGTTCAGGACCGCGCTGAGCCGTGCCGGCACTTTGAGCCGTTGCGTGATGGCCCCGACGGCGACGGCGTCGGTGGGCGAAATCACCGCCCCCAGGGCGAACGCCATGGCCAGCGGCAATTCCGGGATCAAGCTGTGGGCCACCCAACCCACTGCGAGCGTGGTGAAGATGACCAATCCGGTGGCAAGCATCAGGATTGGCCGCTTCGCCGCCATAAAGTCGCGTAGCGGCATGAGCCAGCCGTCCGAAAAAAGCAGCGGTGGAACGAAGCAGAGAAAGAAGAAACCGGGATCAAGGACGATGCGCGGAAAGCCCGGGAGCAGCGCGACCACTCCCGCCCCCATGACCTGGGTGATCGGCATCGGCCAGGGCAGCCAGCGTCCAATGACGGCGAGCGTGGTCAGGAGCAGGATCAGAACGAGGGCGTGGTAGAAGCCTTCCATGGTAAGGATCAGCGTTGGGGGTCGCGAGCCGTGATTCTGAAACCGACCTCCGGGCTCCGGGCAGGCTCACCGGTGCGCTTGCCGTGTGAGCTGAGCCGCTCTACGGCTGCGCGCGGGGTGCGGGGAATTCCGGGAAAATGCATGGTGGGAGATGCGGCGCAGCATGCTCCGGGCCGGTCCGAGAACAAATGGAAAAGGCCGCCCGCAGGCGGCCTTGAACTCGTCCTGGCCCGACTAAAGCGGGCGTGGGATCAATTGGTGATATCGAACGTCGTGCTGCTTTCGCGAATCGGCAGGTAGACCTGGTACCAAGCCTTCTGCGCGTCACTGCCCGAGTACTGCTTCAGGGCATCTTCGCTCGCAAATTCCATGACGAAAGCATTGGCCACGCCGCCCTGAACCTTGATCGACTTGGTCCAGACGCGGGTGATGCCCTTGAAGCTGGCGGGGAGCGCCTGCACGCCGGCGAGGGCGGCCTGGATCTGTTCCGGGGTGGCGGTGGACTTCCACTTTACAGTGACCACGTGAATGACCGTTTTCGGGGCGGTCTGGGCCGAGGCTGAGGCCGAGCCCAGGATGAGCAGGCTGGCGGTGAAGAGGCAGAGGAGGAATGATTTCATGGGTGGTGGGTGGGTTCGCTGTCGAAGACCGCCCTTTCGACCAAACCAGTCGTGGGCAGAGGTTGGAGGTTTTCCGGTGCCGGTGGGAGACTGTCAAGGGCGGAGCGGGCGGCGCCTATTTGGCGAGATAGCCACCGTCCACGACGAGGTCACTTCCGGTCATGAACGAGCTATCGTCACTTGCCAGAAACGCAACCGCGGCCGCCACTTCCTCGGGTCGACCCTGGCGTCCGAGCAGGTGCATGGCGGAGGCCCGCCGGTCTTCCTCGACGAGATCAAGGCCCAGTTTCTGGCAGGAATTGACGAAGGCGGAGGTGTAGATGTACCCCGGGCACAGGCTGTTGACGCGGATCCCATGCGGGGCGAGGTCCTGGGCCCAGCACTTGGTGAGGCCGCGCAGGGCGAACTTGGTGGCGTTGTAGGTCGAGAAGTTGGCTTGCCCGACAAATCCGCTCACCGAGGAGAAATTGATGACGCTGCCACCGCCGGCCTCCTTCATTTGAGCCACCGCGCGCTGGGTGACCAGCGTGGTTCCAATGACATTGACCGAAAGGATGTCGTTCCATTCGCCCGGTGTTGCGTCGACGCCCCTGAAGACAAACCGCGCGGCTGAATTGACCAGGATCTGGATGGGTCCGACCTCGTCCCGCACGCGCCGGCAAGCGGCCTCGACCGACGACTCCTGACTGATGTCGACGGACTGGTGAAACACGCCCAAGCGGGAGAGTATTCCGTCGGCGTCGAGCTTGAGGTCGAAGGAGGCGACACGCACGCCTTCCTCGACCAGTCGCCGGATGGAGGCGAGTCCGAGGTCGCCCAGACCGCCGGTGACCAGCGCGACCTTGTTCTTCAAGCCTCTCATGGCACAATCGCGACCGCCCGGATAGGCGAACCGTCGCGTCCCTTGAAATTGAGGGGGAATCCGCAGAACGTGAACCGGTCGGGGGTCTGGTCGAGGTTCGTGAGTCCTTCGACAATCACCACCTCGGCCTCCCTTGCGAGGAGGATGTGATGCACCTCGTACCAATCGCGGCCCGGGGTGGGCGTATCCATGCCGAGCAGGCGGATTTTCCGGGAAACCAGGTAGCGCGCCGCCTCCTGGGTGAGGCTGGGAAAGTCGGAGAAGTAGTCCGGCTGGCCGAAGTGACGGTGCCAGCCGGTTTCATAGATGACCTTGGCGCCCGGCTGCAGGAGCGGCTCGTGTTTCGCGAAGTCCGCCGCGGTCAGCTCCTCGCGCGGCTGCTTGGGGATGCGCAGCAGCACGGCGTCACCATAAAACCAATCCAGCGGCATCTGGTCGATAGTGCGGCCGTCATCGAGGAAGTGATACATGGCATCCAGG
>JAEUGZ010000326.1 GCA_016794725.1 Opitutaceae bacterium | reverse complement strand
GGGCGCTTCGATAGGTGCGCTACGGCATTTCGCACAGGGATCATGCCGCATCGAACCCGCCGCTCCTCTGGCGGATTGCTGGGTCAAAGAGGCGGTGGCTTTAGATCCGAGCAGTTCCGGATGGTCGGGTAGGGGACCGTGCTTTTCGGTCATTCCCCAAGTGTTCGGTGCGGTTCATCGCAGGGGAAACGAGCATCGCAGCTGTGCACCGCATCTTGACGCCAATTCCCCTCTGTTTCGTACGAACCCATTTCGCCCGAGCTATTTCCGGCGAATGTCGGTTTTCTACCGTAACGTTACATTCGCCGGGGACGGTGCGGCCGGACAGGAAGCGAAGGTGCCGGTTGTCGTCGGTGCGACCAAGCGGATTCGCACCGCTCTCGGAGCACGAGCGGGGGTTCCCGAACGGCCCTTTCTTGACACTTCAGTCAATGACCGAACAGGCAAGAAATCTTGACACTTCGGTCAAGGAACTGGGGCTGTGTGCGGGCCGCACTCGGAGTCCGAGGAGTCGGGAGAGGGCCCCGAATGTCATGACTGCCACTGCGTCGTGGGGCTGGTCCGCCGGCGTTTGTGCTCTCGCGCAGAATTTCCAGGCGCTGCCGTCGTCCGTATGCCTGGCAAGATCCTCAAGGCACTTCATCCAGGGCGTGGGGAATGCGGTGCCGGCTACCCGCCTGAGCGCTAGCCTCGGTAAGCGAGTTCTTCGGGTGTCAGCTCGCGGACGGCAGGCGTTCCGCCGAACGTGAGGGCTGCGTGGTCGATGATGTCCTGAATGTGGCGTTCCATCGCTTCACGCGCTGCTGGCGCGTCGCGCCGAGCGATGGCATCGTAGATCTCCTCGTGGTTGGCCAATACCCGGCGTCGGTTCTCGTCGTGCTCCGCCTTGTTGGCGAATTCCTTGATGGGTGGCCCGCTTGGGTCGGCCGGTCCGAAAAGAATGCGGTTCACCAAATGCAGACGGAGAATTTCGCTTTTCACCAGGTTGTTCTTTGCGGCTGACATGATCGATACGTGAAAACGGACATCCTCAGCCATGAGGGCTTCATGCGCGACCTTGTCCTGGTCGTCGACGATGATGCGTTCGGTGTGCGTGCGCATTGCATCCAGCGCCAGTTTTATCGTTCGCAACTCAAGCGGTGTGTGCACAAGCGCAGCCAACATCGCTGCGTAACCTTCGAGGGCGAGACGTAGCCCGCAGAAATCGCGGTACTGGGCCAGGTCCATCTGTTTGACAGTCGCTCCGTGGCGCGGCCGAATTTCCACCAAGCCGTCCGTTGCAAGCCGATGCAGTGCTTCCCGCACGGGTGTCCGACTCACACCGATCTCACTGGAAAGGACCTCAGTCACCAGTGAAAAGCCCGGAGGGTATTCACCCGTCTGGATCCGCTTTCGAATGTATTCATATGCGACTTCTGATGTGACTCGTTTCATGGGGCTGCTGCAGTCAATTGTATGTGATCTGCAAATAATGGATACTATTTTAAGCAAAAGCGCAAGAGAACCTGTCTTATGAGCCTCTCAATCTGCGTGAAAGTGACGGAAGGGCAAAAAAACCTCCACGATCTTGTGCAGAACGGCTTCTCACCAGGCTAGACCTACATTGATCTTATAATGATGAATATCATTAAGATACGGTGATTGACCGTCGATGATTCTTTCAGTAAAAAGCCAAAATTAAGAAATTGCATCCAAAAATTGAAATTTGCACTCGCCTTTGGACGCAAGACCACAGAAATGTATCCAATACCTTGCCTAGGACACCCAAGACGCCTTTCTGACTAAGTTCACCCTGTAGGAATCGGCGTTTCGTTCACGGCACTGTTTGCCCACCACATAATCACTGACACCGGATGCCCAATGAATAGAATTATGGAGTCCATTTCGAAGCTTCAGGCGACACGCCGCGTGTCTGCCTTACTCACCGTCGCGGCGGCGGCCTTGCCTCTGATTTCAGTCGCTCAAGTCAAATCATCGAAAGACGAACCGAAGGAGCCGACCCAAGCGAACGCGCAAGATAACGAGACCGGCGTCACAAAACTAAATCCCTACATTATCAAGGAAGAGAAGGTGGTGGACTGGAACTCCCAGATGACCTTCTCCGGCCGCCGCACAGCCGGTGAACTGTTGGAGTTGCCGACCTCGATCTCGATCGCGACGAGTGAGTTCATCAAGGACATCGGTGCCACCAATCTTCTCGGTGTGCTGCAGTACGCAGGGAGCGGAGTGACAAATCGTGTGGCTTACCGTGAGGACTTCACAGTCCGAGGCTTTCGGCAGGCACCTCTGCGGGACGGTACCCCTTACCCCAACTATGGCTTTCTCACGATGTACGACATCGAGAAAATTGAGATCATCAAGGGTCCCACTGCCCTCATGTTCAATTCCTACGGCAATATCAGCGGTGGCGTGAACTTTGTAACCAAGGATCCGACCGCGGTGCCGAAAGCGGACGCGTCCCTGACCGTCGGAAACTACGACACCTACATCGCCTCGGCGACGGCCCGCGGACCCCTGACCGCCGATGGAAAACTGCGATATCGGGTAACAGCCGGTCGTCAGTGGAGCGGTGGGTGGCAAGGACACGGTACGGACTCCAACAACTACAACAACAACACGCTGGTCAGTGCGAGTGTTGACTGGTACGCGACTAGCAAGTTGCTGGTCCGATTTAGTGGTGGGCTGCAGCGCGAGCAAGGCCGCTCGTACGGCTCTGGCATTATTGATCCGGTAACAGGCAAGGTGGCGGAATTCTCAGCGAACGGATTCAGCTTAGGTACATCCTGGTCCTACTTTGATCTCGATACGGAGCGCTTCTCGATCGAGGGCATATGGTCAGTGTCGCCAGAGTTGACGCTGCGGGCACGAGCCACGAGCTACATGACCTTCTGGGACTACAATCAGCCGACCGCCCAGGGAGCCGCCACCGACATTTTGCGTCCCTCCGAGTACCCCAACTATGTGAACGTCTACAACGTGTACGCGGAGAAATTCCCCTATACCACCTACAACCAGAACTCCTACGTCGATGCGACCTGGATCAAGCAACTCGGTGAGGTGAAAAACCAGTTGAGCACCGGTTTTAACTACTTTCAGAACGACTCGGACTATGAACTGTACGATACGCTCTTGGCACCCTTCGCGATCAATGCACCGGTCAGTTCGCGGCCTGGAGCACCGAATACGCTGCAACCCAGTGGCTCTGGTCCCCAGGTTCAGGCTGCCCGGTCCGTCGTGCGCAATGGCGGCTGGTCAGCCTACGCGCAGGATACCGTGAGTATGCTGCAAGGGCGGCTTATCTTTGCCGGCGGCATGCTCTGGGTCACCAAAGGCACCAACAATCAAGCCAAGGCGGCGGCCGTTCCGAATTACGGAACAGTGTATCGAATCAACAAAGACATATCGGTCTACGGAAGTTACGGAGAGTCGTTTGTGCCGCGCACCGGTGTCGATGGGTTTGGCACACCACTCGTAAACCAGAAGGGCACGAGCAAGGAAGTCGGAGTGAAATTCAACGCCTTCAACGAGCGTCTGTTCGGTACGATCACGTACTTTGATATCCTGAACGACAACGTCCTGATCCAGGTGCTCGGAGTCAATCAGGTAGGTCAGACCGTATTTGGAAACAGGCAGGTCGGCAACCAGACCAACAAGGGATTCGAGGTCGACATCGGTTGGGTGCAGGCCGTCGGCCCCGGCAACTGGTCCACCTATGGTACGGTCTACGAGGCCGAACCGAAGACCGAGCGAGGCTTGCAGCCGTCGCGGGCGGTCAAGACGAAATATACGCTGTTCTCCAAGTACAAATTTGCAACAGGTCCGGCCAAGGGCTTCGAGATCGGCGGAGGCTATTCGGCAATTGGCTCTTCGCCAGGTGTCGGTTTCCCCCTCTTGCCCGCCTATGAACTGTGGAGTGGCCTCATTGGCTATGAGATGGGCCGTTACCGGATCATGCTCAATGTCGACAACCTGGCGGACAAGCACGGGATTATGACAGGCGCGGAAGCGCCCGGCTTACTCGCGCTGAATCCACCGCGCACCTGGAAGCTCACCACAACCTGGACATGGTAACCGTCATGAGTTTTGAATACGGTCGTCGCCTTCAAGGACGAATCGCTCTTGCGCTTTGTCTGGCGTCTGGAGCCCACTCCCTCGCCTTGTCCGCGCCCGATGGGGACAGGGCCGTTGTTATCGGCCGAAACAAACAACTTCTTTTCGACGATCACGTGATTGCCGAACGGCAGAACGTATCTCGAGTCTTCAATCCCGCGGAGAAGGTTGACCGCAATCCTATCATGGTTGGCGAGAAACCTTGGGAGGGAAAGACGATCTATGTGGGCAACGTGCTCTACGATGACGAGGAGGGCATCTTCAAGATGTGGTACTGGGTCTTGCGCATGAGTTATCAGGTACCCGCAAAACCCTATTCCCAGTATGAGAACCTGCTCCGGGCGGCCAAGTACCAGGAAAGCTTCTTGCCGTGCTATGCGACTTCCAAGGACGGGCTTCGCTGGGAACGGCCCAATCTGGGTTTGGTGGAGTTCGAGGGATCAAAGGACAACAATCTTCTGCCCCCGGTGAGCGACGGTCGCATGCACAATTACGCGGGAATTGTGAAAGACAGGCGCGACCCCGATTCGACTCGGCGCTACAAAGCCGTGGCTTGGCGTCCAAAGGATGCCAAGGGCGAGTTCGGCGTAGGTGTCTACTTTTCTCCGGACGGACTCCATTGGACGGCCTCGGCACTCAATCCGGTCGTGAAAGGCACGAGCGATGTGCATACGCTGCTGGGCTGGGATGAACGAATCAAGAAGTACGTCGCATATCTCCGGCCCGGAAGCGCGCAGAAGCTAGCGCCCGCGGCTGGCAGCGGCTTGATGAGGATCATAGGCTACTCGACCAGTGACGATTTCGAACACTGGACGCCGATTGTTCCGGCGCTGGTACCCGATTCGGTCGATCCTGTGGACACACAGTTCTACGGCATGCCCGTGGTCCACTATGAAGGGTTCTACATCGGATTTCCTTGGGTATTCCGCACCAATCAACTGACCCATGTTCCGCAGCTGGCCTTTAGCCGGGACGGGCTGCATTTCCAGCGGACGCCGCTCCGTGGTGACTTTATTCCTTTAGGTCCCAAGGGTGACTTTGACGATGGCAACGTATGGTCAGTACAGCCGGTCGTTCATGGTGGAAAAATCTGGTTCTATTACACGGGTACGCGGTGGCGCGGCGCTTATGACCTGTTTGAGCTCGGGAACGACGTGGCCGATTCGATCGGATTGGCCACGTTGCCGTTGGACGGTTTTGCCTCGATCGAGGCAGGACCGAATCCGGGCACGCTTACAACGAAGCCAATGATTTTTGAGGGTAGTCGTCTGGAGTTCAACCTGGAGGCGAGCCAGAAGGGGTATGGCACCGACGAGGCCACGTCGCTCCGCATCGAGATTCTCGACGCAGACGGAGCCACCTTGCCCGGATTTTCGCTCGCTGAGAGCGAGCCCGAAACTGAAACCCGGATCAACGGCCATGCACGATGGAAGCGTGGTGGCGATGTCAGTGCGTTGGCGGGAAAGCCGGTGCGTCTGCGCTTCCATCTTCGGAATGCGAAGCTGTACGCGTTCCAGTTCCGCTGAGCTTCGGTCCCCCGCTACACCCCATCATGCAAATCAAGACCCGCGGCGTCATCTTTGATGCGTCCCGTCAACCTCCTTCCGAGCGCATCGCCTTCTTCAACGGTCTCGCTGTGCTTTGCTCGGGAACAATCCTAAGCCTCGCACAGGTCGGACCGTCGAAGCACGCGCCCACCTCCACGCTCATGCTGTTGCGCTCCCGCGATCACGGTGAGTCGTGGCAGAGGGTGCCGTTCCGGTTCCAGACGTTGATCGACGGCATCCCAGGGTCGTTCGGTTCCGGTCAGATTGTTGAAGTCAGGCCGGGGCGTCTTTTGCTGATTGCGACCTGGTATGACCGCCGAGATCCGGAGCGACCGCTCTTTGACCCGGTAACGGAAGGCTTGCTGGCCAGCCGGCAAGTCAAAGCAGTCTCGACGGACGAAGGTGAAACGTGGACGCCGTGGGAGACAATCCGGTTGCCTGCTTCGCTGGCCGGGTGCTCCAGCACCGGCCCGATCGTGCGGTGGCCCGACGGAACGCTGGCATTTCCGTTCGAAAGCCTGAAGGCATACGACGATCCGCAGCCTGCAGTGCCCGGCGCCTGGTGCCTGCTTTCGCGTGACGAAGGCAGAACCTTCGGCGAACCTGTGCTCATCGCTCGAGACGCCGGGAACCAGCGCTACTATTGGGACCAGCGTTGGTGCGCGGCATCCGGTTATCGCCAGTTCATCGCACTGTTTTGGACGCATGACGTATCTGCGAAGTGTGATCTTTCCGTGCACTTGCTGCGCGGCGGTCTCGACAGTCCGGTGAACCCCAATGCGCCGATCGATACCGGGCTTACGGGTCAGATTGCCGCACCTTTGCTCCTGGAAGATGGTCGACTGGCGGCCTTCGTCGTTGAGCGCGGCCAGCCCAGCCGGTTGGTGCTCTGGCTTTCGCCAGACGGGGGGAGGACATGGCCGGAGATGCTGGTCATTTACGCGCATGAGGAACGCGGCCGCATGAGCCAGGGTGAAAACGATATCGACTACGCTGAGTACTGGGAAGATATGCACCGCTGGACCTTCGGCCATCCTGCGATCTGTGCGTTGGACGGTGGAGAACTGCTTCTTTCCTACTACGCTGGAGTTCCTAATCAGCTTAGTTTGTACTGGGCCAAGGTGAAACTGTGATCGGTGCTCGATGATTTTTCCCACCATGTCCCTGTGGGTGTCGGCAGCGCTGGTTGCGGCATTTGTGGCAAGCGCACCTGTGCCCGCGACCGCGAATGAAGTCGGAGGTGAGATTGGCGGCGTCGACGTCAAATGGAGTGAAGGCCCCGAGTATCCGATGGGTATCCAGGATTCAGCGTTTGGGGTGGTCGGAGGTCTTGTAGTCTCGGCGGGCGGGTTCACCCGCCATCCCAAGGATGTCGTTAAACGGTATCCGGACGCTTTTGGCGGTGCACGAGACGGCTTTACTGCGCTCACCTTTGTGTTTGACCCGGCGAACCCGACCGCCGGCTGGATACGCATTTCCGACATTCCGGGACCGCCACGGCAGGCGACCCTCGCCGTGGTGGTGGGCAACGCCCTCTATGCGATAGGAGGGTTCAACTACACAGCTCCGTACACATATCAGACAACCTACCGATTGAGTCGGGAACAGGACAGGTGGAGCTGGACCAATGTCGGGGCGGATGTGCCGTGGCCCGTCTGTCAGGGGGGCGCAGTTGCAATCGGAAGCAAGATCTACGTCGTTGCGGCGGCGGACTACTTTGCGCCTTCGGGTGTCACCGAACGGAACTTTTTCACGGAGGCCGGCCGCGGCCAAAGTCCGGTCGGACGGGCTTTGCTCGTGCTCGACACAAGAAATGCTGGCGCTGGCTGGAAGCGACTGGCGGACTTGCCCGGCGTATCGCGTGCCTATGCCTCAGTGGGAGCGGTTGCCGGGAAGATCTATGTGCTCGGTGGACTCCATGCTCCACTTCGTTCCGGGGCAAC
This sequence comes from Opitutaceae bacterium, assembly GCA_016794725.1. Classification (GTDB taxonomy): domain Bacteria; phylum Verrucomicrobiota; class Verrucomicrobiia; order Opitutales; family Opitutaceae; genus UBA6669. The sequence goes on along the minus strand of JAEUGZ010000326.1, from coordinate 3,265 downwards.
GGGCGGCGTTTCGGACTTGAACGAGTGGTATTTCAATGCAGAGGGCAACTGGCGCTATGATCCGCCGACGGATCGATGGGACCCACTCGCGCCGACCCGCGATAACGCGAACTCCCGAGCTGTGGTTGTATCAGATCGATACCTGGTGTTGCTGGGTGGTTACAAGTATTCGAATACGTGGAGCGTGGATGGTACTCGATCGTACGTGTACTCGTCGGAAGAGACGCTGGCCAATGAGCGGCAGCGAACAGTGGATGCTGCCATGGGTGCGCCGGCGCTGATGCGCGCCGAGGTCTCCGTATACGATACTGTCACTGGCCGGCAGGCTTCGCTCTCCCCATTGCTCGATCCTTCGGCGTGGCCGATGGGCGTGGCCGACGGCAACTCGATCTATTGCCTGGGAGGGGAGGGCGGAAAACGATTGTGGCACCCGGCGACATTCCAGATCGGTCGGTTGGAATTGCCCGCCAGCCGCCAGGCGACACGATAGTCCATCATGGCCGCCGTCAGCGAAGACCTGCGTGAAATTACCCCGGCGATTGACCGGGCCAACGGCAGGACTTTCATCGTGATGGAGTTGCTGATCTATTTTTCGGCACCGGTGTTCTATATCGGAGTAGTGCAGGCGGCCTTCTGCGACCGCCTAGGAGCGAGCGCGACCGTCTCAAACCTTCCATCCGCCGCTTACCTCTTGGGCGGCATTTTCCCAATCTTCTGTGCCTGGCTCGTGCCCCCGCGGCTGGAGCGCAAAGCCATGGCGTGGTGCTTCGCGATCGCGGCTGCGTCGATGTTCCTCGTCTGTGTCGTCGTGTTTGTTCCGGCGCCGGCGTGGCTTCGCATCGCTACAGTCATTGGGCAAGGGCTTCTGCTCGGCGTCTCTTCCACGGTCACCAACGTGTACCTTTTCAAATGCCTCGCCCGGGGCACCACCGAGTCAGGACGCGCTTGGGCGCTGAAGTTCGGATTCGGGCTCGGTCCCGTTGCGGCGGTGGCCGGCTCACTGGTCGCTCAGCAGGTCTTAACCGACAGGCTGCCGGGCTTGGAGCATCCGCATAGTTTTGGCGTGCTCTATCTCATCGCCTTCCCCTGCCTTGCGGCCTGCGCCTGGTTATCCGGACGACTTCAACTCCGAACCGCCGTACCTGAGCCAGGAACTCCGTTTTTCACCTACATCGCAGATTGCGCCCGTGCACTTTTTCGAGACAGCCGACTGGCGGCCGCGGTAGGAGGATTTTTTCTTTGGTACGTAACACTCGGCACACTCACAGACCTGTCGCTTTTCACTCGCGTTGCCGTCGGCCGTTCTCCGCTTGAGCTGGCGGGTTTGGTGATGGCCCTACGCTTTGGATGCAAGGCGCTGGCCGGGTTTGGCGTTGGTGCTTTGGCGCAACGCTATGGACCTCGGAGTGCCATGATTGCGACGGTGGTGCTGGTGGGTTTGGGGGCGTTGTGGCCGTTCTTGGTTTCGGGTCCACTCTACATGGCAACCTTTGGTTTGATGGGTGCTGGTGAGCTAGGAGGGGTCTATTTTGCCAACTATGTTATTTCAATCTCCATGCCTTCTTCGACGACACGAAACCTCGCGCTCCTTTTGCTGGTCGGGCCGTTGAGCAGCGCCGCTCTCGCATTGCACGGCCGACTCACGGACCTCTACGGATTCCACGCCAGCTTCGGTCTGGGCGTCATTTCGGCGATTTTGGCTTGGCTCCTTCTGTGGAGAATGACCCAGCCACGCTCGAAAATCGGGTAGACGCCCTGCGTTTAAAGAAGTTCAAGCAGAGGGCTGATGGTTGACGGCGGCGAGGGGAGCGCGATCGATACAAAGATGAATCCCTCCGTCGTCACGTGCTTTATGTCAGGAGGCATAGCGGCTCCGCCAACTTGGGCCTCATCACCGATTTCCCTCGAAATCACCACCTCATTCCGCGAGAAGTACAAGCCCCGCCCTTACGGTCGCGATCAGTCATTTGGCCGGTTGCCGCCCGGCGGTGCGGATGTAATGCGCCTCTGCAAACTCGCTGATGACCTATAGGCCTTGGTTTGCGATCTCCAGAATCGCCTCGAAACGGCTGAACAGAACGAAGTCGAGCGACGTCTGTAGTCGATCTCGACCTGAGGACGCAACAGGCGCGCGCTACTGCGCAAGGGGTGTCTGTTGAGGAAGCCCATCGACGATTGCAGCGTTCAACCTTAGTCGGCAACCGCCCGGGACAACAGAGCAACTTCCTCGAGTCCCTTCTTGACTGTCTGCTTTCGTGAGACATATTAGTGATACAATGAGAACCGCCACCGTACGCCAGGTTAGAAACGCATTCCCCGAGGTTTTGCGACATATCCGCAATGGCGAAACTGTTGCCATCACTTCCCGACGTAAGGTCGTCGCGACCCTGGCGCCCCCGACCCCATCCAAGCCGTCAAAACGAAGAAGGCCTTGGACTAATCTGACCATGCGACTCGCCGAGCTTCAAGAGCAGCCGATGCTGGCAATCTCCGGTGCTGATTTGGTTTCACAGGACCGGGATCGCTACTGACCGAAACGATGATCTACGCCGACACTTCGTTCCTGTTCTCAATAGTTCTGCATGACGCCAACACGGCCGCGGCAGTCGCTTACCTGTCCAAGCATTCGACGGTGCTCGCCCTCACGTCATGGCAGCGCTGTGAGCTGCATAACGCGATCCGCCTTTCTGTGTTCCGCGGAAACTGCTCCGGGAGTGTCGCGGACAAGGCGCTGGCTCGTATAGAGAATGACCTCGCCGCCGGCGATCTCATTGAAACGTCGCTTATTTGGCCGGACGTGCTGGCTCTTGCCGAAAAACTCAGCGCCAGCCACACGACAACCTTGGGAGTGCGCTCGCTTGACCTGTTGCATGTCGCAGCGGCTAGCAGCATCCGGGCCACGAAATTTCTGACCTGCGACGGTCGCCAACTCGCCCTCGCACGAGCTGTCGGAATCTCGGCCGACAAAATATAGCTGGTTGGCCGCATAGTAGCCTTCCAGGTCGATGTCCCTGTCCCTCGACAAGGTTCTGATAAGTTCCATTATCGGAACCTTGACAGCATCGGAGTATCGCCCCGAGGGTGACTCCCATGAAATCCCACCGTGTGGTCGTTACCCAGGTCGCCAAGGTCCTCGACACCTGGCTGCGCAAACAAACCCAGCACACGCGCCGCGCCTACGAAGTCGATTTGAGGGAGTACGCCAAGGGCACCAAGGAAGAGAACTGGGTTCATGCCGTGCACGAGCTTCTCGTGGCCGGGCCCG
>JAEUGZ010000312.1 GCA_016794725.1 Opitutaceae bacterium | reverse complement strand
TCGGAGGTCAGCGGTCAGTCGGAGATCGGAGGGCGGAACCAGCCCGCGCTGGGCGGAATGACGAATGACGAATTCCGAATGACGAATGGGCCTGCACCCGCGGGGCGGGAAGTGCGAAGTTCGAAGAGTGAGGTGCGAAAGCGGACGTTAAGCGCGGAAGCGCGGAGACGCGACGGTCGGAGACGAAGGTCGGTGGTCCTGCGAGTGTTTCCAGGCTTCCGAACATTCTGTGTAGTCCGTGCGTTCCGTGGTTAAACTTCTGAACTCCGGGCTGTTGGACCACAGAATGCACAGAATGCACCGAATGCGGATCGGAATATTCCGTGCGGTCGTAGGGCAATCAACGTGGCTGCGGCTTTAGCCGCATTTGGGGGCTGGAATGACGAATGACGAATTCCGAATGACGAATGAGCCCGCCCGCCCGCGGGCGGGAAGTTCAAAGGTCGAAGAGTGAAGTTCGAAAGCGGAAGATAAGCGCGAAGGCGCGGAGACGCGACGGTCGGACGCGAAGGTCGGTGGGGGCCAGTACGGGACCGGCTGGAAGTTTGAAGGGCGGAGCCAGCCCGGGGGGCTGGAAGAGTGAAGTTCGGCTGACGTCTGATCGCTGATATCTGATCTCTGATTTCGGACGGGGATTGCGGCTGAAGCCGCAGCCACTTTGGGGATCGCTGGTCGCTGCTCTACGACTGATGACCTCTGGACCGAGGGCGGTGGGGGGAGCGTTCGAAGGCGTCGACAGATCTCTTCACTAAGATACCGCATTAATCGCCAACTCCATGCTTTACAGATATTAAAGGTTATCATATCTATCGTATTATCTCTTCACTATCATGCCTCGACCTGCTCTCGATTCTTTGCGGCTTTCGCTGTTGTTGCAGGCGGGTGGGGTGATGGGGGGCGGCGAGATCTTGGGGCGGCTGGGGGTGAGTTCGCCGACGTTGTCGCGGATGGTGAAGGGGCTGGGGGCTTCGGTGGAACGGATCGGGGCGGCACGGCGGTCGCGCTATGCGTTGCGGCGGGAGGTTCGCTCGCTCGGCTGGGAGTGGCCGGTCTATCGGGTGAATGAACGAGGGGTGCACCGGGTGTGGGGAATGCTCCGAGCACTCCACGGTGGGTTCCGGTTTGTGTCGGCGGATGACGTGCCCTCGTGGATGGCGGGTGAGTATGCCGATGGGGTGTTTTCGGGGCTGCCGTTCTTTTTGCAGGAGGTGCGTCCTCAGGGTTTTCTGGGTCGGAGTCTGGTGCAGGGGCTGGCGGAACGGTACGGCGTCACTCCCGACCTGCGGCGGTGGAGCGATGACGATGCCCTGACCTACTTCTTGATGGAGGGCGACGATCTCCCGGGCGATATCGTGGTGGGAGATCGCGCCATGGAGCGCGCGGTTCGACGGTCGGAGCGGGTCGCGAAGGATGCGATCCGGGTGGGGGATCGCGAACGGGTCTATCCGGAGCTCGCCACGGCGGTCCAACGTGGCGGGTGGATCGGATCCTCGGCCGGCGGGGAGCAGCCCAAGTTTCTGGCCACGGTGACGCGGGCGTCCGGTGAATTCCGTCCGGTGATCGTCAAGTTTTCTGCTGCGGAGGCTTCGCCGGTGTCGCAGCGCTGGGCGGATTTGTTGGGGTGTGAGCACCTCGCGCTCGAGACGCTCGGGGAGAGGGGCGTTCGTGTCGCTCGTACCGAAATTTTGGATGCTGCTGGGCGACGCTTCCTTGAGGTGGAACGATTTGACCGTTTGGGTGCGGTGGGGCGGCGGAGCGTACTCTCCCTTGGGGGCCTGGAGGATGCGTGGGTCACCGGCACCTCCTCCGACTGGGTCGGCGCGTCTGCGCATCTGTCGCGCGAAGGCTGGACGTCGGAAGCGGATGCGCGGACGCTGCGGTGGGTGTGGTGTTTCGGAGCGTTGATCGGGAACACGGACATGCACCGGGAGAACGTTGGCTTTTGGTTCGGTGACGCTCCACCGTTTGGCCTCGCACCGGTCTACGACATGCTGCCGATGCTGTACGCCCCCGGCTCCCAGGGCGATCTGTCGGAGCGGGAGTTTTCACCGGTTCTACCGCTGGCGGCGGTCGCGGACGTTTGGTCCGATGCCGCGGCGGCGGCCGTGTGTTTCTGGGAGCGAGTGGCCGCGGACGGGCGCATCTCTGATGGGCTGCGAAGACTCGCGGACGCGAACGGGAAGAAGGTGGCCCGCCCGCGGGGCGGGCGGGAATGACGAATGACGAATGACGAATGAGCCTGCCCGCCCGCGGGCGGGAAGTTCGAAGGGCGAAGAGGGAAGTTCGAAAGCGGAAGATAGGCGCGAAGACGCGGAGACGCGACGGGCGGAGCCAGCCCGGGGGGCTGGAAAAGTGAAGGTCAAAGAGTGAAGTTCGAATGCGGAAGATAAGCGCGAAGACGCGGAGACGCGAAGGTCGGTGGTGGCCAAGGCTCTGTGTAGTTTGTGCGTTCCGTGGTTAAACTGCTGAAACCGAGCGGTTGGACCGCGGTTTGCGGCTGAAGCCGCAGCCACGGTGTGGGGGGCTGAATGCGGGCCAACGCCCCTGGAGCCTGCTTTTTGGAGGCGGGTTTACGAATTTCCCGCGGGGGTCGGGCTCCGAGGTGCGGCCGGGTCGGGTAAGGTGCCACGACGAACTTAGGACGCCGTGCTGGCGCCGGTCGTTGTCGATCGCGCTCTGATCTTTCGTAACTTCCTCGCTATCAAAATGGGGCGGCCAACGGGACTCGAACCCGCGACCCCAAGATCCACAATCTTGTGCTCTAACCAACTGAGCTATGACCGCCGTGCAGAGCGGGTCAAAATCCAGTTTGGAGGGGGGGCTGTCAATACCTTCTTCTGTATGGGCAATTCTGGGTGAATCCGGGAGGGGTGTGGAGGAACATGGCTGCTGGGTTTCGCGAAAGGCCGAGACCTTGCGCCTGACCGCAGTCGGAACCGTCGGCTTGAAGGGCGGATGCGGTTGGAGGTGGCGTCGCCGACGCCGCGGGGTTGGCGTACCGTCGAAAGGACAGGGTAACGAGGGCGGGACCGGGAGGTCCCGTCGCGGCCTCAGCGAGGCCACCTCCAACGGGGGACGATGCGCGGTCCAGGAGCAGCGCGGAGCGCGCCGAAGTGGGAAGGGCGGGGCCAGCCCGGGGGGCTGGAATGACGAATGACGAATTCCGAATGACGAATGGGCCCGGCCCGCGGGGCGGGAAGTTCGAAGGGCGAAGAGTGAAGTTCGAATGGGAATGCCGGCTCACGTCTGATCGCTGACCACTGTGCCTTCTCTGTGCTCCTTGTGTTCTTTGTGGCTAATCCTCCGTGTGCCCACTGAACCCGCGATGCGTCTAAAGCGTCCGATCACTGCTCGGAGCCTTTGCGCTCGAGGAGAAGCGCGAGGATGCCGGCCGGCTCGTCACCCTCGCGCCCGGCGGCTCCACGGTTCATGTCACCGGCGCCCGGACAAGCGGCGGGGTGGTCCTGGTGGAGCTCTCCGATGCGGCGGGTGAGCGGGGAACGACGCGGCGCGGTGTCCGGGAGGCGGGCTGGCGCAGCACCGGCGGGGCGAGGGGAGACAGGGAAGCTCCTTGCCCCGACGGACGGCACGCAGCAGGCTCAAGTTCAGCCCATTGGCGAACTCTCTGGAATGGACACCCTCTACACCCTGTGCCGCTCGGCCGACAACCGCCATGCTCTTCCGCTGTCGGACGAAGCCTGTGCGGAGGTGATGCTGCGCAAGCGCGCCTTTTTCACGGACGAGGCGACCCAGAATCCGCTGGTGGATGAAATCCTCAAGGGAGGACGGATTCGCGCTCACGAGATGGAGCGCTTCGACCGCCACGGATTTGGCGACGGGCCGGCGACGTTTTTCCGCGCCCACGAACTCCTGCGCTGGACCCGGTCGGCCAATGTGCCGCTCCTGATCGGCGAACGCGAATTCTCGCACACCGCGGTGGCGGAGATGTTCTCCCGGTGCGTGCCCAATGCGAAGCTTCAGCACATCCCCTGGTTTTCACTGGCGCGGTATTCGACGTCGCTCGCACTCGCGTGGGGCGGAACGGCCCTGGTGGCGCACCTGTTTGCCCGGGAAAACGGCGGGGAAACGGTCTTCGATCGCATGGTGTTGTCACGGCTGGGACTGCTCGCGACGTCGGTGGCGGTCGTCACTTCCGCCCTCAAGGCCAATCGCGATCCGCGGCATGCGGCGCCCTGGAATTCGGCGATGTACCTCGACATCAATGCGCAGTTGCTGCGGCGCAACTCGACCGCCCTCGGACTGGCGCGGAAGGAGTTCGTCCCGAACCAGCGTCCCTTCAAGAAGCCCGCGTTCTACTACGCGCTGGCCCGCGACGTGGAGGCCACGGGGTATGAAGCGCAGCTGCGCGCCCGGGCGATTGCACCCGCGGCTGCGTCAACCTGACGGCTGGCCCTCCAGGAAGGCGCGAAGCCCTTTTTCCCGGCCGAAGAGGACAAAGACATCGTCGGCTCGAAACGGTTCGGAGAGTTCGACCACGCCCAGGGTCACCCGGCGCTCCTCGCCCTGATTGGGCGAAAGAAATCCGGCCAAGGCCGAGCGTTCGACCCGCTTGATGGTGATGAGCCGCACCCCGGCATCGCGGAAGAGGGACGACGTGCCGGACAGGTTCTTGCCCACCAGGTGAGCGGGCGCGCGCGCTTCGATGATGGCATGCCCGCTGCCCATGTCGAAGCCGTTGACGACACCGCGCATGAGCAGCGAGTGCGCCAGTCCGCGGGCGGCGTACTCCTCCGGGACCACGAGCCGATCCACCTTCATCAAACGCAGAATCCGCTCATGCATCGGGGAGAGCACGCGGCAGACGATCTGCCTGGGGCCGAGCTCCTGGACTTTCACTGTGATGGCCATCGAATCCTCGAACTTGTCGCCGATCGCCACCACCACCACGTCCATTTCCGCGATGGGCAGGGACTCCAGCGGCGTGGGGTCGGCAAAGTCCATGACCACGGCCGCGCCCACGTCGTCCTTGATGCTGGCGATGTTCTCGTCCTTGCGATCGACGACGAGCACGTCCGCCCCAAGCTGGGCGAGGCAGCGGGAGAGATTCCGGCCAAATACACCGAGACCGATGACACAGCATTTCATGAGGAGGAAGGGGAGGGTCGGGACAGAAGACTAGGTGAGGACCACGGTCGTTTGCGGGAGGCGGTAGCCGGGGGAACGACGTTTGGGCAGGATGGATACGAGACAAACCAGAACGCCGACCCGCCCGACCAGCATGGCGACGATCAGGACCACTTTTGCGCCCGGGCCCAGCTGGGGAGTGATGCCTCGGGTCAACCCGACCGTGCTGACCGCGCTGACCGCCTCGAAGGCCAGGTTGGCGGGAGGCAGTTCCGGGTGGAGGATGCACAGCAGCACGGTCACGACGGTGATGAAGGCGATGGAGAGAAGGAGGATGGCCAGGGCCCGATCCACCACCTGCGGCTCCAGCCTCCGTCCGAAGGCCTCGATGTCGGCCCGTCCCATGAGGATGCGGCGAAGTGAAAGGAACGCGACCGCCAGGGTGGTCGTCTTGATGCCGCCCGCGGTGCTGGACGGGCTGCCGCCGACGAACATCAGGGCCATCATCACCGCGGCGGTGGCGGGAAGCAGTTTTTCGGTCGCGGTCACATTGAACCCGGCCGTGCGGGTGGTGATCGAGTGGAAAAGACTGGTGAACACCTTGGACTCGGTATGTTCGCCATATCCGAAAATAAACTCGGTCAGTCCGATGGCCAGCGTGCCGCCGAGGATGAGGACAACCGTGGTCGTGAGCACCACCCGGCTGTTGGTGCTGAGTCGGGGCAGGGGCGCGCGACTGGGGAGGAAGAGCCGCCAAACCCGTGTGTACGACACCAGCCAGAGGTTCTTGATCACGGGAAAGCCAAGGCCACCGAGCATGATCAACCCGAGGACGGTCGCGAGCATGCCGGTTCGGTCGACCACCCGGGCATCGGCCAGCCCTCCGCTCAGCGTGGAGAAACCCGCATTGCAGAACGCCGAGACGGCGTGGAAGAGGGAGAAGAAAACGAGTTCCCCCGGCGGCAGTCCCGAGCCCTGCATGCTCATGTGGATCAGGAGGGCGCCGGCAATTTCGATGAGCAACGTGAAGCCGACCACGACCCCCAGGACGGTGCCGATGTGGGCGAGGTTTTCTTCGCTCAGCAAGTCCTGCAGGGCGATGCGGCTGCGCAGTGAGACTCCTCCGGCGAGGAAGTAGGCGAAGAAGTAGGTCAGAGTCATCACACCGAGCCCGCCGAGCTGAATCAATCCCAGCACGATCCACTGTCCGTGTCGGGAAAAGGTGGTGGGAAGGTCGACCGTGGAAAGTCCGGTCACACAGGTGGCGCTGGTCGCGGTGAAGCAGGCGTCGATCCAGGACAGGGGCACCTGGGTGCCGGCCTTGGGGGTTTTCAGAAGGAGGGTTCCGATCGCAATCAGCGCGGCGAAACTGGTGAGGAAGACCATGCCCGGTGTGAACCGGCGCGTGGCGAAGAGCTGGCGCTCGCGCAGGATTCTCAAGCCGACGAGCGCGATGAGCGTGAGCTGGCTGCCGGCGAGGTAGAGCAGCGTGAGATTGGATCCTGGCAATCCTGACACCTGCTTGCCGAGCCACGACAGGACTGATTTTCCGGCGAGCAGTTCAACGGCGACGAGAGCGGCCAGCGCCACCTCCAAGTAGCGTGCCTTCAGGTAGGCGCGTCGATCGACCTGCAGGAAGAAGCGAATGGTTTCCTGCACGACGAAGGCGCCCAGGGCGAGATTGCAGCCCAGGCGCAGGCGGAAATGGCCGGTTTCGTTGAGGGGCCAGCCGATGAGGACCACCAGAGCGGCCAGGGCGGCAAAGCCGCAGGCCAGACTCACATAGTTGAGCGCCCGGATGAAACGCTGGCGTCTGCCCTCGTTTGCCACCGCGCGATGACTGGAGTTCGTCTCGTTCGTGCTCACGCGTGGCCGCGGGGTGGTTTGACGGACTCGCCGGGAAAGTGACGCGGGAATATCAGGTGCGGTTCCGCCGGCAGTCCGCCCTCGTTGACCAGCTTGAGCACCAGACGGGAAAGTCGACGCGCCATGGTGTGATCGTCGAATGGGTAGTGAGCAATGGACGGCAGCACGGTGCTGAAAAGCTGGTCCTGGTCGCGGGCGATCAGGGACACGGTGTCGGGCATGGTCAAGCCACGCTTCAACAGGTAGAGAATCACGGAAAAGACATGCCACGGCTTGACGACCAGCAGGCCGGTGGGAGGGGTGGCAGACCGGAAGTAAACGTCCAGTCGCGATGACAGGTGCAGCGCGGTGCCGTCATGGCGGATGACCACGGCGGTGATCTCCTCCTTTTGCGGGTGCCGCTGGACCCCTTCGAGAAAACCGGTCTCGCTGGCCAGGTCGCCCGCCATTTGCGTGTCCGGCAGGACCAGGGCGACGGAGCGGTGACCCTTGCCGAGCAGGACGCCGACCGCGTGACGACAGACCGACTGGTTGTCGACGTCGATCGAGGGCAGGCGCACGGAGGGATGGCAGGATCCGAGCACCAGGGCGGGAACCCCGTGTTCCATGAACCACTGCTGGACCTCCTTGCTGACCGACATGAGCACGCAGCCGTGCACCCGGTGCTCCCGCACAAACGCCTCGATCTTGCGACGCTGGGTGGAGGGGCGGTTCGCCTGGCAGACCAGCATTTCCGTGGCAAAGCCGTGGTCGGCCAGCGTGGTACGTAAGGCGGTGACTCCGTTGAAAGAGGCATGGGCGAGCTGGGACACCGGTTCCGCCGAGATCACCCCGATCACCCGATTGCGCGGCGTCGCCGCCTGCTTGCGGCGCGGCAGGATCCGGTTGCGGCAGCCCTGCCGGATCTCCAGCCAGCCCTCCTTGGCGAGCGCGTGCAAGGCGGTGCGCACGGTCGGACGACTGACCTTGAAAACATCGCAAAGCCGGCGTTCGCTGGGTACGTGCCCCTCCCACAGCCCCTGTTCAATCGCCTTGCGGATGGCTGCGGCGGTTTGGGCGGAGAGCGAAAGCCGGTGCGGCAGATCGAAAGGACTGCGGGAGCTGCTCATATCGTATTACCAGTGGATTTCGCTGTTTTGGCGAGGTTCCGTTTGTCTTTCTGAACGCTGTGAAACAACCCGCATCCGTGCAATCCTGGTCGGCTTCCCCGACACCGCTGACATCCACCCTCGAGGTCGATGTCCCGTCCGTGGGACGAATGGTCGAGGCGGCCGTCGCCGACGGTCTGCAGGGGCTCTTCCTCGCGGGCACGTGCGGCGAAGGCCCGTGGCTCCCCAATCGGGAGCGGATCCGCCTGGTGGAAGCGGCGAGCAAGGCGGCCGGCGGTCGCATCAAGATTGCAGCTCAGGTGTCGGACAATTCGGTGCCGCGCATTCGTGACAACATGAATGACATGGCCTCGGCCGGTGCCGACTATGTGGTGATTGCGCATCCTCCGACCCTGCTCAACGCCACACCGGAACGGGTGGCGGGACTCTTTCTGGAATCCGCATCGGTCAGTCCCCTGCCGGTGGGCATCTATGACCTCGGGGCGCGCCGACCCCTCGCGATCGCCGAGGACCGGCTGGAGTCGGTGTTTCTTCATCCGAAGGTGGAGTTCGTGAAAGACAGTTCGGGTGCTCCCTCGCGGCGGGCGGCGGCGCTGGCGGCGCGGGCGAAGCGTCCGGGGCTCAAGCTGTTCAACGGCGATGAGTTTTGCGCGATCGAGTATTTGGAGGCGGGTTACGATGGGTTCATGTTCGGTGGCGCCGTGGTGGCGGCCCCCTACATGCGCCGGATCGGCGCTCACTTTTTGGCTGGCCGCATCGCGGAAGCCAAGGCGGAGGATACATTGATGAAGGCCGTGCTCTTCGGAATTTACGGGGGTGAATCGATCGCCTGCTGGCTCACCGGATTGAAGTACTCCCTGCAGTGCCTGGTCATGTTCTCCACGTCCGCGAGCTTCCTCGGCTATCCCCTCACGGCAGAGTGCAAAGCCTACATCGAGGCCTACACCGCGGCGCGTCGCCAACGGGAATAGCCTGCGAACAATCACGTTTTCGACCATGAAACCCCTTCGTGTGATTGTGACCGGCGGCGCCACCAACATTGGTCGGGCGATCACCGAGGTCTTCCTGGCTCAGGGCGCGCGCGTGGCCATCGGGTACCGCAAAGCCGGGGCGGCGGATCCTTTGCTTCAGCTGTACGGCGACCGAATTGTCGCCCTGCCGCTCGAACTGGGCGACGTGGCCAAGTGCCAGGCGTTCATCCAACAGGCTGCCGAGGCGCTCGGCGGGGTGGACGTGCTGGTGAACAACGCGGCCATCACCGGACCGGCCGCCATCTCATCGCTGGAGTCGGTCCAGCCCGCCCATGTCGACGAGATCCTGCGGGTGAATATCACCGGCCTGATCTTCTGCTGCCAGGCCGCCTTGCCCCATCTGCGGGCCTCGGGCCGGGGAGTGATCATCCATATCTCCTCGATCAACGCGTTCCGACCCCAGCGGGGAGCCTTGGTCTATGCCGCGACCAAGGCGGCGATGACTTCGTTGACGCAGTCGATGGCGAAGGAACTCGCGGTGGATCATATCCGCGTTGTGGCGGTGGCACCGGGCGACATCCAGACTCACACCTCCGACCAGGTGGATGCCGCGCTGACGTCGCGCGGGGTGGTTTCCGATGTCGTCAACCAGACCCCGCTCGGACGCGGCCGTCCGGCGGATGTGGCCGAGACGGTGGCGTTTTTGTGTTCCGACAAGGCCGCGTTTGTCACCGGCGTGACCTGGTTGGTCGACGGCGGTCTGCTCGCGTGACCCCGGCGTCAAATCGGCGCCAGGGTGGCGAGCGCATCGCCTTTCTTGACGGAGCGCTGACGGCGCAGCAGGACGACCCGGCCCGTGCTTTCCGCCTTCACCACCGTGACGCCGGTGCCGGTCAGAGGATGAACGACGCCGACGACCTGTCCGCGGCGAATCGAGGCGGCAAGGGTGATCGTCGGGACAAACAGCCCGTCGTGAGGCGCGGGGTGGTGCACCTGCAGGTGGGCTTCGTCGACATCGCGCGTCACCCGTTCCACCTGTTTCCGCAACCTGAGCGGGCGGCGGGACGGAAGGTATCCAAGCTGGACCAGCACGTGGTGGAGTCCCTGGTCGAGGGCGGCGGCATCACCGGCGTCCACCCCGCCCGCGCCCTGGCATTCCACATAGATCGCGGCCACACCCCGGGCGAAGGCGGCGCTGAGGGTGCGGCCCGGCAGGAACGGCCCGGACCAGCACCAGAACCGGTCGAAGGCGGCCGACATCGCGCGCTGGGTCTTCTCGAGTTTTCCACTCTGGGTGACGTAGCCCACCCAGGGCAGCAGCTGGTACGAGGCGCCCGCGCGGTGCAAGTCGACGTAGTGCTGGGTCTGCGACAGCACCTGTGTGTCGAAGAGCCATGCCAGCCGTTCGCTGACCCGGCCGCGGGCGCGACCGGGAAACGAGCGGGCGAGATTGCCCCCATCGTCGGGGTGGCACCGCTGGCCGGCGAAGAATGCGGCTTCGTTGAGCACCGGGATGAAGACGACCGTGCCATTCAGGTCCTTCGGGCGCCAGGTTTCCGTCCATTGACGCAGCACGGTGGGGCCCTCATATTCGTCGCCATGCGTGGCACCATTGACCACCAGCACCGGGCCGGGGCCGCCGCGCCAGACAAAGGCGGTGAAGCCGGCTCCCCGGGTGGAGAACCGCAGGGTGTGAAACCCCGCCGGCAGTTGGGAGAAATCTAGACCTTTGGGCAGAGAGGAAGCGGCCATGAAAAAAACGAAATCACGCAAATCCGGCACCCAAGCAAGCGGGCGATCTTCGTCGCGGCAACCCCGGGCGACTGGCAAAGCAATCAAACCAGTGCTGCGGGTGACGAAGGATCAGGGCCGGCGATGCCTGTCGCTCGAGAATCAACACTGCCAGATCGTGCTCTGTCCGGACCAGGGCGGCGCGATTGTCAGCTACGTGCACCGACCCAGCGGCATCGATGTCCTGTGGCGCAACCCCTACGGCCAGCCTCCGCGATCCCGGGTGCTCGACCAGCCGATGGGAGGCGGCAGTGACCTCTTCGATGTGATGGATGGCAGCTGGTACGTTTCCCTTCCCACGGGCTTTTTCCCCGGTGACTATTTTGGCGCTCCGATTGGCACGCATGGCGAACTCCGCAGCCTGCCCTGGACGGTTGAGCGCACCGACCGTGCGCGCACCCATGTGGAGGTGACGCTCCTCGGCTGGTCGGTGCGCACGCCGTTGGGCTACCGCCGCACCCTGCGCCTCGAGGCGGGCAGTCCCCGGCTGATCTGGACGGAAACGGTGATCAATCGGGCCGCGCGGGCCTTGCCGGTGGCCTGGCTGCAGCACCCGGCGTTCAGCGGGCCGCTCATTGACGGAGCGCAACTGGTGACGTCGGCGCGGACGGTGCGCGTCTTCAAGGCGGACGACCCCAGCCAGCTTCAGCTGGTTTCGGGTTTTGAGGGGCCGTGGCCGCACGTCCCGGAGCGTGAAACCGGCAAGTTGCGCGATTGCAGCCGGGTGCCGGCTGCGGACAGCGGGCACGACCACTCTGTTCAGCTCACGGACTTTGCGACCGGCCGGGGCTGTTTCTGGAATGCGGAGCTCAAGCTCGGCTTTGTGATGGAGTGGGACGCGCAGCAATTTCCCTACGCCTGGTCGTGGGCGCGTGGGGGCGGACCGTGCTGTTACCCCCTGTGGGGGGCGGGCCAGCTCGTCACCCTCCAGCCGAGCACTTCCCCCGTGGGACGCTTCCCGGACCTCGTCCGCGCCGGCGCAGTGCTCACCGTCCCGGCGGGCGGCGAAGTCAGCACGACCCTGCACACCGGCTTTGTCTCGCAACCCGAGGGCCCCTGGGCCTGAACCACAGCTTCGAACCCACCGACGATCATGCACCTTTGGAAACACGCTGAAAAATGGGGAGCCCCTCCGTCCGACACCGCCGTGACGCTCGGTGAAGGCGGCACCCCCCTGGTCCGGTCTGTGCGGATCGGGCCGGCTCTCGGACTGAAGAACCTTTGGTTCAAGTGCGAGGGGAGCAATCCCACCGGGTCGTACAAGGACCGTTTCGCCGCCTCCGCGATCAGCCATCTCCGGAACCGCGGATTTCGCGCCTGCCTGGGGACCTCGAGCGGCAACACCGGAGCGGCGCTGGCGGCGTACTGCGCCCGGGCGGGCATGCCCTGCTACCTCGCGATCGTGGAGGGGGCGCCGGAGGGCAAACTCCGGCAGATGGCGGCTTACGGGGCGAAGCTGTTTCGCATCCGCAATTTTGGCGTTTCACCGTCCGTCAGCGGCGAGGTCATGGCCGGGCTGGGCGGACTGGCCGCCGAGTTGAAGGCTGGATACGAAATAAGTGCCTTCACGTTTTCACCGCTCGGCATGGCGGGGGTGCAGACCCTCGCGTTTGAAGTTGCGGATACGCTGGGCGGGGGGCCGCTGCAGGTGTTTTCCCCCGCCGGCGCGGGCGGGCTCACGCTGGCGGTGGCCCGGGGCTTTTCCGCGTGGGGATCGGCGGCGCACGTCCACTGCGTCCAGCCGGAGGGAAATGACACGATTGCGACGCCATTGCGAGAGGGGTCGGCCAAGGCCCGCGCGGTGCAGTCGAAGACCCAGATCAGCGGACTGCAGGTGGGCAGTGTGCTCGATGGCGATTCCGTGGTCGCCGCCTGCCGCGCCTCCGGCGGGCCGGGGTATGTGGTGGACGACGAGACCGTCTGGGCGTGGCAGGCGCGGATGGCCCGCGAGGAGGGGATTTTCTCCGAACCCGCCGGAGCCGTGGCGCTGGCCGGTGCGGCGCAGGCGCTCCGCCGGGGCGAGATTGCGCCGGACGATCCGGTGGTGTGTTTGGTCACCGGCAGTGGATTCAAGGATGAACGTTCACTGATTCGGATGACCGGCGCTGAAGGCACACCGCTCGTGGACAACTTTGCCGCGTTCTCAGCGGCTGTCCGTCAGGGACTTGGGTAGTTGGTGACGAATTTGGATGCACGGGGTTGGAGCGCGTTGGGATGGGAGCGGTGTGGAGAATGCCGTTTACACGCTTTCGGAATCGCCGGACGCTGGGACTGCTTCACCCCTTCCTGTCCCATGCGCGTCTCCTTTCGCCCTGTGTCCTGGATTCT
>JAEUGZ010000289.1 GCA_016794725.1 Opitutaceae bacterium | reverse complement strand
CATGTCCACCGCCCTCCCTTCCGCCTCCTCCCGCGCCCCGCTTCCACCGTGGGCCGCCGACCTGGCCCGGCTGTGGAACAGCGGGGCCCACAGCCTGCTGCTGCTGCACGGCAATATCTTTGAGCTCTTTCCGGTCGCGCTCGGCGACAAACCCGAGTTCGTCTCGCTGCAGGCCTTCATGACGCGCCGCCTCTTCGCCGGTCGGGGCATGCTGCTGTTTTACGATTTGGGCGAGGGCCTGACCTTCGGCAACGCCGCCATGCAGCAGCGGTTCTTCGAGTGGCTGCGAATCTACGACGAGGTGGAGAACACCGCCTACCATCAGGAGGGACCGCCCCGTGACTTTCTCCAACTGGCCCCCCTGCTGCGCCGCTACTTCCTGCGCGCCGCCGAGGAACGGGGAACGGAACGCGGGGTGACCCTCGTCGTCACGTTCCCGGAGAAGATCGTGCCCGCCTCCGAGGAATCGGGGGCCAGCGTCGACGAACGGCGCGCCCTCGTCACGTTGATGAAATGGGCCTCGGCACCCGAACTGCAGCTCGGTGACATCGGGGTCGTGCTGGTGACCGAAACCTTGTCGGAACTGCATGGCGACCTGACTCGCAATCCTCATATCGCCAGCGTCCGGATCGCCCTGCCCGACCTGGCCGCGCGCAAGCAGTTCATCGGCTCGGGGTGGTTCGACCGACCGGGCCGGGAGACCCAGCTCGCCGATGCCACGGAATTCAGCGTCGACGATCTCTCGCGCCGGACTTCCGGGCTCTCCCTGTTGCAAATCGAGCAGCTGGTCATGACTGCGATGCGCACCGGAGAAAAGCTGACCTCGGAACGGCTGAGCGCCGGCAAACGCCGTCTGATCGAGGAGTACTGCCAGGGGCTCGTCCGCTTCAAGGACCCCCGGCCCGGCGTCAATCTCGACCAGGTGGCGACGCACACCGCCGCCAAGGCGCGGCTGCGCGAACTGGCCTGGTTGATCAAGAACCAGAAGGACGACGTACTCGAGCGCGGCGTGCTCGTTCCCGGGCGCATCGGTGTGGGCAAGTCCTTCCTCATCGACTGCTTTGCCAGCGAATGCGGACTGCCCGTGCTGGAGATCGGGGAGTTTCGCTCAAAGTGGGTGGGGGAGACCGAGCGCCAGCAGGCGCGCATCCTCATGACCATCCGCGCGCTCGGACCGGTCATTGTCGTCGTCGACGAAGCGGATGCGGTTTTTGGCAATCGCTCGTCCGACGGTGACAGCGGCATTTCCTCCCGGGTTTTCGCCGCCTTCGCCGCCCACCTGGGAGACTCATCCCTGCGGGGCCGCGAGCTGTGGATCGCCATGACGTCACGCCCGGACCTCATGGCCATCGACCTCAAACGCCAGGGTCGCTTCGGGCTCTGCGTGCCGCTCTTCGCCGCTCAATCACCCGACGAGGTGGTCGAATTGTTCACCGTGATCGGCCGGGTGAAGAAAATCTCCCTGAGCGAGGAAACGCTGGTCTATGCCCGCACTGAACTGGGCAGCCGCGCGCTCACGGGCAGTGACGTGGAAGCCATCCTCATCCGCGCCAAGGAACGGGCGGTGCTGGCCAAGCGGGATGATGACGTCCGCCTTGAGGATCTGAAGGGCAGCGTCGATTCGTTCATCGATCCCCTCGACCCACGCCTCGTCACATTTCAGGAACTGGCTGCGGTGCTGGCCTGTTCCGACCGACGGTTCCTGCCGGAGAAATACCAGGCACAGTCGCGTGAGGATCTCACCGCCGCGGCGGCCCTCCTCGGCATCGCGCGGTGACGGAGTGGTCAATGGGTCCATGGCTTCACAAGTCCAAAGACCTTCCTCGGTTCCCCGCCGCGGCTCGCTCTCCCCGGTCGCTCTCTTCGGCCTGGCCGGAGCCGTGCTTCTCGCCGCGCTGGTCTGGTGGTTCGGCATCAAACGGCCCGCGGACGAGCGTCGGGCCGCCGCCGCCGCTGCCGCCGAGGCCCGCAGTGAAGCCGAGGCCCTTCAGGCCAAACGGCGGACCCTCTTCGGCGCCGTCGCCGATGAGCCCGGATTCGAGTTTCGATCCACCGGCCTGGGTTTTCGCCTGCTCGCACCCGGTCAAGGTCCGACCCCCACCCCCTCGTCGACGGTGCGCATCCTCTACACCGGGCGCACCAAGGACGGCCAGGTCTTCGATCGCACCCCTGCCCCGTCGCAATTCCGTCTCGATCGGCTGGTGCCCGGCATGAGCGCCGGTGTGCAGCTGCTCCGACCGGGTGGACGGATCGAGCTCCTCGTGCCACCCGCACTCGGCTACGGGAACCGGCCCGTCGCCGGCCTGCCCGCCGGCTCAGGCCTGATCTTCGAAATCAGCCTGGTCGAGATCGTGGACTGAGCGAGTCAGAGAAAATCCGCCGGATCCGACCGATCGGTCCGATCACCCCTCACTCCTCCTCCTCCGGGCAGGCCCCGGCCTTCGATGCCACCCACTCTCCCCGGCGGCAGGCCGCCGCGAGGAGCTCGGCATCGGACAAACCGCCCGTCAGCAGCCCGGTGAGGAACCGCGCGAGAAACGCATCGCCCGCACCCACCGTGTCGACCACCTGCACCTTCCGGCCCGGCTCCCAGATCCAGTTACCCGCACGCAACAGTCCCGCTCCCCGCGCCCCGGCCGTCACGCAGATGAAGGGCACGCCGGTCGACGCCGCCAGCCGCCGCGCGTACTGCTCCTCTTCTCCCGGCATTTCGCGAGGCGCCTCCGCCAGCCGGGCCGCCTCCGTGGAGTTGAGCTTGAGGAGGTTCGCCAGAGGGGCGTAACGAAAAACCCGTGACAGGTCGTCAAAGGGCGCTCGCAGATTGACATCAAATACGCGCCACGCCGCGGTTGGCACCGCCGCCGCCAGCCGGGTGAAGGTGCGCTGGTTTTCCTCTGATCGCAGCGCCAGCGATCCAAACACCAATGCCCGCGCACGGGGAGCCAGGGCCGCCACC
>JAEUGZ010000282.1 GCA_016794725.1 Opitutaceae bacterium | reverse complement strand
TCCAGGCGGAACGCGCCGTCCTGTCGCGCGACGGCCGGCGGGTGGCCTTCGCGGTCTACGAGGATCGGCAGCTCTCCATCGTGGTGCAGACGCTGGAACCTGAACCGGCCAAGGTCCGACTCTCCGTCGACGACTTGCCCTACGCCGGGGTCGACGCGCTGGAATGGGTCAGCCCCGACCGGCTGGTCCTCGCCACCCGCACGCCAGTGATCTGGGTGCTCGACGTCTCCAAAAAGTCGGTGCGGCGGCTGCTCGACTCCGCCCTGTTCGAACCGTGGTCAGCCGACCAGGCGACGCCACGCGCCCCCCACTTTGTCGGTCTGGTCAATGGTCAGCCCAACGCCATCTGGGTGGAAGGGGTCTCCCAGGTCACCGCCGACGACCAGGATCCGTTTTCACCGCTCGCCAATCCGTTTGCGGAAAACGAGCCGGCCGACGCCAGCGGCGAGGGCGGTGTCCCGGCCCGCCCCAAGGCCAGCTTCGGCGGACTGGGGGGCGGCAGCGGGCCGGCCCGGGTGCGGCTGGCCGAGCTGGCCAAACTCGATCTGGATACAGGGGTCTGGGAATCCTACGCCAGCACCACCGATCGGACGGACGGCGTGGTGCTCTACGACCGGGCCGGCCACGCCCGCATCAAACGCTCCGGTCCCGCGTCGCAACAGATCTACTTTTACCAGGCCGCCGAGGCCAGCTTCTATGAGCAGTGGGACGCGTTCGACGAGGCCCTGCCCGCCACCAAGCCGCTGCGTTTCCAGATCACCCCCGACACCGCCCTGCAGGAACGGTCGTTTCCGATTGGTTTCGGACCGGAGCAAACGGTGTTCTACTACGCGTCGAATGTCGGCAGCGACACCTATGGGCTCTTCGCCTTCGACATCGTGACGCAACGCACGAGTGTTGTCGTCAAAGCGCCGGCCGGCTATGACGCGCTCGATCTCGACTTCGCCCGTCCCGCGAATGCCCTGGTTTTTGACCGCGCCACCAAGAAACTCGTCGGCGTGCGTCACCGTACCCTCGAACCGGTCACCACCTGGGTCGATCCGGTCCTCGAGGAGGTCGATCGCTTCGTTGCCTCCAAATTTCCGCGGCGTCAGGTGCAGGTCCTGGACTGGGACGATGCCCGCGCCCGTTTTCTCCTCCGCGTCGCTGCCTCCAACGATCCGGGCCGGCTGTTTGTCTTTCACCGCGGCGACGGTCGTTTCGTCGAGTTCCTGCGGGTCGCCCCCTGGATCGAAAAGGACCAGTCGCACGTCTCGCAGCCCTTCGATGTGATCTCCCCGGGAGGACACCGCCTGACCGGTCGGCTCACGGTCCCCCGCGTCGCTGTCGCCGAGAAACCGCCGCTGGTTGTCTGGCTGCATGACATCCCAGGCCCGCGCACTCCGTCCGGCTTCAACCGCGACGCCCAGGCCATCGCCGACCTCGGCATGATCGTGCTGCACCTCGACCTGCCGGGCACGACCGGCCTCGGCCGCAACTACCGCCAGGCCAAGGGCGATCTCCCGATCGACCAGCGGGCCGCCCAGGCGTGCCTCGAAGCCATCGACTGGGTGGCCACTCAGACCCGCTTCGATGCGCGCCGGGTGGCCGTCATCGGCGAAGGCACCGCCGGCTACCTTGCGCTGCGCGCGACCGCGCTCCACCCCCAGAGGATCCGCGGCGCCGCCAGCATCAATGGTCCCACGCATCCCGAGCAGGTGGGACAAGTCTCCGCCGCGCGACGCAATGCCGAGCAGCGGCGCCAGCGTGAAGCCCTCGCCCGCTACGCCCAGGAAATGGAGAACTGGAGCGGTGCCGGTCCGGCTCCCGTGAAACCCATTCCCCCGTACGATCCGCTCGACTGGAATCGCGAGGCACAGTCCTGGTTTTTCAACCAGGGGAAGCGGCCCGTCTCCCTGCTGAGCGACGCCGACCGACTCACTCGGCCCGTGATGCTGCTCCACGACCCCGGCCTCACCTCGGTCTCGGTCGACCACCCGCAGGCCCTGCTCAAGGCCTTGAAAAAGAAGAACCCGTCCGCCGACTTCAAGCCGCTGCCCGCCGCCGTTCATCGGCCCGACCTGCCGATCCGCATCCCGCTGCTCGTCTACCTGCGGGACTTCCTCAACGACACGTTCTACCGCTACAAGGTCGAACTCGGCGACACCAAGGAGCACGACGGATCATGATGCTCGGCTGGATACACCGCTTTCGGCGAGCGGCCGCGATCCTGGCCACGGTCGTGGCCATGGCCTTCGTCGCTTCGGCCCGCGGAGCGGCGCCGGCGACTCCGGCCGGCGCGGCCACCAAGGCGGTCAAACCGGTGGCCGAAGGCCCGGTCATCGACCTGCCCCCGCTCATGGTGGAGGGATCGGCCACCCCGCTGCGCTGGCGTTACGTCGAGTTGCCCGGGCTGGAGGTGCTCTCCGTCTGCTCGGACAGCACCACGCGGGAGTTTCTGCGACGCTACTATCGCCAGCATCACCTGCTGACCTGGCTGATTCCGCAAAAGTACCAGGGCCGCTCGTCGGTGCCGGATGCGTACATTCTTTTCAACGAGGATATCCACCGGGCCAATTCCAACGAAATCGTCTCCGATATGGTGAACCGCGAGAGCGATCGCAAGGAGACGACCGAAAGCGCCGAAAAGGAACGCGCCCGCGCCAGCCGCGAGACCCCGCGCATCCGGTTCCTGCCCAACATGCGCCTGCTCGATGTCGACTCCACCTGCGTGTTCGTGATCGTGCGCGAATCGGAGGAGGACTCCCTCACGTTCAGTTTCACCCTCGACCGGGTCGGCCAGCTGCTGCAGCAGCGACTGCCGTCCCTTCCCGCCTGGCTGATCGTCGGCATCGCCGGCGTCTACACCCAGTCCAATCTCCGCGAGGACATCCTCCGCATCGACCCGGCCACCTGGATCAACCGCCAGGAGTCCGAGGCCTTCGGCCGGGATGAGCAGCGCCCCCGCGCCCTGCTGCCGATCGAGGACATGCTGACCTGGCGTCCAGGGCGGAAGATGACGGATGCCGGGGAAATGGACCGGCTTTGGCGGACTCAGTGCACACTGTTTGTGCGCTGGGCGATGATCGCCGACGACAGCGTCCGTCGCGACGCCTTGTGGACCTTTGTCGACCGGCTCGAGAAGGAGCCGCTGACGGAGGCCCTGTTTGAGGAGTGTTTCAAACTCGGGTATTCGGATATGCGTGACGCCTTGAGTGACTACCTGCCCGACGCCGTGGGCGAGCAGCGCACGATTGGCGAGGCCAGCCCGGACCGTCCACCGCCGATTCCGCTCCGCGACGCCACCCCTGCGGAGGTGGCCCGGCTGCGCGGGGACTGGGAACGCATGGAAATCTCCTTTGTGCGCAAGAAGTTCCCCGATCTGGTATCCAAGTATGTCGATCAGGCCCGGGCGACCCTCCGCAGGGCCTACGACAAAGGGGAACGCGATCCGCGCATGATGGCCGTGATGGGCCTGATGGAGGTGGATGCCGACAACCGCGTCGGCGCCATCCCCTTCCTGGAGGCCGCCGCCCTCGCCCGGGTCGTGCGACCGCGCGTCTACTTTGAATTGGGCTTCACCCGCTTTGCCGCCATCACCTCCCAAAGACCCAACCCCGCCGAGGCCCGGCTGACTCCCGAGGAAGTCGAACAGGTCCTGAACCCGCTCTGGACGGCTCACCGGCAGTGGCCGCCTCTCGCCATGGTGTACACGCTCATGGCCGAGGTCTGGATGAAGTCCGACGTCCGGCTCGGACCCGAGGAACTACAGGTGCTGGCCGATGCCGTGGGACACTTCTCCTACGTGTCCCAACTCGTTCTGCGCGCCGCCCACCTTCACGCCGTCAATGGTGACGTGCCTAAGGCCATCCGCCTGCTCGAGTACGGTGAGGATTCCACCGACGACCCCGCCAGCCGGGAGTTGCTGGCTGGCGCCCTGAAAAAACTCAAGGCGGGGGCGGGGACCGGGGCCGGGACCGGGGCCGGGGCCGGGGCCGGGGGAAACGCTGAACGCTGAACGCTTAACTTTTAACGCTGAAGTTCGGAATGCGGAGACCGCTTCGCCCTCCGTTGTAGCGGAAGCCGGAACGGCTTTCGTGCCCGGTCCCGCCTGGCTCTCTCTGTGCCCTCGATCCAGAAACGGGTTCCCCGTTCCTCTACATCCGGAGGGGGAACGGGGGAACGGGCGAACGCTGAATGCTTAAATCTTAACGCTGAAGTTCGGAATGCGGAGACCGCTTCGCCCTCCGTTGTAGCGGAAGCCGGAACGGCTTTCGTGCCCGGTTCCGCCTGGCTCCCTCTTTACCCTCGATCCAGAAACGGGTTCCCCGTTCCTCTACATCCGGAGGGGGAACGGGGGAACGCTGAACGCTGAACTTTGAAATCTTAACGCTGAAGTTCGGAAGGGACACTTCCCAACTAAGAATTCAGCGTTCAAAGTTCAGCGTTCAGCGTTCAGCGTTCAACCCCTTCATCAGGAGCCCCAGCTCCAGCGCTCGGCCTCCCAGCGGTATCCACTTCCCCGTGGCAGGACGCGGCCGATGCCGGGCCAGGGCAGGTGGAAACCGTAGGTGCGGGTCCGTTTGCCGGCGAGCTCAGCGAAGATGCGTTTGCGCGTGGCCACCGCCTGCTCCGGCACATGGTCAAATTCAATGAACCACGACGGATCACTGAACATGAGTACGTGATGGTGGGCCACATCCATGATGTGCACGAGCGACTCCTGGCCGTGGCGAATCAACAACGTACAGTGACCGTCGGTGTGGCCGGGGGCCGCTTGGAAGGTGGCGAAGCCGCCCTGAATGTCATCGCCGTCGCGCTGGAGCACGAGGTTCGACTGCAGGATGTCGAGCGCGGCGCGCACGTCGCGGATCATGTTCGGGATGTTGTCGCGTCGAAATGACTTCGAAAAATCCGGAGTCGGTGAACGCCAGAAGTCGACCTCGGCCTTCATCACCCTCAGCGCCGCGTTCGGAAACATCGGTTTGCCGGCGTTGATGAAGCCCCCGATGTGGTCGGAGTGACCGTGACTGAGAATGGCCTGGGTGACGTCCTCACGACGGATCCCAATCTCGGCGAGCCCGTCGGCCACCCAACCGATATTGGGATTGGGCCGCACACCGAACCCTGCGTCGCAGAGCACGACCTCGCGACCGTAGCGGAGCACGAGCACATTGACGTAGAGTGGAATCCCGTCGAGGCGCTCGCCGTGCGCCACCAGTTCCTCGGCCATCGCGCCGCGGGCTTCCGGAGGACGCATCTTGTCGATCCGGTCATTGAAGAGCATGTGCCCGTCGCTGATCGACCACGCCTCAATCGCCCCGATATTGAAGGGATAAACAAACGGCTTCTGATGGGTCTTCGGTTTGATCGCGGCGGGCGCCGCGGCGGAGGTGGGCGCGGGCGTGGCGGCAGGCGATGGGGTTGGAGCCGAGGCCGGGACAGAGGAGGCGGCAGTCACGCGGTGCGGCCACGCGGCCAGTCCAAGCGATGCCAAGGCGGTGCCACAAAAGGCACGACGGGTGGGCGGGGTGGGCATGCCCCGGAGCATTCAGATTGTCATTCACCTGGCCAGTCCGGAGGGGCCGCGCGGCCATGGGCGTCGCGATCTGCACACGGCGCACCGAAGCGGGCCTGTTTGGTCGCGTCGTCGCGCAGGTGCGCAGACGGGTCAACGCTAGGAGCGACCGAGAAGGGTGCCCCTCTCCACGAGGGGAGCTCCTGTTGTAGGCGGGGTCGCGGACCCGCAGAGATGCACATCGCATCCGCCGAGCAGAGCACAGCGGCGGGAAGGCCGCGACGGGATCGACGGGACCCGCCTCCTGGGTTCGATTTGTTCCAGCGACGCCAATCCCCGCAGCCTCGGCGAGGTCAACTCCAACGGAAGGGCCCAGGGTCTCCCCATCTCCGGGCTCGATTCGGCCACGCGCCTTTGCCACGCTTGCATCATCATGGTGTTTGAACACTTCGCAATCAATGTCCCGGACGTCCGCTCCCACGCCCGCTGGTACGTGGATCACCTCGGATTCCGCGTGGTGCGGCAGAAGCCGGACGCCCCCTACACCCACTTTCTCGGCGACGACACCGGGCGGGTCATCGTTGAGCTCTACTCCAACCCGTCGGCCCCGGTCCTCCCCTTTGCGCAGCTGCTGCCGCTCTGCTTCCACATCGCGGTCATCGCCGCCGACGCCCGCGCCGAGCGCGTCCGTCTGGAGCAGGCCGGCGCCACCTTCTTTTCCGAGGAAAACCTGCCCGACGGGGGACGGCTGATCATGCTGCGCGACCCATGGGGCGTGGCACTCCAGCTTTGCCAGCGAGCGCAGCCGCTCTGACCGGCGGCGGACCAGGCCATAAGCCGGGGCCGGTTCACATGGGACCAAGGGTCGGCAAATCGACCCTAAGTCCCTCATCGACAGCGAACTACCGCTTGCCATGGCGGAGAAAAGTAAGAATTTCTCCTACGCAAATATCGCTCCATGAGGAAGAAACGCAGTCGATCTGTTCCCAAACCCGATATGAAACCGTCCTTGCTGTACACCGCTCTGTGGGCCGCCGCCGTTCTTCCCCTGACGACCTCTGCCGCCACGATTGAAGAACGCCTCAAGGAGCTCGAAACCAAGGTCAGCCAGCTCTCCGCCGAAAATGCCGCCCTCAAGAAACAGGTGGGGCTCGACGCCAAAGGCAACGGTCCGGCTTTGGTCACCGCGGCTGGCAAGGAACAGAAGCTGTCCATCGGCGGTTATCTCCAGGTCAATGGCGAGGCGGGCGATGCCGCCGACTCCCGTTTCCCGGCTTCGGACCGGCTGCTCGTCCGCCGCGCCCGCATCACGCTGAAGGGGACATTCGCGGAAAAATTCGATTTCGTTTTCCAATCCGACTTCGGCAACAACTCGATCGGCGGCGTCACCGGCTATCGCGCCCAGATCACCGACCTGGCCGTCACCTGGACGCAGCACGAGCTGGCCAATCTCACGTTCGGTCAGTTCAAGACGCCTTACGGCTACGAGCAGCTGCTGCCCGACACGAAGACGCTGACGGTCGAGCGTTCGCTCTCCAACGACTCCCTGACGCTCTCGCGCCAGATCGGCGCCATGGTCTCAGGTGTCGCCCTGGACAAACGATTCTCCTACGCCGCCGGACTCTTCAACGGCAACGGCGTCAACAACGGCGCCAACGACAACGACCAGTTCCTCTATGTCGGCCGGGTGAACGGCACGGTGCTGCAGAGCGACCAGGCCACGGTCTCCCTCGGCGCCAACGCCTTCACGACCAAGGACACCGGCACGTTCACCGGCACCCGGACGGGCCGCGGGCTCGACGCGCAGCTCGTCGCCGGCGCCGCCGGACTCTACGCCGAGTGGTTCCGCACTCATTTTGATCGTACGACCGGAGCAGATACCGACGTCGAGGGTTGGTCGGTCCTCGGCAGCTGGCAGCTGGTGCCGAAGCGGCTTCAGGCGGTGCTGCGCTACGAAACCTATGATCCGAATCTCGCCGTAGGCGCCGACGACACCCATGTCTGGACCCTCGGAGCGAACTACTTCATCAAGGGCGACGACCTCAAGATCTCGGTCAACTACCTGCTCGGCGATCCCGCGGGACCGCTGTCCGACCAGGGCCGTCTCCTCGGCCGGTTCCAGGTGATTTTCTAAGCTCCCGGTCCCACCTCGGGTGCCCGATTTCGTCACGCAACGCCAATCCCCGCGGGGTCGGCGACCCACCTCCAGCAGACGCACGCTCTCTCCTCCGGTGGGGGTGGCCTCGCTGAGGCCGCGACGGGGCCGACCGGTCCCGCCTCCTTCGTCCGATTCCTTCACGCGACGCCCATTCCCTCCGGGGACGGCGCCCCAAAAACATCAAAACGAACCCCCACCGACCGTATGTGCACACGTCGGAAATCCAGACACCACCTACCACCGGGAAGGCCGAGTGGTGCG
>JAEUGZ010000276.1 GCA_016794725.1 Opitutaceae bacterium | reverse complement strand
GCCAGGCGAAAGGACATCCTCTCCGACTTTGCGCCCGTTGATCCGCAGTTCGTAGTGGCCGAGTCCACACACGTGCGCCCAGGCCCGCACCAGGCCGCTCCTCGCCCGCAGGCTGCGGCGAAACAGGGGGTTGGGTCCTGGGGACGGCGACCGGATCCAGTCCGCCTTCCAGTCGGCGGTGGAGAGCAGGCCCATGGTCCACTCTGCGGGATCGCTCCATGCCGTCGCCTCGTTCCGTTCATTCCAAACGCGGACCTGCCAATACACCGTTTGCGAACTGGTGAGAGCGGCTCCCTGATAGGGAATGTGCAAGGACTCGCTCCCCGAAACTTTGCCACTGTCCCAAAGGTCCGGCCGCCCCTCGGACAACTGTTCCCGGGTGGAGGCCGCTTGCACCTGCCAGGCATTCTGCCCTTCCGCCCGGCCCGTACCCACCAAACTCCAGGAGAGTCGGGGCGCGGTCGAATCCACTCCGCGTGGATCGACTGCGGATTCGCAGAGCGTATGCACCACGCGAAGAGAAGGCGCAGTCCAGCCCCGCACCGTCATCCCCGAACCCAGCAGCAGGCACGCCAGCCACGCGCGCATGGTCAGAACCGCGAAGGATCCAGCACCACGTGTTTGATTCGCTTGCGTCCCCAGGTATAGGTGATGTGGATCCGCCCGTCCCTGCCCTGAATCACCGCCGGATAGGAGTACCCACTGGTCATCGGTTCCGTTTCCAGCGTGACCACCCGCTTCCACACCAAACCGTCATCCGACACCGCCACATCCAACGGCCAGCGATTTCCCTTTCCGGGTTCATCCGGACGGTGACCACTGTGATTGTAGACGATCAACTGGCGGCCGTCAGCGAGGGTCACCGCGTCGGTGCCCGAATTGGGATTGGGGAGTTCGGTCGCGGCCAGCGGGCTCCACGTCTTGCCGGAATCCCGGGACCAGCTCATGGCCACCACGCCCTGTTTGGTGCGACAGACGGCTTGCAACCCACCGTCCTTGTGCAGCAAGACGCTGGGCTGGATCGCATCGAGACCGGGTCCTTTGCCCAGGGCCTTGGTGCGCTCCCAAGTCGCCCCGCGGTCGTGGGAGAGTTCAAAGTGGACCAGCCAACCCTCAGGGTTGCCCTCGGTGCTTGAAGGCGAAAGCCAGGTGCCATCCGCCAGCACGACGGGCTTGTTCTTGATGGGCCCAAGGATCCCTTCCGGGAGAAGCGAAGGTTCACTCCACGACTTTCCGCCGTCCTCGGAAACGAGCATCAGTCCCCACCATTTGCTGGGGGACGGTCCCACTTTGTAGAACAGCACCAGCGGTCCGTCGGGTGACTGAAAGAGGACGGGATTCCAGGACGGCAGACGCGTCCCGTCAGCCTGCCGACCATCCGCCACCTCGATCGCGTCACTCCAGCGGCCGTTCTCATGGTGGGCCACCCAGATGCCGACATCGGGCGCCCGCTCCTTGGTTCCGCCGAACCAGGCGGCCACCAGATGACCAGGGCCCACCTCCACCAGGGTCGACGCATGGCACTCCGGATACGGGGCCTGTTCGAAAATGAACTCGGAGACCCGCACCGAACGATGGGCCCGCTTGGCCAGGAGCGCTGGCGCCAGCAAGACGCAGGTGAGAAGGACGAGGATCGTTTTCATGGAAGTGATGGAGCGGGTGGGACAGGGATAATCGGTGCGGCGACGGCCGCCGCTTGCTCCAGTCTGGAGACCAGGGCCCGCGGCACGTGCAGGATGCAGCCGTGACGCGCATCTTTTGGAAACGTCACGCGATCACTCACGTCTTCCCAGGAAACCAGATCACGGGAGCGCACCATGCCGATGGCGTTGAGCATATGCTTGTCGAAGTAAACCCGATACTCATCACCCACACGGATGGCCGTCGGTCCCTCGGCCCAATAGTTGCCCGTCAACGGTGGCGAGGGGGCGGACCAGGGGCCGGCGAGGGAGGGCGCTCGGACCAGCCGGATATTCTTCTGGGTGACCGGAGCAAAGGTCTCATCCTTGACGAACATGAGCCACCCTCCGTCGGGGCCGGGAATCAGATTGGCGTCGATCACATTGTACCCTCCGTCATAAAAGAGGCGCGTGGGCGAAAAGGTGGAAAAGTCCTGGGTGGTGACCGCGTAGATGCGGTGATTCCGCTCCGGGCGCCGGTTCGACATCGCCGTTTCGGGATAGCGTCCGAGGATGGTGGTGGACCAGACGATGATCGCCTGGCGCTCTTTCGAATCCCAGACAATCTCTGGCGCCCAGCAATTCTGCGCTTCGGCTTCATGGGCCATCACCGGCAGGGTTTTCTGTTCCGACCAGTGCAGCAGGTCAGCTGAGGACGCATAGCCAATCGTGCGTCCCGTCCAACCCGTCGTCCAAACTAGGTGAAAACGTCCGTCGGGAGCCCGATAGAGGCAGGGATCCCTCATGATCCGGGCCTCCCCCGCCTCGGGTTTGAGGTAGCTTCTTCCCCCGTTGAGGGCAGTGAAGGCGTAACCGTCTTCGCTCCAGGCCAGACGAAAGCCCTCACCTTCGCGATCGTGGTAAAAGTAGGCAAACAGGTAGCACATGGCCTCGGGCTCGGCGGCGCGCACGCGCGGACCACCCACGAAGAACAGCCACGCAGTCACAAAGAACCCGAGACGGTGCCATCGCGCTTTCCCCATCCTCGGATTCACAGCAGCCGGTGCGCGTTTCATGGTTCCATGGGCGGTTTCGCCGTGCTCACCGGTGCGGCGCCGCCGCTGTAACGAAGCCGCACCGCCATGTACTTCCGGCCAGGCAGGGCGATCACCCGGCCTTCGCGATCGGTGAATTGATAGCGATCCGCCTTCTTGGTCACAATCACTCCGGGAACGGGCGTGACCGTCATATCCCACGTATCAATGACATCCGCCTTGAACTCCATCCCCTCGGTCAGGCCGTTGCGGTAGAGCATCGGCGTCCACGACGTCGGCGTTTCAAGGCCAAAGTAAATGAGGTAATAGTGACCCGGCCGGCCGGCCATGCGTGGATCCTGCCATTGGTCGCTCGGATCAAGCCCGCCTGCGGGCGCGTCGTCCAGAATCCGTCGGAGAAACGCCAAACGGGAGGCACTTTCTCCCTTGAGCGTGCCACCATGGGCCAGCCAGACCACATCCTTCTCGTCGGCAAAGTATTCGCTGTGTCCGCCGTAGGTCCCGGCCACCGTGCAGGCCCAGAAATGCTGGACCAGTTCCGGAGCGGTGAGCTGTGCCCAGCGGAGGTTGTGGTTGCCTTCGTACTTCAGTTCATCGAACACGATGGGCTTGCGGTAGACGTCGCGGTACAGGGTGGCACGACCGGGTTCTTCCGCCGCCATCGCGTTCTGCAGGCTGACGTGGGTGACCCACGGCTTGTTATGGTCGTAGATGACCTTGCCATTGTGAATGGAACGGAGGTGCTGATACGGATCCTGGGACTGCAGGAGATTGAATACGCGATCGAAGTCCTCCTCGGTCTTGGTCCGAAGAAAGTCGTACTCGTTCGCCACGGACCACCAGAGATTGCGATACGCGGCGAAGCGGGCCACCACGTAGCGCACATAGTGGTCGTCCATCTCGGGTGACATGGTCTCAAACCCCCACTCCTCGTCATCGTCATAG
>JAEUGZ010000248.1 GCA_016794725.1 Opitutaceae bacterium | reverse complement strand
GTCCGCGCGCTGGATGGAGGTTCGGGCGTATCCGTCCACCGCGGGACTTGCGGTCTACCTGCGCGACCTGACCGCGCAGAAGCGCCTGGAGTCATTCAAGATTGAGCAGGCGGCGCTGGTCGAGCGCATCGCCGCCGGCGCGCCGCTGGCCGAAATTCTGAACTCGGCCGTGCGGCTGATCGAGGAGCAGTATCCGTTTGCCCTTTGCTCCATTCTGCTCCTCGACCCGTCGGGAGAACGATTGTGCCATGGCGCGGCCCCCAATCTCCCGCCGGCCTTTGTTCAGGCGATCGAGGGAGCGAAAATCGGTCCGGCGGTTGGGACCTGCGGTACGGCGGCCTTCCTGAAGAAGGACGTGGTGACGGAGGACATTCTGAAGGATCCGGCTTGGGGCCCGTTTCGGGAGGCGGCGCGCGCCCATGGCTTGCGTGCGTGCTGGTCGATCCCGATATTCTCCAGCGACCGGCAGGTTTTAGGTACGTTTGCGGTCTATGCCCGCACGCCGCGTAAGCCCGAGCCCGGAGAACGCGAACTGGTAGAGTCAGGCGCGCACATTGTCCGGATCGCCATTGAACGACGGCGCTCCGAGGACCGGGTGCGGGAAAGCCAGCGCGTGCTGGCGACGCTTTTGTCCAACCTGCCGGGCATGGCCTACCGTTCCCACCGCGACCCGCCCTGGACAATTGAGTTTGTCAGCAAGGGTTGCCGTGAACTCACGGGCTATCTGCCGGAGGATCTCGTGGGCAATCGGCGGGCGAGCTTTGAGTCCCTCACTCACCCCGAGGACCGGGAGCGCGTGCACGAGGAAATCGAAGCGGCGCTGGCTTTGGGGCACAGCTACGATCTGACCTATCGCATCATCACCGCCCAGCAGCAGATCAAATGGGTTTGGGAGCGAGGAACCGAGGTGGAGTCCGAGGCGGGAAAGCCGCGCCTCTGTGAGGGCTTTGTCACCGACATCACCGAAAAGAAGAACCTGGAACAGCAGTTTTTCCGGGCGCAGCGCATGGAGAGCATCGGCACCCTCGCCGGGGGCATTGCTCATGACCTGAACAATGTTCTCGCCCCTATCTTGATGTCGGTGGACCTGCTCAAATTGAGTCCCCACAGCGAAGATGAGGAGCGGATACTCGCCACAATCGAAGCCAGCACCAAGCGGGGCGCTGACATGGTTCGGCAAGTGCTTGCGTTCGCCCGGGGCGTGGAAGGGCACCATGTCCCCACGCCTCCGCGTCATGTCATCGGCGAGGTCGTGAATGTCATTGCCGAGACTTTTCCCAAGTCGATCACCTACGAGGTCAGCGTGGCCCGGGACGTGTGGATGATCCGAGGAGATCCCACCCAGATCAACCAGGTGCTGCTGAATCTCTGCGTCAACGCGCGCGACGCGATGGAACCGGCGGGCGGACGCCTGCTCATCACGGCGGAGAATGTCTACATCGATGAGGCGACCATGCGGTTGAACGGGGAGGGCAGGATGGGCCCGCACGTCCTCATTCAGGTCTCCGACTCGGGCTCCGGCATCCCGCCGGAGATTCGTGAACGGATCTTTGAGCCGTTCTTCACCACCAAGGGCATCGGCCGCGGGACGGGACTGGGGCTGGCCACCGTGGCCAGCATCGTGAGGAGTCACGGCGGTTTCATCCGTCTCGAGAGCGAGGTCGGCAAGGGCACGTCCTTCAAGGTCTATTTCCCTGCGCAGCCGAAGTCGGAACTCGCGTCCCCGGTCGCTCCCGCGGCACCGCCTCCCCGGGGACGCGGCGAGACCATCCTCGTCGTGGACGACGAAATGTCCGTGCGGCTGATCACCCGGCGATCGCTGGAGTCATTTGGCTATCGCGTCCTGCTGGCCGAGAACGGCGCAGTGGCCCTCGATCTCTACCGGCGCTTTCGGCCGGAGATTGCCGCGATTGTCACCGACATGATGATGCCTGTGCTCGACGGCGCGGCCTTGATTGCCGAGCTGGCCCAAATGGATGCCGGCGTGCGGATCCTGGCCGTGAGCGGCATCACGCCGGCGGTCGGCTCACCGAACGTCCCCCGGCTGGATCGACTGCAGTTCCTCGCCAAACCCTACAGTGTCGAGGCGTTGCTCATTTCGCTCCATCGCGTATTGACCCTTTAACTACGATCGCGACCTAGGGCGAGGGGTAACGCTCAATGGTGAGCGTGCCACCCACGGTGAGCTTCGCAGACTGGGCGGCATTACCCAGGTTGCGCGCCAGCCAGAAAGTGCCCTCCGCATTCGGAAACATGACCCACTGGCCTCGTTCCACGCTGCCGAAGTCACGTCCATAGCGGACCCGATACACCTGATCTCCGGACGTGAGCTGAAAATAGGCACCGGGGCTGATGCCCGCGGTGGCAAAGTCGGCGGGTTGGACGTTGACGGCCGCGTTGCCGTAGATGGCTGAAATCTCACTGACGCGCGCCACGAACCCGCGGCCATCTGGAAGAAGGGTGACCTCGGAGGGGCGAGGCTTCGGCACCAGGGTCGCGTCGTAGAATTCTGGAGGGGCAGAATCGCCCTCGCGGGCCTTTGGAGCAGGCAAGTGGGTGCGTCCCGCGTCGAGCCACAGGTCGAGGGCGCGCAGGGCGAATAGGCGCTCGGCCTGGTTGACATTGACATGACCGTCGCGCGACACCCGGAAGAGAACGGGAGCCACAAGGGTACGGTCGAGCGCGGCCAGGGCCGTGGCGCGCTGCACGTAGCCGCGCGGGCCTTCCAGCTCGGACTGGTTGGTGAGAAAAAGCACCGGCAGTTTCGGTTGAAAGCTCACCCCGGTGGCCCCGCCGGGCTCCCTCGCCTGGAGTGCGGCCCCCACGGCCACGGCGCCGTCGTAGTCGCCGCCGCCCCGTTCGGCCATCAGCGTGACGATTGCTCCGCCCATCGAGTCGCCCTCAAGCAGAACACGACGGGGTTTTCCATAGGTATCCGCGATGTGCTGCCGCAGGGCGTCCAGATCCGCGATGGCGTCAGCTATGATCATGCCATTGCGGCGGTAGCTGGTCTTCGCGACCATCCAGCCCTCGGAAAGGAGCTTTGCAATGGCTGCATGGTCAACGAAGAGATCGGCGACGAGCGGAGAGCCTTCGGCGCGATAGCCATGGGCTTGAAGGAGGAGCCGCCCGTTCCACGCGACGGTGGGCCGGGCGATGGCATAGGCGGCACCGCCGATCTGGCCTTCGACCAAGGCAGGCGTGGGCGCGGCGTGGGTGGGGGCCAGGGCGCCGAGAAGCAGCAGGAGAAAGAGAAACGGGCGGGCCATGACGCACCATTTCGGGCTTTTGCGCGGGTGTCGAATCGTGTTCGCTGGCTCCATGGATTTTTCCTCCCTCGTCAACCCCACCGTCCTGACCCAACCCGTCTATGAACCGGGCAAGCCCATTGAGGATGTGGCCCGGGAACTGGGGCTCGATCCGCAGACGATCATCAAACTGGCCTCCAACGAAAACCCGTTCGGTCCCTCCCCGAAGGCGGTGGCGGCGGCCCGACAAGCCTTGGAGCATGGGCAGTTGTACCCTGACGGAGGGTGCTACGCGTTACGTCAGTCCCTGGCTCGGAAGTGGGGACTGGGAGCCGACCAGTTCATCGTCGGCAATGGATCCAACGAGATTCTTGAACTCATTGGGCATGCCTTTTTGCGTGGGGGTGATGAGGTGGTCATGGGTGCACCGGCGTTTGTGGTCTACAAGTTGGTGACGCTGCTGTTTGGAGCGAAGGCGGTTGAGGTTCCGCTGCGGCGTCACGGTCACGACCTGCCGGCCATGGCCGCCGCGATCACGCCCAGGACCAAGCTGGTGTTTGTCGCGAGTCCCAACAATCCAACCGGGGTTTCGAATGCGACGGCGGAGCTGCTGGCCTTTGCCGAGGCCCTGCCCGAGCACGTGGTTCTGGTCTACGATGAGGCGTACGCGGAGTACCTGGATTCCCCGCCGGACGTGCGCCCGCTGATCAAGGCCGGACGGAAGGTGATCGCGCTGCGCACCTTCTCCAAGATCTACGGGCTGGCCTCGCTGCGGGTGGGTTACGGCTACGCTTCGGCCGAGGCGGCCCGCCTCCTCGGCCGGGTCCGCCAGCCATTCAACGTCAATGCCATCGGCCAGGCGGCGGCGCTGGCGGCGTTGGACGATGAGGCCTTTGCGACCCGATGCCGGAATGAAAACCGTGCCGGCCTGGCGCAACTTGAGGCGGGATGCCGTGCCCTCGGCCTCGAGTTCGTGCCGAGCGACGCCAATTTCATGCTGATCAGCGTGGGCGACGGCGCCGCCGCCTTCGATGCCTTGCAGCGAAAGGGTGTGATTGTCCGACCGGTGGGTTCCTACGGATTGCCGACCTGGTTGCGCGTGACGGTCGGCACACACGCCCAGAACGAGCGGCTGCTCCACGAGCTCGGGCAGTGGTGCCGGCGCGTGCGAACCTGAGAGCGCACGGAACCCGGTTGGTTCCGGGACGGA
This sequence comes from Opitutaceae bacterium, assembly GCA_016794725.1. Classification (GTDB taxonomy): domain Bacteria; phylum Verrucomicrobiota; class Verrucomicrobiia; order Opitutales; family Opitutaceae; genus UBA6669. The sequence goes on along the minus strand of JAEUGZ010000248.1, from coordinate 6,816 downwards.
AAAAGACCCGCGGACCGGACGGGCCGGCACGCGGGTCTGAAGATGTCACCGGTTGATTTGTGTTACTTGACCGGATACGGCGGAGGAGCGGGCAGGGTCGAGGGCTTCGCCTTGAGCTCGTCCATGACGACGTCGATCGCCTTGTCCAGCTGCTGGTCCTCGCCGCGGAATTCCCGGGCCGGGTCATTGTCGACCACGATGTCCGGATCGACGCCGTGACCTTCAATTATCCACGAGGAGCCGTCGGCGGCGTAGGAGGCGAATTCCGGCTTGGACAGCTCGCCGCCATCGAGGAACGGCAGTGACGAGGTGATGCCGACTACGCCGCCCCAAGAGCGCTTGCCGACCAGTTTGCCGAGGCCGGCGGCGCGGAAGCGGTAGGGGAAGATGTCGCCGTCGGAGGCCGAGTATTCGTTGAGCAGGGTGACTTTCGGTCCGACCAGCTGGCCGCCGGGGTTGGGTGAAGGGGTGCCACCGCGGGGCAGGCTGATCATGGCCATCTGGCGGCGCAGGCGCTCGATGATCATGGGTGAAACATTGCCGCCGCCGTTCCCGCGCACGTCGATCACGAGGGCCTCCTTTTCCAACTGCGGGTAGAAACGGCGAACGAACTCGTTCAGACCTTCCGGTCCCATGTCCGGGATGTGCAGGTATCCGGCCTTTCCGCCGGAGCGTTCCGCGACCCGGGCGATGTTCTTGTTGACCCAGGCCTCATAGTAGAGGGGGGCTTCGTTGGCGATGGGAACGACGGTGACGTCGCGGGCACCCTCGCTGGTGGGTTTGGCGTTCACTCGCAGCACCACCTGTTTTCCCACGGTCCCAATCAGGGCAACATAGAGGTTTGGCAGTTGGGCGACAGGCTTGCCGTTGACGGCGAGGATGTACTCACCCTCTCGCACATTCACGCCCATCTCGGTCAGGGGTGAGCGGGTCTTGGTCTGCCAGTTTTCGCCGGCGAGGATGCGATCGATGCGGTAGGCACGGCTGACTGCGTCGCGCGACACCTGGGCGCCAAGGAGTCCCATCTGGATTCGCGGTGCCTCACTCCGATCGCCGCCGCTGACGTAGGCGTGACCAATATGAAGCTCGGAGACCATTTCCCCGATCAGGTAGGTCAGGTCATTACGGGTGGATACATAGGGGAGAAGAGCGCCGTACTTGGCGCGCTGCGCCGGCCAGTCCACGCCGTGCAGGTTCGGGTCATAGAGGAAATCACGCATCTGCCGCCAGCTTTCGTTGAAGACCTGGGTCCACTCGGCCGTCCGGTCGACGGTGGTTTCGAGCGAGCCCAGATCGAGCCGGTTTTCAGGTTTGAGTTCGAATTTGCCGCTGGGAGTGTCGATCAGCGACCATTCCCGTCCAACGCGCAGCAGCATTTTTTTGCCGTTGGCACTGATTTCAAAGCCCTCCGCGTTGCCCAGTTCGGTCTCCTTCTGGTCCTTCAGATTGTAGAGCGCCACGACGGCGCGGGAATTTCGGCCGGCGCCGAATCCTTCGCCACCACCGCCGCCCGTCACCGGTCCGCCGGGAACACGTCGGTAGTAGATTTTGTCGCCGATCATACGGGGCGCGCTGTAGCCAGAAGGAGTGATAGGCAGACCGATCACGCGTCCGGAGAGCCCCTCCACGTCGACCACAACTTTGACGGGTGCCTTTTCTGCGCTCGGCTTGTCTCCGGCAGGTTTTTCGCCGGCCTGCTTTTCGGCGGCTGGCTTCTTTTCGGCGGTTTCGGTGCTGTCCTTGGTCTTGGGGGTCGCGGCCGATTCGCCTTCCTTCTCAGCCGCCACCTCGTCGCTCTTGGGTGCGAACGGGGACGGCGTATCCTTGCCAAGGGCCACGAGGTAGATCCGCTCCATGTTCTGGTAGGCGTGATTCCATTCCGTGTCCGAGTAGATGGGGTTGAAGTCGCGAGCAGAGGCGAATGTCAGCCACTTGCCGTCGTCGGAGAACTGCGGGTTGTTCGCTTCGTACCAGCCATCCGTCACGTCGACCGTGGTTCCATCGGCGAGGTGGGAGAGCACGATCCTGGAGTGCCCCCGGTTGTTTCCCCGCGTCCACGCGAGCCACTTGGAGTCCGGCGACCACGAAAACTCGCGGATCAGCGATTCGGTGTGAGTGGCCACGTGCGTCACCGTCTTGGTTTCGAGATCGACGCTGCGCAGGCGACCCTTGCGGTCGGCCCAGGCCAGGCGTTTGGAGTCCGGGGCCCACTTGGGGGTGAAGAGGTAGGTGTCTGCGTCGCGGGTCAGGGCGATGGGTTCGGAACGTCCGTCCTGGCTTCTCACGTAAAGTTCGAACTCGCCGGTGACGTCGGACAGGTAGGCGATCCACTTGCCGTCGGGTGACCACGAGGCGCCGCGTTCATGCACGCCGGGCGTCTGGGTCAGGTTTCGAGTCGGACCGAATTTGGCGGGAACGGTGAAGACATCACCCCGGGCCACCACCACGGCGCGCTGGGCATCGGGGGACAAGGTGACGCTTTGGACCCAGCGCGACACTGCGGTCTGGGCCGGACGGGCACCGACAAAATCCTCCTGGACCACGATCGGGACGGCGGCGAAACGCTCGGTGGCGAGGTCAAGACGCCAGATCTGGCCGGCCTGTTCGAAGACCACCGCACCTCGACCCAGCGACGGAAACTTTACGTCGTACTCCTTGAACTGAGTGATCTGAGTCGTCGCCTTGGTCGAAAGATTGTAGGAGAAGAGATTGGCCCGTCCGGTGCGTTCGGAGACAAAGTAGATCTTTCCGTTCGGGGCCCACATCGGGAAAATATCCTGCGCCTCGTTTTGGGTGATGTTCTCCAAGGCGCCCGTTTTCAGGTCGAAGATCCAGATGTCGTCGGCCATGCCGCCCCGGTAGTTTTTCCAGGTCCGGAATTCGCGGAAGATCCGATTGTAGGCAATGCGGGTGTCATCGGGCGAAAACGACACGAATCCACCCCGCGGTACCGGCAGCTGGGAAGGAACCTCGGCGTCAAGGCCCACCGAATACAACTCACCGATGAACGGATTGAAGGAGCGCCAGCGGGAGCGAAAAACGACCTCAGGCGTCGTATTGCGCCAGGTCATGACTACATTGTTCGGCCCCATGCGGTCGGCCAGGTCGTCACGACCCAAGGTTGCCGAGTAGGTCAGCCGGGTTGGCACTCCGCCCGTGGCGGGCATGCGATACACCTCCGTGTTGCCGTCGTACTGGGCGGTGAAGGCGAGGGTCTTGCCGTCCGGAGAGAAGCGCGGGAAGATGGCGTAACCGGGACCGTCCGTCATCCGGCGTGCGGTGCCTCCCGCCGCCGGCACGGTGTAGAGCTGGCCCGCGTACGAGAACACAATCTGGTCGCCGTTGGTGGTCGGGAAACGGAGCAGGCGTGTCTCCGTCTCGGGAGCCGCAGGCAACGGCAGCGTCGAGGCCATCAGGATGGCCAGAATAAATGACTTCAATTTCATGTTGAGTTGGAGCCCAGCATGACCTTTGGCGGCTGCTTCCCGCCAGTGGAAAACACGCCGCTTTCCCGGATGGGCTTAAAGGTACACACCGCCCCCGAGCAGGCGTGGACCGTCGTACAAAGCCAGGATTTGTCCGCTGGCCAAAGCCCTCTGGGGAACGTGAAAACGGATCCGCGCGGTGCGATCGTCCTCCGGCTGAAAGTCCAGCCGGACCCGGGGATCGCGATAGCGCACGCGACCTTCAAGCGTTCGCTGGGTGCAAACCGGAGGACAATTCCACTGCAACCCGTGCACACGCACTTCGTTGACGAACAGTCCAGGCGCTTTCGGACCTTCGAAGGCCACGAGTAGCGCATTGTCCGCCGCCCGTTTGCCCACCACGACATAGGCTTGGTGATCCGTGTTGGATGGCACCCCGATGCCCCGCCGCTGGCCGAGGGTGTAGTAGTGCAGACCGCGATGACGGCCCAGTTCCCGGTTGTCCTGGGCCCGAACGATCGGTCCGGGACGGTCTGGCACGTACGCACGGAGGAAGTCCTGCATTTTGACTTCTCCGATAAAACAGATGCCCTGACTGTCCTTCTTGTCGGCGGTCACAAGTCCCGCCTCACGGGCGAGCGCCCGAAGTTCGGGTTTGAGCAGGTGGCCGATGGGGAATCGGGCGTCGCGCACCTGATCCTGGCTCAGCAGAGTCAGGAAGTAGGATTGGTCCTTGTTGGGGTCCGCTCCTTCGCGGAGGGCCCAGCGCGGCGCTTCGCGGGGGGCCTGCTCGTCCTCCGGCGCCGGCACGCGCTGGGCATAGTGGCCGGTAGCCACGGCCGAAAACCCGTGGTCTTTTGCCCAGGCTCGGAACACGCCAAACTTGATTTCCCGGTTGCACATCACGTCGGGATTCGGAGTCAGCCCGCGCGAATAGCCGTCCAGGAGGTAGTCGACCACGCGCTCTCGGTAGTCGCGCATCAGGTTGACGACGTGAAACTCGATGCCAATGCGTTCCGCGACCGCCCGCGCATCCACGATGTCCTGCTGCCAGGGACAATCCCCGACGATGTGATCCTCGTTGATCCAGTTCTTCATGTACGCGCCCACGAGGTCGCAGCCTTCCCGCTTGAGCAGCAGGGCGGCGACGGAGCTGTCCACCCCTCCGGAGAGGGCGACCAGAATTCGTTCGCGGGCGGGTGTCGCCATGGCGCGAAACCACGGTCTCTGAACCCGATTTGTCAATGCCGGGGGTGCTGCGAGTCGCAGGCACCAGGGTGGGTGTCTCGCGCCGGGTGCAGGGCGGAGGGAGGCAAATTGATTCTTGCGCGGGGCTGCACCCCTGAACTGACTTCGGATGAGTATGTCCGCCGCTGTCGATCCCACACCGTACAATAAGGACCACCCGTTCCAAGCCCGGCTGAGTGAGAGCCGCCTCCTCAGCAAACCGGGTTCCGCCAAGGAAACACGCCATTTTGCCGTGGAGATCACCGGCAGCGGGCTGCACTATAAAGCCGGGGATTCCCTCGGCGTATTTCCGTCAAACCGGCCGTCTGAAGTGTCGGACATTTTGCACCAGCTGGGTGCGACAGGGGATGAACCGGTGCTGCTGCCCAAAGCGACGGAGCCGATTCACTTGCGGGAGGCCTTGACGACCCGGCTGGCGCTGGCCGGCCCGACCCGGAAGATCATGGAAACCATGCAGGCCAAGGCCACGAATCCGGACGAACATGCCAAGCTCGCCGGATTGCTCGCGCCGGAGTCGAAGGAAGTGTTGACCGCGTTTCTCGACGAACGGGAGTACATCGATCTGCTGGTGGAGTTTCCCAGCGCGAAACTGACGCCCCAGGAGTTGGTGGACCACATGCGCAAGTTGATGCCGCGCCTGTATTCCATCGCGTCCTCTCCCAAGCTTCACCCGACCGAGATCCATCTGACCGTCGCGATTGTGCGTTACCGCACCAACCAACGTGAACGTCACGGGGTGTGCTCCACCTTCTTGGCAGACCGGGTTCAAGTGGGAACCACGCCGACGCCGGTGTTTGTTTCTCATTCGCACTTCGGACCGCCGGAGGATACCTCCAAGGATTGTATCATGATCGGGCCGGGTACGGGCATTGCGCCGTTCCGCGCCTTTGTTCAGGATCGCTACGCGGACAAGGCGACGGGTCGGAACTGGGTGTTCTTTGGCGACCAAAAGCGCGCCACGGATTTTCTCTACGAAGAGGAATGGACGGAATGGCGGGCCAAGGGCGTGCTCCACCGTCTCGACCTCGCCTGGTCACGCGACCAGCTGGCCAAGATCTATGTGCAGGACCGCATGCGCGAACATGCCGCAGAGCTCTGGGCCTGGATCAAAGGGGGTGGCTACGTCTTTGTGTGTGGCGACGCCAAACGCATGGCCAAAGACGTCGACCAGGCCCTCCACGGCATCATTGCCGGCCAGGGGGGCATGACCCCCGAGCAGGCGGTTGAGTACGTGAAGCAGATGAAAAAGGAAAAGCGTTACCAACGGGACGTCTATTGATCTCATCAACCCTCTCTTCCCATGACTTTTAATCAAAGAACGGCGCTGGTCACTGGCGCTGGCCGCGGTATTGGCAAGGCAATTGCCGAAGTGCTCGCCCGTCAGGGTGTCACCGTCATCTGCGTCTCCAAGTCGGAATCCTCCTGCGGGGCGGTGGCCCAAGCCATCCTCGCCGCCGGAGGCAAGGCCAAGGCTGTGGCTGTGGATGTGGCCGATGGGGCGGCAGTTACAAAGGCTTCACAGGATCTTCTGACCGAGTTTGGCAAGATCGACATCCTGGTGAACAATGCCGGCATCACCCGGGATGGGTTGCTGGCCCGGATGTCGGAGGATGACTGGAACACCGTGATCCAGACCAATCTCACGAGCTGCTTCCACTGGACCAAAGCGATCGGCTGGCCCATGTGCCGCGCGCGCTATGGCCGGATTGTGAATGTGGCCTCGGTCGTCGGACTGGTGGGGAACGCCGGGCAGGCAAACTACGCGGCAGCCAAGGGCGGCATGGTGGCCTTTACCAAGTCGATCGCCAAAGAGTTTGCCCGCCGCAATGTCACCGCGAACGTGGTGGCGCCGGGTTTTATCAAGACGGATATGACTGCCACCTTGGGTGAAGAGGTGCAAAAGGCGGCCCAGGGAATGATCCCGATGCAGCGCTTTGGTGAAGCAGCGGATATCGCGCACATGGTTGCATTCCTGTGTTCGGAGGAAGCGAGTTACATCACTGGTCAAGTTTTTACCGTTGACGGCGGCATGGCGATGTGAAGCCTGCGACCTTACGTTTTCTTCACTATGGCCGATCAAAAAACCATCGAACAGCGCGTTAAAGAGATCATCGTCAACCAGCTCAATGTGAACGAAGAGCAG
>JAEUGZ010000224.1 GCA_016794725.1 Opitutaceae bacterium | reverse complement strand
CGCGTGGTGGCCATTCCGGAAGCTCTGCTGGAGCAAAAGCCCGCGCTTCAGCATCCCGCACTGCCTTTCCGTCTCGAGGTGAAGGCTCACTATCCGAATGCGATGCTGGAGCGCCGCAACACCCTGAAGCCAGCGGCCCCCGCGGCCGGGGCTGCGACCACCGGGGCCGGGACCGAACTCGCCGTCATTCCCCTCCCGATCACCTATAAACACAACGACCGCAACAATCCGGCGGCGATCGTGGAGCTTCTCGGTTCGGAGGGATCCATGGGGACTTGGATGGTGTCGTCGCTGCTCATTGAACCCCAGGTCTTCACCTATCAAGGCCGGACCTGGCAGATCCACCTCCGGTCCAAGCGCACCTATCATCCGTTCACCCTGACGCTGAAAAAATTCAGCCACGACAAGTATCCGGGCACGGAAATACCGCGAAACTTTTCCAGTCTGGTCACCGTCCGGAGCGATGACGGCAAGGACGACCGCGAGGTCCTGATCCTCATGAACAGTCCGCTGCGCTACCGCGGACAGACCTTCTACCAGGCCGGCTTTGACAACAATGACACGACGACCGTGCTTCAGGTCGTGCGCAACCCGAGCTGGCTGCTGCCCTACATATCCTGCGTCCTCATGTTTGTCGGCTTGCTGCTCCAGTTCAGCTTCAGCCTGGCCGGCATGTTCCGGAAGCGCCGGCAGGCCGCCGCGGCTGCGGCTGGCACCGCCCCTGGGAACCTAACCGCCCCCGCCCGATGAAACGCCGAATTCCCCTCATCCTTGTCCTCCTTGCCCTGGGGTACCTGGCCTCGACGCTGCGCGAGTCCGCACCGCGGGCTCCGTTCGACCTCGCCGCGTTCCGCCGCGTGCCTGTGCTGGTGAACGGACGTATCAAGCCCCTGGACACCGTCGCACGGACATCGCTGCTGTCGATGCAGGGACGCCAATCGTTCGAGACCCCGGACGGGCGGTCTCTTTCCCCGGCGGCATGGCTGGCGGACGTGATGTTCACGCCGGACCGGGCCGACACCTACCGTCACTTCTTGATCGAAAACCGGGAGGTGCTCGATCTGCTCGGCCTGACCCCGGAGCAGGGTGATCGGGGCAAGCGGTTTTCCTATGTGCAACTGCGGGCCAAGGCGCCGGAGCTTGATCGCCAGGCGCGTCTCGCCGAGGACGTGGAGGCTCCGGCGCGCACGGCGTTCCAGCGCCAGGTCATCGCGGTACGGTCCCGGGTGGTGCTGTACCTGCAGTTGACGGCGACGCTCCAGCCGCCGGATGCCAAGGACTTTTACGCGGAGCTCCGCGACCTGGAGAAGAACCTGCCGGCACTCGTCGAGGCGCTGCGGTCCGAACGCGCCGGCCGTCCCCACGATGCGGAACGGGTGAAATCCGCGCGCGTGCTCTCGGACCGGTTTGCCTACATGAACCAGTTGGGTTACCTGCGCACGGTGCCTCCGGAGGCAACCGATCCTGACTCCACGCATTGGTACACGCTGGGTGGAACGCTCTCGGATGCGCTTGTCTCAGGTTCGGTGCATCCCTGGGCCATGGACTATGCCTCGCTCGGCGATGCCTGGCGCACGGGTGCCTCAGACCGTTTCAACGAAATCACCGCTCGACTGCACGACCAGCTTGGCACGCGCTTTCCCTCGGCGATGCGCAAGAGCGACGTTGAAGCGCGCTTCAATGGAGCAGGGCCCTTCTACAGCAGCATGGTGCTGTATGTCGCCGCGTTCCTGCTCGCAGTCACCTCCTGGTTGACCGGGGGAGACGGCCTTCGGCGCAGCGGCGCGAACCTGCTGGCGCTCGCGTTTGTTGTCACCACGATCGGCATTGCGACGCGCATGTGGCTGGAGGGGCGACCCCCGGTGACCAACCTTTATTCGTCGTCGCTCTTCGTCGGCTGGGCGGCGGCGCTCCTTTGCCTGGTGCTGGAGCGATTCCACCGCAATGGGGTGGGGACCGTGGCGGGTGGCATGATTGGCCTCGCGACGCTTGTGATTGCCCACCATCTGTCGCTCCAGGGTGACACCCTGGAGATGATGCGGGCGGTGCTCGATTCGAACTTCTGGCTCGCAACTCACGTCGTGGTGATCACCGCTGGATACTCCGCGACCTACTTGGCCGGGTTCCTGGCGATCATCTACATTCTGCGTGGCACACTGACCCGTTCCCTCGATCGGAAAACGGCGGATACGCTCATGCGCATGGTGTATGGCGTGGTCTGTTTTGCGACCCTGTTCAGTCTGACGGGCACCGTGCTCGGCGGCATTTGGGCGGACCAGTCCTGGGGCCGTTTCTGGGGCTGGGATCCCAAGGAGAACGGGGCGCTGATCATTGTCATCTGGAATGCAGTTCTTCTCCACGCCCGCCTGGGTGGCCTGGTGCGTGAACGCGGGTTCATGGCCATGGCGGTGTTTGGCAACATTGTGACCAGCTGGAGCTGGTTTGGCACCAACATGCTCGGCGTGGGACTGCACAGCTACGGTTTCATGGATTCCGCATTTTATGCCCTGGTCGGATTCGTGCTCAGCCAGCTGCTCATCATTGCCGCGGCGCTCGTGCCCCTCGAGAAGTGGCGCAGTCCGATGCTGACGCGTTCGGCGGCCTGAAGCGGCGAGCCGGGGTGGGCCTGAACCACGGAACCCGCCGCTGCGCAGGTGTGTCAACCCGAGTGCGAGCCAGGGTCGGTGTCCGGTGGAGGTGGAGTCGGCGGACCCACAGGCGTTAACCTTAGAAGCAGGTGGAGCCCTCGGTTCGACTAACGATACGCAGGATTGGTTTGGGTGGAGGGCGTTCCTGCGGACTGCGCATCAACGTATGGAAGTCGCCCAGTGAGGAAACACCTGCACGGGCGCAAGCCAGGCTTCCGTTCAGTTGGAGGGCGCCGCCCCGGAGGCTGTCGCACAACCTCCCGCACCTCGCCAAATTCTAAAAAAGAAGGCCCTCTGGAGACGCGTATATGAAAACGTGCGACGACTTGGCTTGGTAGAATGAGCTATACTAAGTTTTGGCTGAGGTTGCGAGACAGACTCCCCGTCGGCGCCGATTGCTCCTCGCGGAAACCAAAACGGTCGTACGCAGCGGTTCGTGGACCGTCCCCCGGCGTCGTCGGAGCGACGCCCTCCACTCGAACCCAATTTCAATCAACAAGGTACATACGCGGCAGCTTAAGTTGACGCGTATGCGCGGTTGCGGGATCGGTGGTTCAAACGCGATTCCAGAGTCTCGTGCATTCGTGCATGCGCCGACCGTGCCAGGGTCGAGCCGGGCAAGGAAAACCCCGTCTGGCCCGTGAGGCCTGCGACGGGGTTGGAGTGAGTGAGGTCCGAGGTGGACCGGCGAGGCTGTCCGCGGCGGATCGCCTACTTACCCTGAATGCCGCCGTTGTGGCAGTCGGCGCAGCGCAGTTCTTCGTCGTAACTGCCGCCGGGGTGCTTGAATTCGAGGCCGGAGGAGGTGAGGGTGGCCAGTTCCTCCGTCTTGCCCTGGGCAAGAATGACGTGGCAGGACGAGCAATCGCTGGCCCGCACCGTCTCGCCGGCGGAGGTCTTGTGTTTGTCGTCATGGCAGCGGAAGCAGCCCGGCCAGTCCTTGTGGCCGATGTTGTTGGGATAAACGCGCCAGTCCGCCTTCCGCTCCGGAAAGATCGTTTCGGCGTAGATGCGCTGGACCTCGCTGATGGTCTCCGGGAGGCCGGCGGCCTCCTTGTAACGTCCCTTTAGATACTCGGAGATCTTGGTCGGGGCCTCGGCGGAGCTGGTGATTTCCTTTTGCAGCATGGCCTGCACCGCGTAGCGCTTGATGTTGGGCAGCGAGGTGTTGATGCGGCCGAGCGCCATGGCCTGCTCGACCGAGTCATTGGCGGTCGGGAAGACGTGGGCCGGCCGGTTGTGGCAGTCGACGCAGTCCATGGTGCGGACGAGCTCGGCCGGCGGCTCGCCCTTGAATTCCTCATTGCGGAAGATTTTCACCGAGGCGTCCTTGGTGCTCGTGACCCGCATCCAGACGATGTCCTGGCGCTTTTCGTCAATTGCGTAGTATTCAACCTTGTTGTCCGGACTCACGTGCCAGTGGATGCCGCCCATCGGACCGCCCGGGCGGCCCGAGTTGACCTTCATCAGCATGCGCACGGAATAGCCGGTGTTTTTGCGATCGGACAGGAAGTGCTCGTAGGTGACATCGAGGTTGCCGAGGAACTTCTCCGGCCAGTGGCACTGTTCGCAGATGTCCCGGGCCGGACGCAGGTTCTTGACCGGCGTGGCGATGGGACGGCTGTAGTTGTCGAGTGTGTACGCGATGAGCTGGTGCGCGCCGTTGATCTTGGCCTTGAAGAACCACTGCACCCCGGAGCCGATGTGGCACTCCACGCAGGAGACGCGGGCGTGGGCGCCGCGCTGGTAGGCGACGTGCTCCGGGTTCATGGCCTGGTGACAGACCTCGCCGCAGAACTGGACCGATTCGGCGTAATGATACGTTTGGTAGCTGCCGAAGGCGGAAAGGAGAAGGAAGACCGTGGTACCGCCGGCCAGCAGGACGAGGTGCCGGCGCTGACGGGGGTTGTGGAGGTCAAGCTGCCAGCGATCCGGCCGATAGGCGGCGTTCTTGATGGCATAACGCCGTTGCAGCCACGCCCCAAAAACGACGATCCCGAGACCCCCGATCAGGAATGCGGGCGCGACGATGTAGGTCAGGATCCCGAGGTAGGGATTCTTGTCGCCCTGGATGAACCCCATCGCAACCAACAGTGCGAAGGAGAAGAGTGCGCCCACGGCGATGACGGCGCCGATGGCGGAGATCCAGTTGTTGAAGTGCGACCGCGCGGTGACCTGCGGTTTTGCGGTGGGTGTCGGTTCGCTCATGGAAGCGGAAGGCTGGAGGAGTGGGGGGTATGGAGGCGCCGACGACGCTGGGATGCGTACGCCGGCGCGAGGGAGTCGAGAGGGGCCGTTCAGGCCTTGAGACTGCGCACGAAAGCGACCAGATCCTTGGCTTCGGCCTCGGAGAACTCGTCCTTGAATGACTTCATGCGTTCCTTGCCGCCTTCGGTCACTCCGTCGAGGATGGCTTTGAGCATTTCGTCATCCTTCATCTTGGCCTGGACTGCGGCGTCGGTGTAGTCGCGGATCTTGAGTTTCTTGCCCTGTCTGGTCTGGGCCTTGCCGTCTTCGCCATGGCAGGAGGCGCAGGAGTTTTCCCAGTTTTCCTTTGCGGGGGCAGCCTGGGCGGCGGATACGAACAAGGGAAGTGCGAGGGGGAGGAGGAGGCGGAGTTTGATTTTCATGATGGGAGGAGGAGGGTCGAGGGTGAGTGGGGCGGTCAGAACCGGTATTGGATCTTTCCGTAGAACAGGTGAGCCTGATAATCTGCGAGACCGCTCGAGGGAACATCGTTCTTGTCGACGTAGGCGTATTTGAGGGTCAACTGAGTTCGGGCATCGAGCTTTCGAACCCAGGTGGCGGAGAGCAGATGCGAATCGCCTTCGGATCCGAACGGCACGGAGACAGCGGAGTTGTCCACATAGCTATTGCGCGCCTTGTAGTAGTTGTAATCCACGTAGAGATCGCTGACGTCATCGAGGGCGTAGCCGCTGCCCAGCGTGAAGTTCACATAGTTGGCATCGCTGTTCTTCACCAGATTTGCGCCTGCACCGGTGACACCCGCCGCCGGCGTGCGCAGGGTGTCAAAGACGACATTGACGGCTCCCTGGAGGTACCACCGGGGCTGCGGATTCCACGACAGGGATTCCGAGAGGATGTGGCTGGTCATCTTGGCGCTCTCGTCAAAGGTCAGGCCGATGTCCTGGGTGCGGATGGTTGAATTCTGGTAGTCGTAGCGCAGGACCGACCGCAGACTTGCGGCGAGACGCGTGCTGAGGCGGACATTGAGATCGTTGGTCTCGAAGTCCTGGTTCGCCACGTAGGCGGGATAACGATCGGCGGTGGTGATGGTATTGTCCCGACCATTGCGATAGTCATTCTGACGGGCCTTGAAGTAATACTGGAAGGCGACCGTGGTGCCCGGCTTCGCATACCAATTTGCAGTCGCGGCGTACTTCTGAATGGACCGGTCGAACTTGGTCGTGCGGTCGATCGTGATCGACTGAAGTGCGGTGCCCGGCTCGAGGACCCGCAGCTCTTCGAGGTCGCCATCCGACTTCGAGTTGTCGATCTTGGCGTTCAGCGTCCAGTTCTTCAGCCCGACGTAGCGCACCTCGACCGACTGGGCGGCATCCTTCCACTCCTTGTTGCTTTCGGCTTCGACCTCGTCGAGTATCGCGGCGAAGGCGGGTCCCGCGCCGACATTCGACTCCTCGAATTCGAGGCGATTGCTCCAGTCGATCTTCTCGAAACGAGCCGCGGGAATGATGGAAACCGTCTCCGTGGGCCGGTACAGCGCGCTCAGGGTGGCGATGGTCTGCTTCATTTCCGATTCGCCGTGCAGGTCGAAGAAACCTTCGTCGCGCTGCTGGCGGTTCAAATAGACCGGGTCGTAGACCGCGTCGTAGGCCTGGCCATAGATGCGGCTGCCGCTCAGGACGGTGTCGATGGTGGTCCGGGCGACCGCGGTCGTGATCCAGAGCTGCTCGCTGATGCGATTCTCGTACGAGCCGCGAACCTGAAACATGTCATAGTCCTGACCTTCCTTCTGGGTGACCTTCCGATCCTGAGGTTCGCCAATGCGCCGGCTTTCATTCCGGCTATTCGTGTAGTCACCTTTGTCGGCGCGCAGGCCGAGATTCCACGAGTGCTGGATTCCGTGCCGGGAGAGGCTGGCGAGGATCTGCTGCCGCTTTTCATCTATACGCAGGAAGGTAGGCAGAATGTTCCGGGTGCTGGCCGCGTTGATGGCCAGGCCGGTGTCGCCCCAGGAGGTTGAGTCCTTGGTTCCCTCGCGGGTGAAGAGGTCGTAGCGGAACACGAAGTTGACCGCGTCCTCCGGGGTGTAGCCAGCTTCGAACCAGAGGTTGCCGCGATCGATGGCGAGTTCCTCGTTGTAGGAGGAGCTTGAGAACCGCGTGGGAGGCCAGACCCCGCCGGTGCCGTCGTAGAAGACGCGGAATTCCTTGTATCCCAGCTTCACGTACCCCACGTCCTCCTTGTCGATCTGGAGATCGAGCAGGAAGTCATTGTTGCCGCCAATGACGTGGCTGCGGAGCTTGAGCGTGGTGGTGTCGTTGAGCGAGGCGGTGAAGAGGAGGTCGTCGATTCCGCCGAAGCCGGCCTTCTTTACCTGCATGTCTTTCTGGAAACCGGGGCGATCGCCCTTCTGGAGATTGGTGCCCAGGGAGAAGTCGACGTAGTTTTCGTAGGTCGGGGCCTTTTCCTTGGGGGCGGCGACCAGAGTGAGCGGCAGGGCTAAGCAGCAAAGGCCGTAGGCCAGCCGGGAAGGGGTGGCAACCGATGGACGGGAGGAGGATGAGTTCATCGCTTTGTCCTGATTGAAAGGGTTCGGGTTAGAATCGGAGCGAGGAGCTCACGTGGGATCCGTGAACGGCCTCATGGCATCCCGCGGACCAGCAGGTACCACGGCTGAGGAAGGGGGCGTGATCGCGGCCGCCGATGAGGATCACTCCGGCGGAGGTCTGCTGCTGGAAGTGGCACTGCAGACAGAGATTGGCGTTTCTCGCCTTGAGCATCTTTGCATTCATCGAGCCGTGCGGGTTGTGGCAGGCGACACAGCCTTCGCGCGACGCTTCGTGTTCGAAGACATAGGGTCCGCCCTGGGAGACGTGGCACTTGACGCAGCTGCTGTTCACGGGGTCGAAGTTGGTGCCGCCCTCGGCGACCGCCGAGCCTTCGTGCGGACTGTGGCAGTCACTGCAGCCCATCTTGCCGTTCATCACCGGGTGACTGAAGGGCAGATTGAATTCCCCCTGTTTGTCCAGGTGGCACTGGAAGCAGGTTTCCGGAGACGCACCCGGATTCACGATGGTGCCGGTGCCGCCGCCGGACTTGACGTGGATCGAAGCCGGACCGTGGCAGGCTTCGCAGCCAATCTCGCCCTTGATACCCGGAGCGCTGAGTTTTGCGTGTGTGGCGTTATGGAACTTGGAGGTAACTTTGTCGTGACACTCTGAGCACTTCTGTGAACCGACATAGTTTGCGCCGGCGACCTGGGGCGGAGCTACAATCGTTCGCTCGGTCATGACGCAGGCTCCAAAGAGGAGGCCCCAAAGTGCGGTGCCTCCGAAAAGCAAAGTGCTGGATAGCTTACGCGTTGGTTTGTTCACGATGAATGCAGCGGTCGGTGAGGGTGGTGGAGAAAGGGAGCGAATGGGCGCACAGCCTGATTCCGCGCGCACGCATGTTTATGCCATTTAGAGGCCATTTGTGCTGTGCAAAAAATGCGAAGTGGTGCGCAAGGTTTGTTCAGCTTGATCAAACGAGGCTGAGGCGGGGCGGGACCCGGGAACTGAAACTGGGGGGACCAGGCCGACGAGATTCCCAGCGAATCCTCGTCTTTCGCGCGGTCTGGGTTCGTACGATAGACGAGGGATTGGCCATAGGTTCGAGACGAACCGTTCGTAAGTCCCCGATGGAAAGAGATAAACGCAGATGCGGAAGCTGGGGAAACGGGACACCGTCACCGCAACAATCGGTCGAACGTTGAAATCGGGGGGGCCCGGGTTCTGAATTGCTGGTTGCGCAGTTATCGCTTAAGCAACAGTCGTGAGCCACGAATCCATCACCATGCGGCAGGTTGCGGAGCGAGCCGGAGTGACCCAGGCGACGGTTTCGATGGCTTTGTCGAATCATCCCCGCATTTCACTGGCGACACGCCAGCGTATCGCAAAGTTGGCGGAGGAGCTGGGGTACAAGCCAAATGCCTATGTTTCGGCTTTGATGCGGGCACGTCGCCAAAATCGGAACCTCAACGAACGGCCGGTCCTAGCCTTGGTTTCTCCCTTTCCCACCGAGGAAGGCTGGCGCAGCGCAGCAGCGCCCACGGTGCGTCAGATGCTCGATGGGGCGATCGAGCGCGCGGCTTTGCGCGGATTTGATGCCCAGGAATTCTGGCTGCACCGCGACGGCATGACCAACGAGCGCTTCAGTGATGTCCTGCGCTCGCGCGGAATCCAAGGTATCCTGATGGGACCCTTGCCCGCAGGTGCACCCGCACCGGCATTGAAATGGGACTTTTTCTCCACCGTCTGCCTGAGCGCTCCTTTCTCGGATCTCCGGCTGACAACGGTGTGCAACGACCACTACTTCTCGAGTCTCCAGGCCGTGCGGGAATGTTACCGCCGCGGGTATCGCCGCGCGGGATTGGTGCAGCTCCGCGCGCACACCCAGCGGTTTCACGGACGCTGGGAGGCGGGTTTGCTCATCGCCCAGCGTTACCTCGCCGGCATGATGCTCACCGAGCCTCTGATTCTTGAGAGTTGGAACGAACGGTCTCGTCTTTCGGCCTGGTTTGCCGAGCAGCGGCCGGACGTCATCGTCACTCCCGGAGCCGAACTGTTGCTGCCGGAACTCACTGAAGGAGGACTTAAGGTTCCGGAAGATGTTGGTCTTGTTGGCCTTGGGCTTTCCTCTCAGCTGCAGCCGTGTTCGGGCATTTTTCAGAATGGCCGGTTGATTGGGGCTTCGGGGATCGACGCCGTGATCTCGATGATCGAGCGTCACGAAAAGGGTCTGTCGGAACAGGCCCGGACGCTGATGGTGGAGGGCATCTGGTGTCCTGGCAGCACCTTGGGAGCCTTGTCGGCCTGACGTTGCGGCCGTGCGGGGCCGGCCGGAGAAGTCACGGCTGCGTTGACTCGGCGGGCAAAGCATGGCCATGGTTCACGGCTCGTGAGCGAATCCGTCTCCCATCTTTCCCGTCCCTTGCTGCAGTGGCTGAGTGCCCACGCCCGGTTCCCGGCTAGTCGCCTGCCGGCGTCGGCCGAGACTTTGTTGTGCCTGGCGGCGGCGGCGGCCCAGGGCGATGAAGCCGAGGGCACCAGCATTTCCGGCTTTGGCATCCAGCGCCGGGATCCGGTCATTGAATCAGCGCAGCGAGCCCATGCGTTGCGTCGCTCCCGGGTGCACTTCAAGTGCGATAACAGTGCGAAGGTTTAGCGCGGTTTCTTCAGGGTCCGCGTAACTTTTCACCCGGAGCCGGGTTATCTGGTTGTTCCAACCATGAAGCTCCTCTCTCTCAGCCTTGCCGTGCTTGTCGCGGCTGCTCCCAGTCTTGTTCAGGCCAAAATCGAACGCGTTGTCGAAAAGTCCTTTCCGGTCGCCGCAAAAGGACAGTTGTTTGTACGGACCCAAGGTGGTGACATCCACGTAAAAACGGATCCCCAGGTGTCCGAGGTCAAAGTACGGGCCCGGCAGGTCATCAACGCGTCCTCCGAAGCGGAAGCGGACGCCTTGCTCGAAAAAATGACGCTGGAGATCGAGCAGTCCGGCTCAGAAATCAAGGCACAGTCCCGGGTCACGGATTCCTCCAGCTTGTCGTGGAGCTGGAAAAAGCGCCCCGGAGTGGTGGTGTATTTCGATGTCGTCGTTCCTCCCACCTACGCCACCGATCTGGCCACCAGCGGGGGGGACGTGGAACTCGGCGACAGTCAGGCCAAGGCCAAGATTGCCACGAGTGGCGGCGATATCCGAGTGGGCCACGTTCAAGCAACGGTGGACGCCTCCACCAGCGGGGGAGATGTCTCGGTCGCCGGGCACACCGCCAGTGCCAAGCTGAGTTCTTCCGGTGGCGACATTCGAGTCGGTGACAGCGGGGGGGACTTGTCGGCCACGACCAGCGGAGGTGACATCACCGTTCAATCCGCGCGCGCCGCGGTGAAGGCGACCACCTCGGGTGGTGACGTCAAGGTGGGGTTTGAAGACGCGGTTTCCGCTGAAGTCTCGCTCGCGTCGTCGGGAGGCGACATTGTGGTCACGGTCGGAAAAGCAGCCTCGTTTCACCTCAACGCCTCCACCAGCGGCGGTGACGTTCAGGCCCGGGGATTGACCTTGCAGATAGAGCAAGGCGCACCCGGCAAGAGCAAGTTGATCGCGGCGGTCAACGGTGGCGGACCGGACATGAAGCTGCGGACCAGCGGTGGGGACGTTCGGGTCAGCCTGCGCTGAGTCCCGGCTCTGCGCTTGCGTCCAGGATCTGTCTGCGAGAGGCTTCCGGGCTGCCGGATGGCCTCTCGTCGTCTTGTTTTTCCCGTCCTCGGGCTGGTGTTGGGCGCACTGGCACTGCACGGCGCTGAACCCCGCATCGAGGTGTTCCGATTCGCCGCAGACGGCGCTGTCACGTTCCGGCTGGATACATTTCAGGGTGAGATCAAGGTGGAGACCGATTCCCAGCCGGAGATCCGGCTGCGGGTGATCAGCCACTCCCGGGTTCCAGCCTACAAGTCTGCGACCACTGAGGTGGGCCGCTTGAACTGTCGCGCGGACCAAGCGCCAGGTGCGGTGACGGTGATCGTGAGTTTTGAGGGCAAGTCGCCGCTCTTTTCCCGGGAGGAATGGCCGCCGGTCGAGGTCAGTTTCGAGCTCACCGTACCCAGGACATGCGTGATGGACCTTGCGACGGGGGAAGGCGCCATTCGCCTGGGAGAGCTTTCGGCCCCAACGCGGGTCAAGACGGGAAGCGGACTGGTCTTCTGTCGCCAGGCCGGACAGCGACTCGAAGCAGTCTCGGGGGGCGGAGACCTCGTGGTTTCGCGATCCACCGGTGACCTCAAGCTTCAGACTGCGGGTGGAGCGATTCGCGTCGGATCGGTGGAGGGAAGCGCCGACTTGGACAATCGGAGCGGTGATGTCGAAATCCTGGTTGCCCGCAAAGGGCTCGTGGCCCGAGCGGAAGCCGGCGATATCGAGGCGGGTCTGCCCAGGCGGCTCTTGGGTGCGTACCACCTCGAGACAAAAGGTGGCAGCATTCTTCTCGGACTTGACCCCCAATCATCGGTGCGCCTCGAAGCCACCTCGGTGTGGGGGAAGGTGTCCTCGAAGCTGCCGCTGCAGCCGATTCTGGGAAAATTGGAGTCGCGACAGTTTCAAGGGAAGCTGAACGCAGGTGAGGTCACCGTGGTGGCAAAAGCGAGCGGCGGTCATGTGAGAATCGAGTCCCGACCCGACAACCTGCCGCGCGTGACAGGAGAATGACGTCTGGGTGCTTGCCCCGGTTCAACCGAAACGGTTGTTTTCCGTCATGGTGTCTCCTTCCCTTTCGCCCTACGAACAGCTGCTCGCCAAACTCAGGCGCACCTACCTGGTGGAAACCGTGGGGAGCGTGCTGAGCTGGGATGAGCAGGTGAACCTTCCGGAGGACAGTGCCGGTTTGCGTGCCGACCAACTGGCGGTCATGGCCGAACTGAGTCACGAGGCCTCCACCGATCCCGAGATCGAGACCTTGCTCCGTACTTTGGAAGCGCAGGCGGCAACACTGTCACCCGATCAGGCGGTGGTGGTGAGGCTCACGCGTCGCGACTATGACCGGATGACCAAGCTGCCGGCGGCGTTCGTTGCGGAGAAAGCCCGTCAGAGCAGCGCGGCTTACCATGCTTGGGCGGAGTGTCGGAAGAAGAACGACTTTCCCAACTACGCACCGTTCCTTGAGCGACACCTCGCTCTGGCCAAGGAAGAGGCCACGCTTCTGGGGTGGGGGGATCGCGCCTACGACTATGCGATCGACAAGCATGATCCCGGCATGACCACGGCCATCGTCGAGGCACTCTTCGCGGAGCTGAAGGAAGGATTGCTGCCGCTGGTGCGTGAGATCGTGACGGCGGCTGCACCTCCGCCGGATGTATTTCGCGGGTATCCCATCGAGTCCCAGCGCCAGTTCCTGCGTGAAGTCACGGAGCGGCTCGGATTCGACTATCGCCGCGGACGAATCGACGTGTCCCTGCATCCCTTCTGTGGAGGCGCGCCGTCCGATGTGCGCATGACCACCCGGTTCAATGAACATGCGCCCTTGGATTCTCTCTTCAGTTCCATTCACGAAACCGGGCACGGGCTCTACGAACAGGGCCTGTCGATTCCGGATCTGGGCACTCCACTTGGCCAGTCGGTCGGCATGGGCGTGCATGAATCGCAGAGTCGGCTTTGGGAAAATCAGGTGTCCCGGGGCCGCGCCTTCTGGTCGTACTTTGAACCGCGATTCCGGAGCTGCTTCCCTGAGCAGACCCGAACGGTGGACAGCGAGACCCTTTACCGAGCGATCAATGCCGTGGAGCCGACGCTGATCCGGGTCGATGCGGATGAGGTGACCTACAACCTCCACATTCTGCTGCGGTTTGAGATCGAGCAGCGACTGTTCAAGGGCAGCCTGGCCGTGAAGGACCTGCCGGCCACGTGGAACGCCCTTTCCTCGGAGATCGTCGGATTGGTGCCGCCGAATGACACGCTCGGAGTCCTGCAGGATGTGCACTGGAGTGGCGGGGCGTTCGGGTATTTCCCGAGTTACTGCATAGGAAACATGATGGCGGCGCAGCTCTGGTACACCGCGCTGACCCAGTTCCCCGATCTGGAGTCGGACTTTGCCCGGGGTGATTTTTCGCGACTCCTCGGCTGGCTGCGCACGAAGATCCATCGTGAAGGCCGGCGCTTTGACACCCTGGCTCTCGTACAGCGGGTGACCGGTGAACCGCTCTCGCCGCGGCATCTCCTGCGGTACCTGCGCGAACGCTACCTTCCCCTCTATGCCACGCCGGCCGCGCAGCGTTGAAGCCTGCCGCCCGCGCCTGCGAACCGCGAAGCCGGTGACGCTGTGCGTGACCGCGCAGGGTGTTCCCAATCTTGTATGGGTTTGATCGACACACATACCCACCTGGAGTCCTTTGCCCGACGCGGTGAATTGCCGGCGGTGCTGCGGCGTGCCCGCGAATCGTCACTGGAGGCAATGATCACAATCGGAACCTCGACGGACGACTGGGCGCTCTACCGCGAACTGACGGAGGCCAATCCAGGTTTTATCTCCTATACTGCCGGACTGCATCCCTGCTCGGTCGAGGAGGACTGGCGTGAGCAGGTCGAGCGTCTGCCGGCATTCTGGAGCGAAGCGGGGCGGGTGCGTCCGGTGGCGTTGGGCGAGATTGGATTGGATCGGTTCCACTTGCCGAAGGACCCGGCGGAGGCGGAGCGCGTATTTGCCCGCCAGTGCGACGCCTTTGATGCGGGTCTCGCCTGGGCGCGCCAGTTGAATACGCCCGTGGTGATCCACTCCCGCGGCGCTTTTCGCGAGTGTGTCGAGCGGATCGATGCCAGCGGTGTCGATTGGACCCGCGTCGTCTTTCACTGCTTTGTCGAGGGCCCGGCGGAAATGCAGCTGCTCATGTCCCGGGGCGGGTGGGGATCCTTCACCGGTGTTTTGACCTACAAGAGTGCGGAAGCCGTGCGTCAGGCGGCGCGGGTGCAGGGGCTGGATCGCCTCCTTCTCGAAACCGATGCGCCTTACCTCACCCCGGTGCCGCACCGAGGCAAACCGAACGAGCCGGCCTATGTGGCGTTCACGGCTGCGTGCGCCGCGGAGGTGCTGGGTGTCAGTCCGGAAGCCGTGGCCGAAGCCAGTGCGCGGACCTCGCGTCGCGTTTTTGGCCTCTAGACGAAGCCCTCAGGCTTCGTCGAACTTGCGAGTGAAAAGGGCCTCCAGCTCGGACAGCATTTGTGGGGCATCGTCGCCGGTGGCGATGAACTTGACGCGAGAACCCTTGCCGGCGGCCAGCATCATCAACCCCATGATGCTCTTGCCGTTGACCTGTTCCTCGTCCTTTTCCACAAACACATCCGCTTTGAACTTGTTGGTGATGCGAACGATCATGGCGGCAGGACGGGCGTGGATGCCCATCTTGTTCTGGACCACCATCTCTTTTGTAAGCGACTGGGTGGTCGAAGACTGATCGTTCTTGTCCATGCGTGTAGGGCTGTAAACTCGGCAGCCGCGCGTGGCTTGCAACCCTAAAACCATGCCGCCAGCCTGTGCCAAATGCCCACCACCGCGATCATTGTTCCATGCCGCCTGGAGTCCACCCGGTTTCCCCGCAAGCTGCTGCACCGGGTCAAGGGCAAGGCGCTGTTGCAATGGGTGGCCGAACGTATTGCCACGGTGGCACCTGAATTCCCGCTCTATTTCGCAATTGATGACGACCGCCTGGCCGAACCCCTCGCAGCCGGCGGGTTCAAGACCCTGCGCACCTCCCTGAACCACGCCAGTGGCACGGATCGGATCGCCGAGGCCAATCGGGTGGTGAAGGCCGATTTTGTCGTCAACGTGCAGGCGGATGAACCCTTGGTCAGCCGTTCCCAGATCCTCACCCTGGCTGACGCCATTCGTGCCGATGCGCCCATGGCGACCCTGGCGACTCCGTTTCGGACGGCGGCCGATTTCGGCAATCCCAACCAGGTCAAGGTGGTGCTGGCCCGGGCTTCTCGCCGGGCCTTGTTCTTTTCGCGTTCACCCCTGCCTTTTGCCCGCGACTTGGCCGGACGCGTCGATGACGCGTGGGTTCGATCCCATCCTTGTTACCGTCACCTCGGCCTCTATGCTTACCAAGCCGATCTTCTGGAAAAGTTTGCGAAATTACCCCTCGGCCAGTTGGAGCAGATTGAGCGCCTTGAGCAATTGCGCGTGCTGGAGAATGGTTTTCCGATTGCTTGCGACCTGACAGATGATCCCACCATCGGTGTGGATACCCTGGAGGATGCGACGAAGTTCGAAGCCTGGTTGAAGTAATCCCAATTTCCGCGGTTGGAACGAAGCAATCCGTCCATAAACCACGGATGGACACTGATAAACGCGGAACCGGTGCCGATGAGCCGCACGAGCCACGGGGTGGATGTCCAGACGTCGCAAGTAATTCGCATCCCCGTCGATCCCTTGATCCCGATGGTGCAATGACAAGGTTGGGTTGATCCCGGGCGGAGAACCGGGTGAAGGAGCTGGGCCGGGACAGTCGCAATCCCTGAAGCGACTTATCCGGGAAAGTCCTGCCGGTAACCTCAGGCAATCGACGGTAGCGCGGCTGCGTAAATGTGCGCCTGGATATTGCGGTGATCCTACGTAGCGAAGTGTCGGATTTTCGATCCCGTGTCGGCGTTTTTGACAGGGAATCTGCTCTCTTGCATTGAATTTTCCTTTCAGTTTTTGATTTATTATTTTGTTAACCGTTAATTAATACTGAGATAAATTGTATAGGAAACTTGGAAGAACATCTGGCACTTTCATTGCTTAGTGGTTTTCGCACGACCCTATGGCGTTCCTCTCGGGACCCTTGGTACTGTCGACTTCGCCACTTTCCGCATGAAATTTGCATCCATTGCCTTAGGACTTCTCGCCGTTGTCAGCACTGCCAGCGCGGGAATGTACACGTTCACGCCCAATCCGTCGGATTTGGGTGATTTGGACCACCACACCGCGGTCGCGTGGGGCATCACGGGTACGGCAGGACTGCAAAGCCAGCTGGCCAGCGGCTACCGCATTTCCGGTGCAACGATTTGCATTGAGAATATCTGGGACTGGAAGGTGGAGCAGGACAAACTCTTCATCAATCTGTTGGATGATCCGAAGACCGGAGTCCGGACTTATTCCGACAACACCAACGACAACGTCCTCAGCAACTTTTTTACGGCGAGCAACTCCAGTAGCAGTTCCCGTTGGAATGGACAGTCCTTGCTGACCACCTGGACGGATCCCAAAGGTGGATCCAATGGCGCGTTTGCCATCGATTACACCTACAACTTCGGGTCGGCCGATCTCGCCCTGCTGACCAGTTACCTTTCCGATCCGACTGCTTCGAATCGTGCCGCCTTCGGTCTCGGTTTTGACCCTGACTGTCACTATTACAACGATGGGATCAAACTCATCATCTACACCGAGAAGATCTCGATCCCGGATGCCGGTTCGACCGTGCTGATGCTTGGATTGGGTCTCGGTGCCCTGGTGGCGATCCGCCGCCGCACCCTTCGGTCCTGAACGGAATCAGCGTTGAGTCATTGCCCTGCCGGCACGCGCCGGCAGGGCTTTTTGTTTTCGAAATGGCGCTCGTTCTTCGATGGCCTTTTCGTTTGGCTGGTTGGGCATGCAGGCAGATTCCTTCTTTACGCTGCCCTCGTCGCTGACGCGGTTTGCGCCGTTCTTTCCGGCGACGGCGGCGCCTTGGGTGTGGATTCCAGCGATTCGTGAGGCTCTCGCCGCGCTCGCGTCGCTCCCACCGCCGCCTCCGCGGTCGCTGCCTCCCGGCGTGCACGTGGAAGGTGCGGTGTACCTGGATCCGACGGTGATCCTGCCTCCCACCGCTACTCTCATCGGTCCGGCCTGGATCGGAGCCCGGACGGAAATTCGGCCGGGGGCGTACGTACGGGGCGGCGTTATCGTCGGCGAGGACTGCGTGCTGGGCAACGCCTGCGAGTTCAAGAACTGCCTGCTTCTCGACGGGGTCCAGGTGCCGCACTTCAGCTATGTGGGGGATTCGGTGCTGGGCAATCGGTCGCACCTGGGCGCGGGGGTGATACTTTCGAATCTGCGCCTCGATCGAAAACCGATTGTGGTTCATGCCGATGGCCTGGTGCAGGAGACCGGTTTGCGAAAGTTTGGCGCGATCCTGGGAGATGAGGCCGAGGTCGGCTGCAATGCCGTGCTGAATCCGGGTTCAATACTTGGAAAACGCGCCCTGGTCATGCCCACCGTGGCGTTCTCCGGCGTCCTGCCGGCCAACACCCTGGCCAAGGTTCGCTCCAGTGTATCCCACCTCCCTCGCCGCGACTGAGTGATTTCGGTGACACTTCGGCTTGCCTGACGCCGGCCGGTGGAGCGATTCTCACCGGCTCCTCCATCGATCCCGTCCATGCCCAGAACCCTCACCGGCATCCAGCCTTCCGGCACCCTGCACATCGGCAACTACTTTGGCGCAATGCGTCCGGCCATTGACGCGCAGGCGCGGGGGGAATGCTTCTATTTCATCGCTGACTACCACTCCATGACCTCGGTGGTGGACCCGAAGGAGCGCCGTCGTCACACCCTGGACGTCGCCCTCGACTGGCTGGCCTGCGGTCTCGACCCAAAGCGAAGTGTGTTCTGGAGGCAGAGTGACGTTCCTGAAGTGACTGAACTGATGTGGATCATCGGCACGCTGACACCGATGGGCCTGCTGGAGCGCGCCCACAGCTACAAGGACAAGACGGCCAAGGGTCTTTCTCCCAATTTCGGCCTTTTCGCCTATCCGGTGCTGATGGCGGCCGACATCCTCCTCTACGACACCACGGTGGTCCCGGTCGGCAAGGACCAGAAGCAGCATCTGGAGATGACGCGGGACATCGCGATCAAGTTCAACCAGACGTATGGTGACACGTTTGTCGTGCCGGAGTCGGAGATCCGCGAGGATGTGGCGGTGGTGCCGGGGCTCGACGGCCAGAAGATGAGCAAGAGCTACGGCAATACGATCGACATCTTTGGCGACGAAAAGGCGACTCGGAAGAAGATCATGGGAATCGTGATGGATTCACGAACCCCCCAGGAACCGAAACCAGACGCCGACAAGAACCTCGCGGTCCAGCTGCTCCGCCTGGTTGCTCCGGCGGAGGTGGCCGCCGACTTTGAAACCCGCCTGCGGGCGGGCGGATTGGGATACGGAGATTTGAAGAAGGCGCTCTTTGAACACTATTGGACCTGCTTTGCTCCCTATCGGGCACGGCGGGCGGAGCTCGCCGCAAATCTCGACCATGTGGCGACGCTGCTGAAGGAAGGCGCCGACAAGGCCCGCGCCACCGCCTCGGGTGTGCTCGCGCGCGCCCGCAAGGCGTCAGGTTTGGGCTGATACAGTGAGTCGGAGAGGCCTTCCGGCAGCGGCGGCCCTCGGCGCGGAAACGGCGCTTTCAACCTATTTTCCGCAGTTGAAACGAACCAATCCGTTCATAAAGCACGGAAGGACATAAATAAACGCGGATTAGGTACCCATGGAGTTCTTCACCACCAAGGTGAGTACCCACTTTGGCTCAACTCGTTTGTATCCGTGTTGATCCGTGGTTCAATCGCGGCTCTTGGGTTCAAATCACCGGCGGGCGCGCCTCAGACAGCTGTGAGATCGCCGCCATGATGCGTTCGCTCGTCTTCTGGTAGCGATCGCGGCCGGCTCCCGGCGGGTCATAGGCACGGGGAGGCAGAATCGGCCCGAAGGTGATGGAGACACGAGTGCCGAGACGCATGCCGCCTTTGCGACCAAAGGCCTCGTGGGAGTTGAAGATGCGCACCGGCAGCACCGGCACCTGGGTCTTGCAGGCAATGAGACCAACCCCGGGTTTCGCCGGCTGGAGGCGGCCGTCGGGAGAGCGCGTGCCCTCGGGAAAAAGGATGAGCGCCTTGCCCGATTGCAGGGTTTGGAGCACGCGCCGGATCGCCGTGACGTCGGATCCCCCGTCGCGATCCACCGGAATGGTGCCGACACCGTCCAACCACCAGCTCGCAATGCCCGGTTTCCACAGGGTCTTGCGTGCGAAAAAAGCCATCTGTCGCGGCACGAGCGAGCCGATGATCGGCGGATCGAGGTGGCTGGCGTGGTTGCAGGCGACGATGAACGCACCCTGCTTCGGGATGTTCTCCAGCCCCGCCACCTCTCCGCGGAAACAGATGTCGTAGATGGTGAGCGCCAGGTAGTGGAAAATTCCGTACAGGAACTCCATGGCGACGTGGTTGTAGCGGCGGGTCATGGAGCGGGAGGAACCGGATTGAGCCGGACGGCGACCAGGGTGGCGACGCGGTCGACGACCTGGTCAAGGGTGAGGTGGGTGCTGTCGATGTCGATCGCCCCCGGAGGGCAGGTCAATGGTGCGGTCTTGCGCGAGGAATCGAGCCGGTCGCGCTCCGCCACGGAGTCGAGCTGGCCCTCCTGGGCCCTCCGGCGGGCGCGTTCCACCGGATCGGCATGCAGGAAGAAACGCAGGTCGGCCGCCGGGAAGATGACCGAGCCGATGTCGCGCCCTTCCATCACCAGGCCCTTGAAGCCGTGCGACTTGGCCACCTCAACCTGGCCGCGCTGGTAGTGCAGCAGGGCGGTGCGGACCGCGGGAAGCGCCGCAAAATGGGACACGGCCGCATTGACGTCGGGGGCGCGTATCTCGTCGCCCTGAATCCGTCCGCCGATCTCCATCTGCGCGGCCGAACCGGTCACCCGCGTGCCCAGGCGCAGGCCGGCTAGGGCGGACTCGACTCCGGAGAGATCACCGGGAGTGACGCCTTTCCTCAGCATCTCCGCCGTGATCGCGCGGTAGTGCGCCCCGGTATCCACGTGGAGGAGCGGGAAGCGCGCGGCGAGGGCCCGGGCGGTGGACGATTTGCCCGAGGCGGCGCCGCCGTCGATGGCAACGAGGAGAAAAGAAGGGGACGTTCCCATCACGAGGATCCGGAGGACTGACGAAGGGTTTCGAGCAATGCGAAGAAATGGGGAAACGTTTTGGCGCAGCAGCCGGGGTCCCTCAGGGTCAGCCAGGGACGACCATCGCCGAGCAGATTGTGACAGCCGAGGATCCCAAAACTCATGGCGAAACGATGATCGCCGTAGGTCTCGATCGTCTGTCCGATGCGCAGGGGACGCGGTGTGATGGTGAGGGCATCCTCCTCTTCGACCACGTCCTGACCGAGCCGTCGAAGCTCCTTGGCCATGCCGGCCACCCGGTCGGTTTCCTGTTTTCGAGTGTGGGCGATGCCGGTGATGCGGGTGGACCCCTTCAGCAGCGGTGCGATCGCGGCCAGGGTGAGAAATGTATCCGAAATCTCATGAAAGTCCTCCACCAGCGGCTGATCGGCCGCGCGGGCGTCGACCCGGGCCATGACTTCGGCGAACGCCGAGTCTCCCTGGAGCCCCGCGCCCGGAGGACGCAGGCCGGGCAGGTGGAGACTGCCGCCGACCACCCGCGGGAGCGCCTGAAAGTAGCTCGCGGCCGTGGCATCGGGTTCAACGAGGTAGACTGTCGGAGGACGGTACTTGGCGGGCGAAAGGACAAAGCGTTCGGTGCCCGCGGCGGCGGGCGTTGTCACGCCGAACTCGGCCATGAGGCGGAGCGTCATCTCGACAAATGTCCACCGTACACTGCCTGTAAGACGAATGGCGATTTCGCCGGCCGCCTTGGGTGCGATCATCAAAAGCGCGGACAGGAGCTGGCTGCTTTCGCTGGGATCCAGGTCGACCTCGCCCCGGCCGAGTCCGCCCCCGTGAATCTCCAGGGGAAAGAAGCCTTCCTCACCGAGGCAGCGGACGGTGACCCCGAGGCTGCGCAGGGCCTCGATCAGCGGACGCATCGGCCGTTTACGCATCTGAGGCACGCCATCGATGCGGTAGACGCCGCGGGGGGCGGTGGCGCAGTAGGCGGTGAGAAATCGCGCGGCGGTTCCGGCGAGTCCCACAAAGAGTTCGACGGGCTGAGATCCCTGGTCACCGGCAAAGGCACGATCTTGGCCCTCTACCTGCAGGGTACCGCGTTCGGCGTCTGCTGCGACCGTCACTCCGAGGGTGCGCAGCGCGGCGGCCATCAACGCGGTGTCGTCGCTGAAGAGCGCTCCTTCCAGCCGGACCGGCGCGCGTCCCATGGCGGCGAGCAGGAGCGCTCGGTTGGTCAGGCTCTTGGAGCCGGGCAGCCGGACCTCGCCACACACCGGACGGGTGAAGGGGAGTACGGGCAGAAGTTCGGGAAGGGTCATGACCGGAGGAGCAGCCGCGCGGTGGGGACAAGGATGGTCAGGGATGGATCCGGAGCGCGGCGGTGTACATGAAGACGGGTGTCGTGCCCGAATCCCGGAAGGGAGACAAGTCGTGGTTTGAAGGAACCGCTAGGGCCTGAACCCGGTGCGAAAGGACTTGCCGCGCTCGAGCCGGGCGCGCACGTCGATCCAGTCCCGGTTGGCCAGCGCGGCGTGGAAGCCGTCGAGTTCGGTTTGAAAGGCCCGCAGGGCGCGCAGGACCTCGTCCCGGTTGTTGCGAAAGATCTCGACCCACATGGTGGGATCGCTTGCCCCGATCCGCGTCGTGTCACGCAGGCCTCCACCGGAGAAATTTCGCCAGCCCGGGTCGCGCTGCGACAGGAACGTGCAAAGCGTGGTGGCCAGTGCCTGCGGGAGATGGCTGATGTGGGCGACAATTTCGTCGTGACGGTCCGGGGGCAACGACGTGACTTCGGCGCCGAGGTCGTTCCAAAAACGCACGACGGCTTCGGTGGCAGCCGCGTCGGTCGACTCGAGCGGAGTGACGAAGCAGACCCGGCCCTGAAACAAATCGGCCGATCCATTTTCCCAACCCGTCTTTTCGCTTCCAGCCATGGGATGAGCGCCGACGAAGTGGCTTCGGGGAGCGAGGGCGGCGTGACATGCCCGGGAGAGATCGCCCTTGGTGGATCCGACGTCGGTGACCCGGGCACCCGACGGCAGATGCGGGGCAATTGCTCCGGCGAGATCGACGATCTTGTCGACCGGAGCGGCGAGTACGACCAGGGAGGCGTCGCGCACCGCGTCCTCCGGCGAACTGGCCACCCGGGAGCACCAGGCCTGGCTTTCCAAAGCGATCCGCACCTCGGGACGCCGGGCCCAGACCGTGATGCGGCGGGCCACCCCACGACGATGGGCGGCGAGTGCGACCGAGCCCCCCAGCAGGCCCGGCGCGAGGATGACCAGGGATTCGATGATGGTGGCCATGGACGTGAGTTCAGCCTTCAGACAGTCGCAGGATGGTTTCGTAGTCGTGGCTCCGCAATGGCATGACGGAAAGCCGGCTCTGCCGGATCAGCGAAATGTCGGCCAGCGAAGGCTCTGCCTTGATCTGCGCCAGTGTCACCGGTTTCGCGAGGGCTTTGAGAGCCTTGAGCTGCACGGACACCCAGCCTTCGTCGGCTCCAGCGGTCGGATCGGGATAGGCGGTCTTCGCCACCTGGGCCACCCCGACCACCTGCTTGGGATCGACGCTGGCGTAGAAAAGGACCAGATCGCCTTTCTTCATCGCCTTCAGATTGTTCCGCGCCTGGTAATTGCGCACCCCGTCCCAGGACGTGTGGTGGTCCTTGACGAAATCGGACCAGGCGTAGGCCTCGGGTTCCTGCTTAACGAGCCAGTATTGGGTTGTCATGGATCAGTGGTGGCGATGCGCTGCCACGAGAATGGACGCGTCCGCCGAAGAAAAGGCTAAAGCCCGTCGTGCGATCCGGCTGCTTTATCTCCTGATGGCACTCGGCATCATGGTTCCCCTCGTGATCTTCTTTTTGCGCCGCTGAGTCGGCGGTGCCCCTTATCCGACCCCGATGAATTCCACGCTTTGGCCGATCCGCATTGTGTTTGTTGCCGTGTGTGCCGCCGCAGGGTGGCTGGTGTGTTATTCGATTCGCGAATGGGATCATTTTCGCGCGCTGGCCACCTTTGCCGGTTTCTCGATTGGATTGCTGATGGTGCTGGTGGATATCCTGTTGCGTGGATTTTCGCTTCGCGGACTGAGTGCGGTGACTTTTGGGTTGGGGGTCGGGCTGCTCGTGGCCTACCTTCTCAGTGTTTCGCCGCTCCTGGAACAGGGCGATGCGCAGATCATCTATTTGGTGCGTTTGGGGTTGTTTCTCATCTGTGGTTATCTGGCCACGGTGATCGCGCTGCGGGGCAAGGATGAGTTCAACCTCGTTATCCCGTATGTCCGATTTGTTCCGCACGAAGTGGATGTGCCCCTGGTTGTCGTCGATACGAGCTCGCTGATCGACGGACGGATTGTCAGGGTCTGCGAGGCTGGATTTCTGAGTGCGGCGCTGGTCATTCCCCGGTTTGTCCTGGCCGAAGTCCAGAGTATCGCCGACTCCCAGGATCCCCACAAGCAGGCACGCGGGCGGCGAGGGTTGGAGGTGCTGAATCAGCTCCGGAAAATCAAACGCCTCGACCTCCGTGTCCACGAGAGCGAAGCCAAACCCGGTGAAGTGGAGGCCAAGCTGGTCTTTCTGGCCCAGTCGATGAAGGCCCGTCTCCTCACGACCGACTACAACCTGGCCAAGATGGCGGAGTTTCAGGGCGTGCAGTGGTTGAACCTGCATGCATTGGCGAAAGCACTTAGGCCTCAACTAGTTATGGGTGAAGCGCTCGAGGTCGAGCTGGTGAAGGCGGGCAAGGAGGAAGGGCAGGCGGTGGGGTACCTGGAGGATGGCTCAATGGTGGTGGTGGCGGAGGGACGCGCCTACATCGGGCAAACCGTGCACGTGGAGATCGTCAGCATTCTGCCATCGAGTGGGGGCAAGATGGTCTTCGCCCGCGTCCAGTCTGAGCGACGGCTTTAGCCGGTGACCCGCCGCCCGCGGGAGCAACTTTGGTGTTTACTCGCGCTGCGCCCTTGCCCACAACGTCCCCTCACCTTTTGGGGCAGTAGCTCAGTTGATAGAGCGGTTCGTTCGCAATGAAGAGGTCGTGGGTTTGATTCCCATCTGCTCCACCACTTGTATAAGTACATCTTCACTAGGGATTGTGGGTGTGGGATTGGTGGAGAATCTTCATACTGAGAAGTGGCCTTTCCGTGTGGTTGCGTCTGAAACCGTGGCTGCTTTTTACCGGCGAGGGGGACAACGGGCGCGGGGCGGGATCGGCAACTTGCTTCGGCTTGAGCCGAAACGGTGAAAGAGCTCTACGTGTGCGCCGACGCTCAAACGATACGGTTCTCGGCCATCACTTTCTGGTACCACTTGGCACTGAGCTTTGGGGTGCGTCTCTGGGTGCGGTAGTCCACGTGGACAATTCCAAAGCGACGGGTATATCCATCCTGCCACTCGAAATTGTCCAGCAATGACCAAAGGAAGTATCCGGCGATCGGAACGCCGTCCGCGATGGCGCGATGAACTTCGCGCAGATAGCTGCGGAGAAACTCTCGCCGATGAAGATCGTTCACTTCGCCGCTGACAACGGGTTCTGATTCATAACCGCATCCGTTTTCGGTGATGTAGATTGCCTTCGGACCGTAGAGTTCGTGCGCAAACCGCGGCCCCCAGTAGATGGCCTGGGGAGTGATTCGCAGCCAGGGACTGTCGGCTCGAGGATACTTGTCAGGTATGGCGAGGGTTTCCGGCCGGCCGGGCTTGCCTGATCGAACAAACTTTGCGCTGTAAACATTCAAACCCAGGAAATCTGTCGGAAGCGCAATAAGGTCGAAATCGCCTCGATTTACCTTGGGGCGGCTTGTACCACAACGTCGAAGGTAGCTTGGAGCGTAGGAACCGCGATACAGCGGGTCCAGCAGATGAAGATTCTTCTCCGCAAACCAAGCCCGTGCCGCCTCAATATCTGCGGTGGTCTCGGTTACCGGGATGCATAGGTCGCTATTGTCGGTCAGGCCTACCTGTGCGCCCCGACCTCCGTGTTCACGGACGGCCCGAACTGCGTACCCGTGGCAAAGCAAGGCATGGTGATACGTCTGGTTGACGACCGACTCAGGTTCGTTTCGTCCGGGCGCTTTATCACCTCCAGCCGCGTAACCGAGGGCGGTGAAGCACCGGATTTCGTTGAGTGAAATCCATCGCTTGACCCGATTTCCCAGATGCCGGACCACGGTATCGGCATAACGAGAAAAAGCGTCCGCGGTGGTGCGGCTAGTCCATCCCCCGCGGTCCTCAAGCGACTGAGGGAGATCCCAGTGAAAGAGCGTAACCCAGGGAGCTATTCCCGCGTCGAGCAACCGGTCGACTAGGCGGGAATAGAAGTCGAGTCCACGCTGGTTGAGCGACCCATCTCCGTTTGGGTAGATTCGAGGCCATGCTACTGACATTCTGTAGTTCTTGACCCCGAGTTTGGACATGAGGGCTATGTCTTCCGGAAAGCGCTTATAGTGGTCACAGGCTATCGCCGGGGTGTGTCCGTGTTGGATTTTACCGGGCCGTCGTGCGAATGTGTCCCATACCGATGCCCCCCGTCCGTCAGCCTGTTCCGATCCTTCGATCTGAATGGCGGCGGTTGCGACGCCCCAGACGAAATTGCGAGGAAAACAGTCCGGGCGGCTCATGTTTGGTTTTTGGCGGAGGCATTGGCGTCCTCGGTGCCTTCCATGGCTTCCAACTCGCGCCGGCACCTTTCCATCAGCGCTGGAGTAAGCGGATAGAATAGCAGCGCTCCAAAGGTGATGATGGCGGGCAGGCAGTTTCCCAGCACCATACCGTAGATGATCCACCGTTTCGTGAATTCCGTTTGCGCACCTCCCAGCGAGACATCGAAGCCAATGGCCACGAGCACGGCTCCGGAGAGAATGCCGCTCAGCGAGAAAGATAGTTTGTAAAGCCAACTTGAAACCGCAGTGAACATGGCTTCGCGTCGCCGTCCGGTCCGCCAGCGATCGTGGAACGCGACATCAGCCATCATGGCGGAGAGCATGTAGGAGGCGACCGAGGTGACTGGGGCCGCGAAAAAGGGGATCAGCAAGATCAGGTAAGGATGCTTGGGGTCGTAGAGCACCAGCTTCGCGAATCCGCTGAGAAAACCGATGCACGAGGAACCCATCAGCACCGCCTTCTTGCTGTAACGTTGAGCGAGCCACGTACCCAGCGGGATTGAAGCCATGAAGACGACGAAATACACCACGGAGAGCCAGCCCGCGAGGTGCGCCCCGGCCTTGGTGTCGCCTGCGTACAGCACGTAGATCTTGGCGTAAAGGTTGAGCTGATTGAAGACGTTCTGGGCGAGAAACCCGAATACCCCGATCACGATCATCACCTGGAAAGGACGGCTTGAAAGCGTTTCCCTGATGTCGCGCAAGAGACCAATTTTTGGAGGGCTGACAGAGGCTGGTGCTGATCGGGGGGCTTTTTCACGAAGCAGCACTGCTGGCCAGATACAGGTCAGCAGCATCAGAGTTGCTATTGCACAGCCGACTATCCGCATGCCCTGCAGTGGGCTGGAGAAGAAGCCTGACTGGATAAAGGCATAGAGCCAACTGGCGCCCAAACTCAGGATGGGTGGAAGATAGCCACGAAATGAATACAAGCGGGTCCGCTCATTGTAGTCGCTGGTAAGTTCCAGGCCGAGGGCCTCGTAGGCGATGTTGAAGAGCGTGTGGAAGGTGAGAAAAACAACGGATGCGACCACGAGGTAGGTGAACACGGTTGATTCGCTCCAGGTCGAGGACGGAAGCCAGAGAAAAGGGAATGTGAACGCAGTCAGGATTCCCCCGATAAAGATGAAGGGACGCCGACGCCCCCATCGGGTTCGTGTTCGATCCGACCAGGCTGCCACCAGGGGATCAGTAAAGGCGTCCCACAGTCGCATAATGGTTTGCAGTGCACCGATCAGAAGTGGGTTTACTCCGAGAGTGATTTGGTAAATGGGCACGAGCATCTGGTTGAAGATGTTCGTGGAGTTTTGCGCGGTGATGATACCGGCAGTGAACGCGAGCCGGTCCTTCAATGATAGGCGAAGTGAAGGCGGCAGATTCTTCGCTTCGGATGAGTTTTGAGGGTGCATGGGGTAGTGTTGGCCTACTCGGCCTTAGCGCCGCTGCGACCTGCGGGAGGGGACCGTAGGAGACTTAAAATAGTCTGGTACCTCCAACAGCAGGCGCCCCTTCAACGATGGCAGGCCGAATTCCTTGTTCGACAGTCGCGGTAACTCTTTTCCGGCAGGAAACACACGCACACTCCGTGTCGTTTTGGGGAGTTTCAGGCTCTCACCCGCGAAACCACCTCGTTCTTCGATGATATCGATGTCGAGAGCCTTACGCACTGGCACATAGTGCAAGAGTGTTATCAAGAGGTCACGACCTCGGCGGCGGGCGTAGGTCTGGACGGTGGTTGGCAAACCTTCGCCGAATGGAGGTGGCCCAATCAGCCGCTTAACCGCAGTCCGCCAGGCATCGCGGGCCGCTAGGTTACCGGACTTGCGGTACTCGCGGAAAATCGGATCGGCGAAGTAGACGAAACGGTCACCAGCTACCGCGACGGGTTGCCCGCTGGATTCGGCACGGGGTGGAGTATGCAGGTGAGAACAGTAGCGGACGGCGTCGCGCTTGAAGTAGGGAAGCACTCGCTCGATCAAGGTTTCGCAATCTCGACCGACTGTAATGTTGAGTCCCTGCTGGTAGAAGACCCGTTCACTGCGCGCCAATTCGGGTGAAAACGACTCGCTGGTCCGCCAATAGGATGGATAGGCTTCTACGGGAGAAAGGAGGGTGATGGGCAGGAAGTCCAACGCCCACTGGCCGTCCACACCACAGCCTCCACGAAAACTTGCGAGTATCCGGCCTCCGCGACGGTAGTAGGTGCGGAGCTTTCGTGCAAAGTCCGGTGTCAGAGTCGCAGTGTCACCTAAAATGACGAGGTCGAGGCCATCGAGCGGACTTTCGCCATCCAGCACCACGCATTCATAGTGGGATTCTTCGCACATTTGGACGGCGCCCTCGTCCGATTTTGCGGTTTCGTTTCCATCCAGTCCTGGGGTGCCGCTGGTGACAACACCGACCTGAAACAACGGTGTGGAGCCGCTATAGAACGGTTCGGCCTTGGAGGTTTCCGCATAGACGGCACCGATCAAATCGTAGGCAGCCGGATCCAAGCGGCCCCGAGGAGGGAGTTGGTCCCCCACTGAGTTTCCGCCTCCCAAAGCCTGAGCGCGGAAGCATTCAAACTCCAAGGCGGGCTGTGGCTTGATGCCACCGAAGTCACCCCACAAGGTTTGAAAACGTCCCGTCATACCGATCCAAGGGCGACCCCACTGCCCGGTTGAACGAGCCAGACGTGGGAAATGGTAGTAGCCCCAAAAGCCGCTGGGCAGCGACTCGATCTCCATATGACTGCCAAAGGGGTAGCGTGCGCGGACTCCGAGGCCTTTCTCGACATACACGTCATTGGGCGAGTTGAAAAACACCGTTGCACCCGGGCGCACAGCACGGATGAGATTCCAAAAGCGCCTCGAAAAATACTCGTGTGCCTTCGCATGGAAGTGCTCGAAGCCAGCGGGTGAGTCATCGAGGAGATTGTGGATCTGCCGGAACTTCAGTGACTCTGGTGACCAACAGGCCCCCTGCGGAAAAAACACGATGTCGTAGAAGAAGCCGTCCACGTCCTTGCCGTACCGGTTCAGGGTCTCACGGGTCAGCTCTTCGATATGCTGCTGCAAATCGGGGTGGAGCCAGTTCATGAATTGCCATTGTCCGGGGTGGTCGGATTTCCAGTCACCAAACAGGCCGTTGCGGAACATCGCGCGCCATTCAGGATGGGTCTGGGCTGCAAGCGCATCCCAACCCACTGTGAGATAGATCGGACAACGGATTCCGACGCGGTGCAGTGCCTCAATTTGCTCGCCGAGAAGGTCGCGACCGGCGGCCAGGGTTGGATGGGGCGTACCGACCTTGGAAGGGTAGTAGGTGTATCCGTGGTGGCACTTTGCGAACAAGGTTACGCTGTTCACGTGAGCGCGTTTGAAGGTGGAGGCGAACTCTCGCGCATCGAACTCCTCGCCCACCGCAGGAATGTGGGGAGAAGTGTGGAAATCCAAATGAACCTGGCGTTGGGGCAGGTCAGGGGATGCTTTTTCTCGGCTGACTTTCATGGCGGAGGAGGACGAGGGTCGAAGAGTTCAATTTCGCGGGCGACTCCAGGGAGCACGGTTTCTTCCCACTCGACCGTTTCATTCGAATCGACGACGATGCGCACCGTGGCGGCAAAAGGCGTGGTATTGGATAGAAGGAGTGCCTCGCCCCTAAGGTCGGCACTTACATGGTCGAGTGCCCAAACGCGACGTGCAGGAAGGTCAACATAGACTCCTGGAAGTTGATCCGCCGTCAGGAGGAGGGCCACCTCGCACCAGGTAGATCCATAGAAAACGCCACCGACGTTGTCGTCCCAGTCGCTCGTATTGACCCGCTCATTGATCCATCCTGGAGGTAGTGCCCTGCCTGCCGACGTGCGGATGGGCCGGTCCTCGCGGGAGACAAACTGTGGCAGGGCACGGGCAATATCGCAGAGCAGATCCATGAAACGGACGTCCCTCGTCACACGATAGAGTTTGAAGAGTCCGACCCCGGAACC
>JAEUGZ010000202.1 GCA_016794725.1 Opitutaceae bacterium | reverse complement strand
TGAATCGATCGAGTACCTCCGGCAGACCGAAGAGGTGTTCGACATCGGAATCGCCAGCGGGATTCTCTATCATATGACCAACCCGGTCGAACTCCTCGCCCTGCTCGCCCAGCGGTGCCGCGCGGTGTTCCTCTGGACTGTGTTCTACGATCCCGCGTTCTACGAAGCCCATCCGGAAAAGAAGGTCACGTTCAGTCCCCCCGAACGGACCCTCCACCGCGGTTTTGAACACCAGGTGCACCGGCACCACTATGGTGAAGCGCTGGACTGGAACGGGTTCTGTGGCGGTTCTCAGCCTTTCTGTCACTGGCTGGAGCGTCAGGACATCCTCGGTGCCCTGGCCCACTTCGGTCTGACGCGGCAGGCCTTCTTTACCACGGAGAACGTCCACGCCACTGCCTTGCAGGCAGTCGCCATGCGGGAGTCGACCCCGCAATGAGCCGCAGGGCCGCCTCTCGCCGGGCACCTGGGGTCCCCCGCGGGAAGTCTGCTGATTTTCCCGCTTGTCCGCTTCCGGTGACACCGGCACAACCGGGCCTCGTGTCTGTCGCGAAATCGCTCTCCGCCGCCGAGATCCACACCGCACTTGACCGCCTCTGTCAGGCGATCGCCGCGCGCCATTCGTCCGACTCCAAACTGGTCCTGCTCGGCATCGCCAACGGTGGCATCACGCTGGTCCGGCGGCTCGGTGCCCGGTTGCGGCTGAAGTACGTCGGT
The DNA here is from genome assembly GCA_016794725.1 of Opitutaceae bacterium. Classification (GTDB taxonomy): domain Bacteria; phylum Verrucomicrobiota; class Verrucomicrobiia; order Opitutales; family Opitutaceae; genus UBA6669. The sequence goes on along the minus strand of JAEUGZ010000202.1, from coordinate 3,126 downwards.
ACGCTCGACATCTCGTTTCATCGCGACGACATCGGCCGCAATCCGATCCCGAAGGAGTTTTCACCCACCGTCATCCCCACGGACGTGAACGGCGCGGTCGTGATCCTGGTCGACGACGTCCTATTCTCGGGACGTACGGTCAAGGCCGCTCTCGATGAGCTTTTCGATCATGGCCGCCCGGCTCGCGTCGAACTGGCAGTGCTGATCGATCGCGGCGGGCACCGGCTTCCCATCAAGGCCGACTATGTCGGGGTCACCCTGGAAGCAGGCGAACACGAAAAAGTCGTGGTCTCCCTCGATGCCGCGCATCCTGCCAACGACACCGTCCGCGTCCTGCCCGCCAAGCCCGCCTCTCGCTGAGGCCCCCCGCCTTTCCGTCCCATGCCCTGGACCCGCCGCCACCTGCTCACCCTCGAGGAACTCAGCCTCGCCGAGATCGACCAGATCCACGCGACCGCGACCGCGTTCAAGAAGATCCTCCAACGGAACGTGAAGAAGGTCCCCGCCCTACGCGGCAAGACCATCGTCAACCTGTTCCTCGAACCGAGCACGCGCACCCGCATGGCCTTCGACATGGCCGCCAAACGGCTCAGTGCCGACGTCATCTCACTCGACGGCGCCAGTTCCTCGACGACCAAGGGCGAGACCCTGCGCGACACCGCCCAGAACATCCAGGCCCTCAATGCCGACATGATCGTGCTCCGCCACGCTGCGTCGGGTTCGCCACTCTACCTGTCGCGCATCCTCGACATTCCGGTGATCAACGCCGGCGACGGGGCGCACGAGCACCCGACGCAGGGTCTCCTGGATACGTTCACGATGAGGGAGCGGCTGGGCAACATGAAGGGCCGCAAGGTCGTCATCCTTGGCGACATCCTCTTCAGCCGCGTGGCCCGCTCCAACATCCATGCGCTGGCCAAGATGGGCGCGGCCGTGACGCTGTGCGGCCCCTCCACGCTGGTGCCGGACTGGTTCACCGCCATGGGTGTCAAGGTCTCCCACGACCTGAAATCCGCCCTCGAAGACGCCGAGGTCGTGATGCTGCTCCGCATTCAGCACGAGCGGCAGTCCAATGGCCATTTTCCTTCGCTGGGTGAATACACGAGCATGTTTGGCCTGAACAAGACGCGGGCCTCGTGGCTCAACCCCAAGGCGATCATCATGCATCCCGGTCCGATCAACCGGGGCGTAGAAATCGACAGTGAACTGGCCGACGGCGAACGCAGCGTCATCCTCGAGCAGGTGACCAACGGCATCGCCGTCCGCATGGCCGTGCTCTACCTGTGCTTTGGCGGCCAGCCGGAGTCCGTCGTGACCGTCGACTAGGCCCGCGTCCTTCTCCACTGGAATCCCCTTCTCCTCATGCCTGCCCTTTGGATTCAAAACGCCCGGGTCATCGACCCCGCCGCCAAACGCGACGCGGCGGGCGACCTCTTCATCGACAACGGCCGGATCGTGACATCGCTCTCCGCCGCCGCCCGCAAACGGGCCCGCAAGATCGACGCCGGCGGCCTGGTGGCCTGCCCGGGGCTGGTTGACATCCACGTCCACTTTCGCGAGCCGGGCCAGACGCACAAGGAAACCATCGCCACCGGCAGCCGGGCCGCCGCGGCGGGTGGGTTCACCACGGTGGTCTGCATGCCGAACACATCCCCCCCCGCGGACAACGCCGGCACGATTCAGTTCATCAAGGACGCGGTGCAGCGCGATGCCGTTGTCAAGGTCTACCCCACCGGCTGCATCACCGCCGGCATGAAGGGACAGGCTCTCGCCCCAATCGGTTCGCTCAAACGCGCCGGGGTGGTCGCCATCACCGACGACGGCGACTGCGTTCAGTCCAACGAGCTCATGCGTCGCGCCCTGGAGTACGCCAAGATGTTCGACCTGCCGGTCATGGACCACTGCCAGGACGCGTCCATGACCCAGGGCGCGGTCATGAACGAGGGCGTGATGTCGACCCGGCTCGGCCTGCGCGGCTGGCCGAACGCCGCCGAGGACTTGATCGTGGCCCGCAATGCGATCCTGTCCGAGTACACCGGCGCCCATGTGCACATGCAGCACATCTCGTCCAAGTTCTCGGTCGACATCCTGCGGCGGGCCAAGGCCCGTGGCGTGCGGGTGACCGCCGAAGCCACGCCCCACCACTTCGCCCTCACCGACGACCTGCTCTCGGGCTACGACACCCACTTCAAGATGAACCCGCCGCTGCGCACCGAGGCGGACCGGCTGGAACTGATCGAAGGCCTGCGCGATGGCACGCTCGACTGCATTGCGACCGACCACGCCCCGCACACCGACTACGAGAAGGACAAGGAATTCGACTTCGCGCCCAATGGTATCCTCGGTCTGGAGACCGCGCTCGCCGTCTCGCTGGAGATTCTGGTGCGGAAGAGCCGGTTCAAGCTGCCCACGGTCGTCGACCTGCTCACCCGGAAGCCCGCCCAGATCCTGCGGCTGCCGGCCGGCACGCTGGCGGAGGGCGCCGCCGCCGACGTCTGCCTGTTCGATCCGGAGGAATCCTGGGTCTACGACGCGAAAAAGGGATACAGCAAATCCATCAATTCTCCCTGGCATGGCCAGACGTTGCGCGGTCGCGTGCGGGCCACGATCGCCGACGGCAAGGTGGTGCATGAGACACCGCGTTCCGGCTGATCACCGCGGGGCGACACGCCGCGATGGCGCCGGTCGCCGCCCCCTCCTGCCACCCGCGCCTTCCCATGGAGCTCCCTGAACTCACCCCTGGATTTGTCGCGTTCCTCGCCATCGAAGCGACGCTCTACCTGGGCGGCCTTGCTGCGTTTTTCCTGTGGCAGTTCGGTCGTGGCGCCGAACGCCGGCGCGAAGTGAGGCTCGTGCCCTGGGAGGTGAAGCTGACCGACTTTCTGCTCGCCCTGCTCCTGATCCTGATTGCCGGACTGGCCCTGCAACTCGCCGCCGTCAGCCTGCAGCGCATCCTGCCTCAGCGGCTGGACCCGGACGCCTGGCTCATCGTGCAGGGCGCGGCGTTTCAGTTCGGTCTCCTGCTGGGCGCCGGACTGTCCCGACACCTGTTGCGCCCCCGGTCGACCTTGCCGGGTGGCGATCCGGTGCCGCCGGCGCCCCTCCCGGTTTCCCCCTGCCCCGTGG
>JAEUGZ010000184.1 GCA_016794725.1 Opitutaceae bacterium | reverse complement strand
CAGGTGTTCGGCCTGACCCACCCGGAAGTCGCCTCCGCCGTGCTGCGGGCCTGGCGGTTTCCGGTCGAGGTCTTCATGCCGATCCGCGACCACTACCTGCATGGATTGGCGGTGGAACCCCACGTTTCCTGTCAGGTGCTGAACCTCGCCTCCGCGTTTGCCGAGGAGCAGGGCTGGGGACTTCCCGGAGAAACCTCCTATTGGAACGCGGCATCGGCGTTTCAGGCCCGGTTGCGAATCAGTTCCGACGAGCGCGCCGAAATCGTGGAACGCGCGGCCGGACAGACACGGCGCTTCCTGCGGGCCCTGGATGAATCGGATTCGGAGACAGTGAGTCTTCAGAGCTCGGAACTTTAAGTTTATCAAAGGGTTAGATTGGTGGCGGCCAGGGGGTTAGAAGGCCTCCAACCAGGCATGCGCGCGGAAAGGAACCCCTGATGGGGCCCTGGGTCGTTACGCTCCCGGTGCGGGTCAGGTTACACGACGAGGAAAAATATAGGCGCTGAAATGCCGCTTCCCGTTGTTACCGGGCACCCGGGCGGGGACGTCTTCCCCCGTATCAACCTTATCGAACCATCATGAATCACTCGCTCTTCCAAAAGCTGATCTTTGTCACTCTCTTCGCCGGTGTCGTCGTGGCCCTCACGGGCAACAGTCCGTCGCGCGAGACCACGACTGAAACGTCGTCACCGACTCACTACAGCACGGATCTCGTCCGCTGAGGATCGACTGCCCGCGCACCGCCTTCTCCGCCGGATCCACCTGATCCCGGTGGGCGCGGGAAATCTACGCGGTTCCGTTGGAGGTGGCCTCGGTGAGGCCGCGACGGGACCCGCCGGTCCCGCCTCCGTTGACCGACTTCTTCACGCGACGCCAATCGCCGCGGGGTCGTCGACCCCACCTCCAACAGACACCGACCTTGGATCGCGTTCAAGTGACGCGCAGGCGCAACGTGTTTCCCGCCCCATGAGCCTCCAGCCCGAATCCTGCGTCCGGTCACGGTGCGGTGGATGCAGCGGATGCCGCGGACGGCAGGGCAAGAAAAGCGCGGGCGTAGCGGCGGCCAAACTCGCGCAGCGAGGGGCTGTCGAAGTGGGTGCCGTCGCCTTTGTCGGTCAGGCCGTCGGCCCCGATGCAGGTGCACCGGGCCACCGAGTTGGGCAGGTTGCGCAGCACGGGATTGAGCACGGCTGACGTGCTGCGGGCATGCAGCAATTCGCCCACGATCACGGGCGCTGCCGGACACCCCAGGTCGGTGCGCAGCTGGGTGATCAGCCGATCAAACCGTGCTGCATAGGTGGCGGCCTTGTCCGGCTGGCTGTCCGCCTCGCCCTGGTGCCAGAGGATCGCGCGCAGGCGTCCGCCCTGGCTGAGCGCGGCCTTTGTGCGTTCGACGGCCTGCCGATAGAGTTCGCCGTCGGGGACCCACTGATCCAGCGAGGTCCCTCCCACGGCGGCGGGAATCAAACCGATGATTGCATTGGGTTCCGCGGCGGCCACGGCGCGGGCGAAGGAGGAGCCCAGTCCGACACCGGCGATCTTCGGCTTGTCGAAGTGCAGGGGATCCACCGCCGGCACCCAGACTTTGGCGGCGTTTAGCATGAAGATCCGCGGATGAGGCACCTTGTCCTGGTCCTCCACCACACCCCGGCCTGCCATATTGGACTGGCCGATGAGCAGGAACAGATCGCGGGGCGACTCTGCCGGAGCGCTCGTCAGTCTCGAAATGGCGGACGAACACCAGGCAAGTACCAGGACGAGGAAACGAAGGCGGAAGCGCATGGCGGTTTCAGCGGGCGGCGGCTTTGGGTGCGGACGGGATACGCTCGTTCCAATAGATGATGACATTGTGGGTGGCGCGGCCGCAGGCGATGAGGTCGAGGTCGCCGTCGCCATCCAAATCCGCCACTTTCAGGTCTTCGCAGGCCATGGCCGCATCATCGAGGGTGCCCCTGACTGACCAGGTGGAGGCGCGGGCATCGCCGGCCGCGTAGAGCCGGATCCCGATCTGACTGCCCGGGCCCGACCCGCGCCAGCCAGCCACCACCTGATCGTGTCCGAGCCCAAGCAGATCACCCGTGGCGAGCCCGTGACCCTGGATCAAATTCTCGTCGAGGCTGACCCGCGGGTCCGCGCCCTCGCGGGGGTAGACGGCCACCTGGTGCCCGTGCATGGGCTCGATGGTGGCAACGAAGGTGGAGCCATCGCCGGCCCGGCCGGAACGGACTTCACCGGCCGGCAGCGAGGTCAGGCGCCGGGTGCTCCAGCGAGCTCCATCCTGGCTGATCCGGTGCACCCCTTCCTTGGCGGCGACGAGCAGCGAGGTCCCGTTCGATGACGGGTCGAAATTGTGGGCAAGGTGGAGAGAGCCGTCGAGTTCCACGGTTGGCCACGGTTCCTCCACGCGGGCAGGACGCCGGTAACCCAGAAAACGGATACCGACGCCCTCGCCGGCCTTGTTGCCGCGGCCATGGAGCGGGAGCACCGCCAGCAGGGCCCCGCCACCCGGCTCCGACAGCCAGTGCATCCGGTGGGTGGTGGGCTCGTGGGGGAGACGGAGCGCGCGCCAGGGCTGGGTTGGATCGGCCGGCCGCTCAAGGTAGAAGAGGGCGCCGCTCCCGGTGGTGTCTCCCGGATTCCACTCCGCCCCCACGGCCACCTCCGCCCGGCCGTCACCGTCGATGTCGCGGGCGGCGATGCAGACATGGTCCTTGGGCGTGAGGTCGCGAACCATGACCGACTTGCTCCAGGAGGGGTTCCGGTACCAGGCGATCTCGCGGGCATCGGCGAGGAGGAGATCGTCGCGGCCGTCGCCATCGACGTCGGCCACGGCAAGGCCGTATCCAATTTTGATGGACGTGTCGATCGTCTGGGCCCGGAACGGCAGGGCGTTCGCCGTGGCTGCCGGCGCCGCCTGGCCGGTAAGGGACAGGGTGGCGCATCCGGCGAACGCCAGCAGGACGTGGGGGCGGAGACGGTTCATGGCGGTGGCGCGCGCTGGCTTAACGCTCGATGTCGGACTGCAGGTACGCGGTGATGTCCGCCACCGTTTGCGGCGTGAGGCCGAGCAGTTCCGGCGGGAACATGAGGGACGATTCCAGCGGAGTGACCGACTTGATGCGTTTCTTCCAGACCTGCTGGGTGGTGCCGCCCATCGAGCGGATCGTCACCGGATTGCGCTGCGAGAGCAGGATGCCGTCGATTGTCAGGCCGTCGATCGTCTCAATCCGGCTGCCAGCGTAGCCGTGCGAGATGTCGGCGGATGGCTCGAGGATGGCTTTGACGATGACCTCCCGCGGCTGCTGTTTGCCGAAGGTGGTGAGGTTCGGACCGAACTCGTTGCCGTTGCGGCCGATCTTGTGACAGAGGAAACAGGAGGCGACCGCGACCTTGCCTCGCTCCACATCGCCGGTGAGTTCGAGGATCGCAGCCACGGTGCCGATCGGTTTTCCCGGCGGCGGTGCCGGGGGCATGGTGATGGCGGTGAGGGGCGCCTTTTCGGGGTTCTCCAGCCCGCGGGCTTCCATCACGGCTCCGACGTCGAAGGGCTCCCAGGAATTGCCCATGCGATTGCTCAGCCACCACCGTGCCTCCTCGGCGGCCGGGAAGTTTTTGTCGGCGGCGAGGTCGGCGACGGCGGTGACCGCGGGCAGTGCCGGGATGAACGCGAGCGCAGTGAGGGCGCGTTTGCGATCCTCTGGGGAGAGCGCGGGGGATTGGGCGCGACGCTTGAAGTCGTCGGCCGCCTCGGTGACGTGCAGGCGCCAGGCGAGTCCGGCGAACGCAGGTGTCCACTGGGCCGGGTCGGCTGGCTGGTCGCGCCGCAAGGCCGCGTAAACCTCGCGTTCCTTGCCCTCGCACCCGGTTCCGAATGCCTCGAGGTACGAGCGGTCCCGACCGTCGTAGGCCCGGGCGATCTGGACCAGCAGGTCGCGGCTCTTTGCGACGGGCACGTCCCGCAGCATCAGGGCGGCATCGCGACGGATCGCCGGTGAGGCGTCGGACGCGGCCTGGGTGGCGAGTGAAAGGAGGTCGACCCCGGCCCGGCGCAGAGCGCGGAGGGCGACGAGCCGCTGCGTCTCGTTGCTGGAGCTGAGCAAGGGCTTGACCGAGGCGACACCCGAGGGTCCGAGCTGGGCGAGCAGCCAGATGGCACGGGCGGCGAGGAAGGGATTGGGATCCTTGAGCAGGGCGGCGACCGCGGGCACAGCGCGTTCGCCCTGGGCCTTGAGGCGGGTGAAGCCGCTGTTGCGCACATTGACGGCGGGACTCCGGAGCGCCTCGATCTGCCCGGCGGTGGTGGCGAGGTCGAACGCCGGCACCTTGGATTTGAAGCCCTTGGGAGCGATGCGGTAGATGGTGCCGCTCGTCGAGTCGTCGAGGTCGGCGTGTCCGCCCACGCGCGGGTCAAACCAGTCGGCGATGTAGATGGCGCCGTCTGGACCCACGGTGACGTCGGCGGGGCGGAACCAAGTGCGGATCTCACGGTTCACCTTGCCTTGAACAAAGTCTGAGCCGGCGAACTGGCGGGCCGGGTTGGAGGTGACGAAGTCAAAACGTTCCAGTTTGAAACCGGCGCCATCGGGCTTCGGAAAGTAGCCGAACACCACATTGCGTCCCGCTTCGCAGGCGAGCAGGAGGCCGTTCCAGGCGTCGCCGAGCGCGCCGTTTTCGTAGATCGTCACCCCGGTCGGCGAGCCGCCGCCATAGATGTCACCTGCGGGCATCGAACCGGGGTCCTCCTGCCGCCACTCGGCGATCGGCGTATCCTGCCCGGGTCTACGATCGGCCTGCCAGGAGCGCTGGCCGTCGAGGGAGGCGAAGCCGGCGTTGCCGTACTCGAGCACATGGGAAACGCGGCAGGCGGGAGGATCGTCGTTGTCGCTCTGGAAGATGTCGCCGAACGAGCTGACGATCTGCTCGTAGCTGTTGCGGTAGTTGTGGCCCATGATCACCACGTTGGTGCCGTCCGGGTTCATGCGGGCGGTGAAGCCCCCGATCCAGATGCGGCCGTCGTCGCTGCGTTGTCCGGCGATCTCGGTCGGATTGAAGAGTTTTGGCAGCTTCGGGTTCTGCGGGGGGTTGGGATTGTAGGGACTGCCGATGCGAAACGTCTTGCCGGAGCGGTCGGTGAACACGGCGCCGGTGTTGCCCATGTTCCAGTACCAGAGACCGTCCGGACCGGCGGTCACGGAGTGGAGGCTGTGGTCGTGATTCTTGCCGTGAAATCCGGTCAGGAGCACCTCGCGGCGATCCTTGGCCGGATCGAAGCGTCGGTCGCCATCCACGTCGGTGTAGACCAGCAAATCCGGGGGCTGGGACACGACGATTTTGTCACCCAGCACCGCCACCCCGAGCGGAGCGATGAATCCAGGTTCCTGGACAAAGGTGCTGGTGGTGTCCGCGCGTCCGTCGCCGTCCTTGTCTTCCAGGATTACAATCTGATCCCCGGCGGGCTGGCGGTTCTGGTGCCGCCGGTAGTTGACGCCCTCGGCAATCCAGAGGCGACCGTCCTTGTCGAAATCCATGTTGGTCGGATTGCGCAAGAGCGGTGTGTGGGCCCAGACCGTGATCTCAAGTCCCTCGGGCACATTGAACAACGTGGAGGGCACAATCGTCGGATCGGGCTCTTTCGGTTGAGTTTGGGCGGAGGCGGTAACGAGCGGAAGGCTCGCGCCTATCCAGAACAAACCAGTACGAAGGTACGCAGAGAAGCGAGGCAGTGGGGGCATAAGGGTCCAAGAGGGTCGGACGTGCTCCAAGAAAGAGCCCTGTCCCCCGGTGGCGAGCCGGGAATGAGCCGCGACGGCGATACGCACAACAAAAGGTCAAGACTCAGGCGGCAGGAAGGTCGCGGGCTCGGACCACCCATGGTCTGCGCGGCGGCCTCGTGGGCGGAGAGAACCCGATCCCACGCATGCTCCGGATTGACGAAGGTGACTTTCGCCATCCTCCTTGGTCCACCCCACGCTGCCAACTCATGAAACGATT
>JAEUGZ010000165.1 GCA_016794725.1 Opitutaceae bacterium | reverse complement strand
GCGGCCCGGGCCGGTGAAGCGGGGGCTGGGTTTGCGGTGGTGGCGGAAGAGGTGCGGGCGCTCGCCCAGCGATGCGCGACCGCGGCCCGTGAAACGGCCACGAAGATGGGAGACTCCACGTCCAAGACCGAGCTCGGCGTCAAGATCTGCGCGGAGTCCAGTGGCAGTTTTGCCCAGATCGAGGCCTTTGTGCAGCGCCTCGACGCCCTCGTGAACCAGATTGCCGCCGCATCGCGGGAGCAGAGTGAAGGTGTGGTTCAGGTCAATGCTTCGGTCTCCTCCGTTGACACCACAACACAGCAGATGGCGGCGGTGGCGGAGGAAAATGCCGCGATCTCCGAGCAGCTGCGAGTGGAGGCGGATACCCTGACGCGCACGGTGGGGCAACTTTTTGGTTTGATTGGCGGACGCCGGCAAAACGACCTCATCGGTCGCGGTGGACCGACACGGACCGGCGGGCGTCGGGAAGGGGATCGTCGCCAGCCTTCCGCGGAGGCCGTGGTCGCTGCGCCTGCGAAAAAAATCCACCGGGCGGTGCACCAGGTTTCCTGAGCGCGCCGGTGGTGAGCGGAATCAGGGTTGCGGGCGTGACGGGAGCGAAGGAGAGGCCGGCACGACCCAGGCGGACGGATGGGCGGTGAAGCCAATCCGCGGGTAGTACTCCCGCGCCTTGGGGGCGGCGAGCAGGATGATTGAACACCGGGGATGCAGCCGCGACTGCGTCACCCGGATGAGTTCGGTGCCCACGCCTTGGCCTTGGTAGGCGACGTCGACGGCAAGGTCCGAGAGGTAGCAGCAGTAGACGAAGTCGGTCACCGAGCGCGAAACCCCCACCAGACGTTCGTCGTCCCAGGCGGTGCAAAGCAGGTTCGCATGCTCCAGCATCCCAACGATGCGGTCGCGGTCGTCGATGGGTCGGCGTTCGCCCAGGGTGGAGCGGTTCAGGACATCGATGAACTGGTCCGCCGAGAGGCGTCGATCGGTATGGTAGGCGAGTGGCATGGGTGCGGCCCCGCGGTCGAGGCGAAGACGGTGGGGAAGTGATTGCCTTGGGCGGTTGGCCCGACAGGCTCGCCCGATGATCATCGGAGTCCCGAAGGAGATCAAGGATGGGGAAACGCGGGTGGCTATGACGCCCAGTCTGGCGCGCCGCTGTGTGGCGTCGGGGGCTTCGGTCCTCGTTGAAAAGGCAGCCGGCCTTTCCGCCGGCTTCATGGATGCGGAGTACCGCGCGGTGGGTGCGCGAATCGTGCCGTCGGCGGCAAAGGTCTGGTCGTCGGCCGATCTGATCGTGAAGGTCAAGGAACCACTGCCACCGGAATATGACCGCATGCGCGAAGGCCAGGCGCTGTTCACCTACCTCCATCTGGCGGCGGGACCGGAGCTCACCCAGGTGTTGCTGCAACGCAAGGTTCTTGGCGTGGCCTACGAGACCGTCGAGGCACAGGACGGTTCGCTGCCCCTGCTCAAGCCGATGTCACAGATCGCCGGCCGCCTCTCGATTCAGATCGGCGCTTACTTTCTGCAAAGCCAAAACGGCGGCTCGGGCGTGTTGCTGGGCGGCATCCCGGGAACGGCGCCGGGTCATGTGGTCATCATCGGCGCGGGCAATTCCGGGGCGCATGCCTGCCGGATGGCCGCGGGCATGGGGGCCCGGGTGACGATTTTGGATTTGGATACACGCAAGCTGGAGATGATCGAGGAGGAGTACGGCGGCCGGGTCGTCACACTGCAGTCCAATCCCGCGAACATCGAGGCGTCCGTCGCCGATGCCGATCTCCTGGTGGGTGCGGTGCTCATCCCGGCGGCCAAGGCCCCCATTGTCGTGAACAAGGCCACCGTGGCGGCGATGCGGCCAGGCAGCGTCGTTGTGGACATTGCCGTGGACCAAGGGGGTTGCGTGGAGACCATCCATCCGACCTCGCACCATGAACCCGTGTATCGGCACCGCGGCGTGGTGCACTACGCGGTGCCGAACATGCCGGCCCTGGTCGGACGAACCTCGACGATCGGGCTGACTCAGGCGACGGAGCCGTTTGTGGTGAAATTTGCCGAGCTGGGCATCCAGCGGGCTCTCGAGGAGCATCGCGGGCTGGCCAAAGGTGTGAACACCCGGGACGGCAAGCTTCTGAACGGGGCGGTGGCCAAGGCGCTCGGACTGGTGAAGGGATAGCTGCGGGTTCCCTCTGGCGCCCGCTTTGGGGACCCGTGCAAAGCGGGGCCAGCCCGGCTCCCGATTTCGCCGGACGGGTCCGGCACCGGCCCGGCATCGAGCGGCAGCCCGAAAAAAGTAGGTCGGTGCAGCTTGCTTATGTCCGAATGGAGCCTTCAAGCTGGGGCGGGTTCGGAAATCAAGCTTCCGGAGGCAGAGAGACAGTCGGGCCGCTGTCTCGTTTATCACGTTCGGCAACGCCGGTTGCCGGACGATCCTCTTCACGCCGAAGCCACTCTGCCCGATCACTTGGGCGACGCTTGGGCATTTCCTCCCTCCAGATAAATCCTGTGAATCTTCGAATCCTCATGTGGCGGTGGCTCCTCCTTGTCGGGCTGGCGGCGATGTCGGCGAGCTTTGCCCTTGCCGCTGAATCGGCCGATCAGCCGTCGCCCTTGCCGCGACCCCTTGAAAGCTACGCCGACCCGGCGAACGCCGGGGTTTTCGAAACGCTCAAGCATCGCATGATGGTCGAGCCATTCAATGCGGTCGCCTCGCTGATTTTCCTGCTGGCCATTTGCCACACCTTTCTCACCTCCAAGTTCCGCCACCTGGCTCACGAGGCGGAGGAAGCCCACGCCAAGAGGATCCAGAGCGGTGGGTCCGAACCGGTCGATGACGACGGCGAACCGGTGGAGGTGAGTTTCAAGGGCCAGGTGTTTCATTTTCTGGGGGAGGTGGAGGCGGTGTTCGGCATCTGGGCCCTGGCCCTGGTGGGTGCGATCGTCTGGTTTTTTGGCTGGGGTGCGGTGACTGACTATGTCGGGCACCGCGTCAACTTCACCGAGCCGATGTTTGTCGTGGTCATCATGGCAATCGCCGGCACGCGGCCCGTGCTCCGGATTTCCGAAACCTGCATGCGCCTGGTGTCCTCGTTGGGAGGAGGCAGTGTTTCGGCCTGGTGGCTGTCGATTCTCATGGTCGCGCCCCTCCTCGGTTCATTCATCACCGAGCCCGCGGCGATGACCATAGCCGCGCTCCTGCTCGCGCAGAAATTCTACGCGCTCAAGCCTTCGGCCCGCTTTGCCTATGGCACGCTGGGGCTGCTCTTCGTGAACATTTCGGTGGGAGGAACACTGACGCACTTTGCGGCGCCACCGGTGCTGATGGTCGCCGCCCCCTGGGGATGGACCACGCCGTTCATGCTGGTGCACTTCGGCTGGAAGGCCGCCGCCGGAATCGCGGTATCCACCTTGGTCTACTTCGCGTTTTTCCGCCGCGAGTTGAGACGTTTGGATACCGTGCGACTGGGAATGCCTCCCGCCAGGTCTTCGGAAGGCGACCGTCCCGTCCCGGCCTGGATCACCGTGGTGCAGCTCTTGTTTCTCGCCTTCACCGTCGCGGTGGCGCACTATCCGCCCCTCTTCATTGGCGGCTTTCTCTTCTTCCTGGCCTTCACGCAGGCCACCGCACACCACCAGGGTAAGCTCGACTTGAAGGCGCCGATGCTTGTCGGTTTCTTTCTCGCCGGTCTGGTGGTGCATGGTGGACTTCAGGGCTGGTGGATTGAGCCGGTGCTCAAGAGCCTGACGGAGATTCCGCTGTTCATCGGAGCCACCGCCCTGACCGCGCTGAACGACAATGCCGCGATCACCTACCTGGCGACGCTGGTGCCGGGCTTCACCGATGAACTTAAGTATGCCGTGGTGGCAGGGGCGGTGACGGGCGGAGGGTTGACGGTGATTGCCAACGCGCCCAATCCGGCCGGTCAGAACATTCTCCAGCGTTTTTTCCCCGGAGGGGTGAGTCCGCTCGGTCTGCTGGGCGCGGCGCTTGTGCCAACCGCCATTCTCGCCCTTTGCTTCCTGCTTCTCTGATCCACTCCCGGGGTGGACTCACGTGCGGCTGCACCGCAGGTTCGGCCCGTTTGGTGTCGCACCTCAAAATAGGAATTAAGTCCCGCTTTAGCCCCGCGTTGGGCCGGATCATCGCGGTTTGTGCTCTATTTTCCAAAACAAGAGGTAGAGGAGATCGATCACAGCTCCGAGAACCAGGCCGCACAGGGTTCCGCCGATAAACAAGGCCATGACGGTCGTACCAAAGGTGGAGGACCAATCGAATGACCGGGGAAGCGCCTCATTGGCGGAGAGGGTGAGGGTGATGGTGTCCGCCTCTGCAGCCGCAACCGGAACTTGAGCCCCCGCCAAACCGGTCTTTGTCAGCACAAATTGTCCCACGCGATAGGTGATGTAGTAGAGCGGGGCCGCCGTGAGGGGATTGGTGATGAACTGGAGGCCTCCCGTGACCATGACATTTGTCCGGCTGAGCAGGGAGACTGCGACGGCGAGGAGGAGTTGGATGCCGAGCACCGGCCAGAGTGACAGCACCGTGCCGATGTAGATGGCCGGTCGCACCTGTGCCGGTTTGAAAGACCACAAGTGCGCGCGCCTGCGGGCAAAACCTGCGAAGCGCCCGACCACGGGGTACCGATGAAAGACGGCGCGGCGCGGCGCGAAGCGGAGCAGGCGCTTGACCCACCGGAGTCGGGCGTGCCGCCGGGTGCGTTGGGGATCATCCATGGACATGGTGCGAAACCGTGCGAGGTGCGGCCGTGAATCGGAAGAAGTCTTCGGCCCGTGTTGCAGCGAATCCAGGGATCGCTCAATGACAATCGCTGAAGCTGCAACCTTGGCCCCCCGGCATCCCGGACAGTCTAGGGCATGCCTGGTCGGATCGCTTGGGTAGCCACGGCGGCCCTGACCGCTTCGGCGAGGCCTTGCACCGTGATGGGCTTGTAGAGCAGCTGGGCGATACCCATGGCCCGGACCCGTTCCAACGTCAGATTGGCGATGTACCCCGTGGTGAGCAAAATCGGGAGATCCGGGCGGATCCGCAGGACCTGCTGGGCCAGATCGGTGCCGGACATCTGCGGCATGGTGAGGTCGGTGATCAGCACGTCGTAGGCCTGGGGTGCGATCCGGAACTTATCGAGGGCTTCCTCGGGACGATTCATCGCCTCCACCTGGTAGCCCAGCCGCTCGAGGATTCGCTTTTCCATCGACGCGATCGCTACCTCGTCGTCGACCACAAGGATTCGCTGGCCGCTTCCTCGCGGTGCATCTTCCGGCATGGACGGTGGTTCCACCGCCTCGGCAAGGTGGACAGGAAAGTAGAGGTAAAACTGGCTGCCACGGCCCGATTCGCTGAAGACGCGGACCACCCCGTCGTGACCCTGCATAATGCCGTGCACCACCGCCAGCCCAAGGCCGGTGCCTTCCCCTGGCCCCTTGGTGGTGAAAAAGGGATCGAAGATGCGACTGACCGTGGCCGCGTCCATGCCGTGTCCGGTGTCGCTGACACAGAGCCGAAGGTAGCGTCCCGGCTGCAGCCCGGTGTCGCGTTCCGCCTCGTCGCTGCCGACCTGAATCACATCCAGCACGACCCCCAGGCGTCCCGGCCGGTCGCGCATGGCGTGGGCGGCGTTGGTCGCGAGGTTCATGATCAACTGGTGAATCTGAGTCGGGTCGGCCAGCACGGTCGGAGCCTGGCGCGCGAGGGAGACATGAAACTCGATGCTGGAGGGAATGGTGGCGCGGAGCAGTTTCATCGCCTCGTCGATCACCGGCGAGAGCTGGATGGGTTTGCGCTCCTGCTCGCGCTGGCGGCTGAACGAGAGAATCTGCCGCACCAGGGCTGCGGCGCGCCGGCCGGCTTCGGTGACGGCGTGGAGGTGGCTGATCACGGCGGCGCGGTTGTCGATCTCCATCTTGGCCAGCTCGGCGTATCCGGAAATCGCCGTCAGGATGTTGTTGAAATCGTAGGCGATGCCGCCGGCGAGGGTGCCGATCGCCTCCATTTTCTGAGCCTGGCGGTATTGTTCCTCCAGGTGCCGGGTGTCGGTGATGTCGCGGGAATTGACCACCACCAGCGGGTGCCCGTCTCGTCCGACCGCGGGCCGGCCATGCGACTGCAGTACGCGCAGGGAGCCGTCCTTGTGCCTGATCTGGTATTCGATCGGCAGAATACGCTGGTTCCCGGACAGCGCCCGCTGGAGTCCCTCTCGGACCCGCCCGAAATCGTCCGGGTGAATGATGTCCGCCACCGGGCGGCCGACGAGTTCCTCCGGCCGGTACCCCAGAATGCGAAGGGACGAAGGGCTGTGGTAACGCACGACCCCGGCCTGGTCGACCACCACGATGAGGTCGGTGGCGTTCTCGATCAGCAGGCGGAACCACTCCTCGCGACGCTGCAACTCCTCGCTTGCGAGCCGCTGGGCGGTGATGTCCACGGCGACGCCGACCACCCGGTGCACCTGGGCGTTGACGTCGCGATACGGAAAGGTGCGATCATGGATCCAGCGCACCGAGCCGTTGGGCTGCACCACCCGGTAGATTTCATCGAAACTGCCGTTGGCGCGGCGGGCCGGCGCCTCGGCCAGCCGTGCGCGATCCTCCGGGTGCACCGCCTCCATCCAGTCGGAAGCGCGGGCGTAGAGTCCCGCGCACGGGCGGCCCCAGGTGCGTTCGTAGCCGGGACTGACGTAGAGCACCTGCGAGGCGTCGGCGTTGAAGATCCAAAAGACCTCCGTGATCGTCTCCGTCAGCAGGCGAAAGCGCTCCTCGCTGAGGCGAAGCGCCTCCTCGGTCTTTCGGCGCTCGCGCAGCGATTTCCCATCGGCCAGCGCGTTGCGCACGGCGGGCCCGAGCCGCGCCAGTCGGTCCTTCAGCAGGTAGTCGGTGGCGCCCCCTTTCATCGCCGCCACCGCGGTGTCCTCGCCGATCGTCCCGGAGATCAGGATGAAGGGGACCTCCGGATACCGTTGACGCAGCAGCCGGAGGGCCTCCAATCCGGAGAACTGGGGCAGGTCGTAGTCGGAAAGGACCATCTCCGGAGGTGGCTCCAGTGCGGCGAGAAAGTCAGTGGCGTTGTCGACCTGCCGCCATCGGAAGTCGACCCCGGCCTGCTCGAGCGCGGCGACGACCAGCTCGGCATCGCGCGGATTGTCTTCGACCAGGACCAGGGTGAGCGGGTCGGTCTTCATGCGCACAGGGACAGCCGTTGCGCGTTCACCGCGCCCGGGTGTGAATGGCCATGACAAGAAAACCGGCGAAACGCGCCGTCGGGAAGGATGAGCATTGGCAAAGACTCCGTCGTCGGGAGACCGCGGGGATGGGGGACGGCGGGTCACGAACACCTGACGGCGAGACTCTGCAAAGGGAAGTGCCGGAGGGCAAGTCTCGCGGGGGTGCATTGCCTCTACGCATGAATGCGTAGAAGATTTTCGACCGGGATCGGGTGGCTAGGCTTGATCGATCCCCGCCCGGAGGTTGATGTGACGGCACGTCCTTTGCTCCCGAAGGAGCGGGGCTCGATACCTGCCGTTAAGCCACCGGATGGATTTCGACGCCGCGCACCACCGAACCCAAACCCTCGTCCTGACCCTTGTCTTTCCAATGAAACACGAATCCACCTCCGTTTCCACCACCGGACGCCACCGGGCGATTTGGTGCAGCCGACTGGCAGTGTGTCTGCTCACGGCGGCCCTGGCTGTCACTGCTCAAGCCTATCTTCCGCCCGGTGCGACCCCGGCGCCGAACACGGCCCAGACCGCCGCCGCCTTTCCCAAGCGGGTGACCGCACAGGGGAGCAATTTTGGCGTGTGGAGTCAGGCGACGGTCAATCCGCTTTATGGCCGCACCGGCTATTACGCGGATACGGATGTGGCGGTGACCAGCGGGTCCACGATCTCCGGCATGCTGGAGTTTGATGCAGCCGGCAACACGGTGAGGCGAATCTCGCCCCTTCAGCTGGGTGTGAACGTGATTCCCGGAACTGTCGCTGGACAGTTTTTTGCCCAACAGGTCCTGACCGGCGCTTCCGACGTCACCTTTGGTCTCTATTCCGCAACCAATGGTAATGCGGCGGTTTACCAGCACAAACTGACCGCCAACCCGGCGAAAACGATCATCACGCAGGCCGGCGCGTTGGGTCGATCGGTGGTGACTCAGGATCTCAATACGCAAATTGAGGTGATCGTGTTTCGGTCTGACGGCACGGTGGAATGGGCAAGGCGTTACAGTTCCACGTTCTTTGGCACCGCGCTTCCGTCTGACACCCAGACTGCTTTCGTCATTCCCTTGCAGGACGGTTCGTTCTTGCTCGAAATTGTCAAATTCGGGGTGAACCTCACCACCTTCTCGATCGGGTATGACACCGCGGTCATCAAACTGAGTTCCACGGGAGCGGTCGAGTGGGCCAAGAAGCCAGTGGCGAATGCCAACTTTATCGCCATTCCCTCGGCTACAGGCAATTTTTTCTACCTGACAGGGATCGAAGTGTCATTGAGTGGCTCGGTCGGTGCCACAGTCACCAAGTTGACCCCCGCCGGTGCATTGGTGTGGTCGAAGCGCGTCAATGGACCTTATGTTGCGGCCGCGGGTGACCTGACCGGCGACAAGGTGGTCCTGACCGGATACACGGCCACGGCTCAGAATCCGATCGGTGCGTCCGTGGTGGCCATTGTCGGATCCACGGGCAACCTGGAAACGCAGGCGCAGTTCTCGTTTGGAACCCGCAATTCGACGGTGGTGTTTCCCGAAGGTTCGCGGCTTTGGATCGCGACGACGGCCGGCAATCTTCCTTCGAACAGCGGGACGCTCGATGCGGGACCAGCTCATATTGGTCTCGCGGATGCGACCCTGACTAACATCCGCTGGAAGCGATACAAGAACCCCATGCATATCGCCTTGGCGAATCCCGATTTCGACAGCGATGATGTGGTTGCCTCGTTCTTCCACCAAGGGGATCACGCGATGGAAGTGGTTGCCTTCAAGGATGATTTTGCGGCCAGCGTCAACTCCGACCTGCTTCAGGACGCGACGGCCACCATCACGTCGCCTGGTATTTCACTCACCGACTCTGGCTACACGATCACCGATTTGAGTGTGACCTCGACCAGCGTCACCCCGACTCTCCAGGTGGGCGCTTTGACGTTTGAGTCGCTCCCGACGATCGAATCCAGCATCGGCACGCCCAGTGGCGGTGGGGGCGGAACTCCGACAACTCCGACCATCGCGACCCAGCCGGCGGCGCAGACCGTGGCGCCGGGCGCGGTGGCGACGTTCTCGGTGACGTTGAACAATCCGAGCAATCTCAGCGCCACGTATCAGTGGCGTCTGAATGGGGCGCCGATTGCGGGCGCCACCTCGGCGACCTACTCGATCAACTCGGCGCAGCCGGCCAATGTCGGCTTGTACTCGGTCGAGGTCGTCTCGAACGGCACGACCTTCACCAGTACCGCCGCCTTGCTCTCCCTGAACGCGACCGTGCGTCCCATCGGTCAGTCGGTACTCTTTGCCTCCGACATCGCCCATCCGAACGGCAATATCTACGACCAGTTTCTCATGACGGGTGCCTCGTCGACGATCACCGCGGATCCGGGACAGGTGGCGCGTATCTCATTTGTCGATAGCAACGACGACATCGTCCAGGTCGAATACTCGGGACCGGGAACGCTGACGCTGACCCTGGCCAATGCCTCGGGTCCGGCGGTCGCGGTCAACTACAACCAGCCTACGGTGAGCTACATGAAAGGGTTGCCGACGATCACGATCACGGGGGCGGACCAGACCTCGAATCTCGGCATCTTCAGCGTGGGCTCCCTCACGGGCAATGTCCTCGTGCTCAAGTCCGGGGTGACCTACGACGGTCTGGCCAATATTGCGTTGATCAATATCTCAAGCACCAACGGACAGTTTGGCGGCGTGCGCATCGGCAACGCCCTGCTTTCGGCCAGTTCGGGGGACACCGGCCTGAATGCGCCGGGGGTCAACTTCACGGGACCGATCGTCATTCATGATATCGATGCGACGGGTACGGCCAATCCGAAGCTCCTCACGGGCACGGTGGCGGGTCTGGCCGGTTTCGCGGGCGAAATTCGCATCGCGGGCGGCAACCTGCTTCAGACCAACAACCGGTCCATTGAGTACGGCACGGCGACGGCGGTGCGCATGGCGGCGGGAACCAATTCCCACAGCGTGTCGCTGCCGGCCGTGAGCAATCAGGGACGCCTGGTGCGCAATGGCGCCGATGTGACTGCGAGCGTCATTGTCGGCCCCTGATCCTGCCGGGGCGCGGAGGCCGCGGTCACGCCGGTTCGGCGGCGGCCGCGGCCCGTCCCCGTTCCTGGGCGGCGGCGATGAAGTAGGCCTGGGACGAAAACGAGGGAGCTCCCGGGGCGGGCGTGGGGGGCAGGTACCCACCGTCGCTCGCCAGCACCCGGGCCTGTTCATTGTCCTGGAGGGCCATGCCGAAGAGTTCGTCGCGCACCCAGCGCCGCAGGGCGGGGTCCTCGATCGGGAAGACGACCTCAATGCGCCGGAAGAAATTCCGGGGCATCCAGTCGGAACTGCCCGCGTAGATGAGCGGCTCCGCCCCGTGATTCTCGAAGTAGAAGGCCCGGGCGTGCTCGAGGAAGCGGCCGACAATGCTGCGCACCCGGATGTTTTCGCTCAGTCCCTTGACCCCGGGCACCAGGCAGCAGACCCCGCGGACAATCAGATCGATGGATACGCCTTTGCGCGAGGCGGTGTAGAGGTTGTCGATCGTGGCCTTGTCGACCAGCGAGTTCATCTGGGCGATGATGCGGGCCGGCTTTCCGGCCTCGGCCGCGGCGGCCTCCCTTAGAATCAGGTCGTTGATCCGCGCGTGCAGGTTGAACGGAGCGACGAGCAGCTGCTGGAATTCCGGGGAGCGCCCGAAGCCGGTCAGGGCGTTGAACAGGTTGGCGACGTCCGTGGTGATGGACGTCCGGGAGGTGAAAAAACTCACATCCGTGTAGAGTCGGGCGGTGCGCGGATTGTAGTTGCCCGTGCCCACGTGGGCGTAGCGTCGCATGACCGCGTTTTCCTGACGCACCACGAGCGAGCACTTGCAGTGCGTCTTGTGGCCGACCAGGCCGTAGACGACGTGGACCCCGGCTTCCTCGAGCTGACGGGCCCACTGGATGTTATTCGCCTCGTCGAAGCGCGCCTTCAGTTCAACCAGGGCGGTGACCTGTTTGCCGTTGCGGGAGGCCTCGATCAGGGCGCGGACGATGGGAGAGTCGCCGCTCGTCCGGTAGAGGGTCTGCTTGAGGGCGAACACGGCCGGATCGCGGGCCGCCTGCTCGACAAAGTC
>JAEUGZ010000268.1 GCA_016794725.1 Opitutaceae bacterium | reverse complement strand
CATCGTCTTCCGCGTGTCGGGCAACATCGCACTCCGGTCGAATCTGAAGCTGCGCCACGGCGATCTCACCCTGGCCGGACAGACCGCGCCGGGCGACGGGATCTGCCTACAGAACCACGCGCTCGATCTGGCCGGAGCAAGCAATGTCATCATCCGCTACCTGCGGGTGCGCCCCGGCGATGTCTCCGGGGACGATCTCGATGCACTGGGGGGACGCTCCGGCGAGAACATCATCATCGATCACTGCTCCCTAAGCTGGAGCATCGATGAATGCCTTTCCATCTATGATCAGGTGCGCCACCTCACCGTGCAGTGGTGCCTGATCAGCGAGAGCCTCTACGAGTCCGGACACGTCAAGGGACACCACGGCTTCGGCGGCATCTGGGGCGGTCAAAATGCCTCCTGGCACCACAATCTGCTGGCGCATCACTCCAGCCGCAACCCCCGCATCGTCGGCAAGTCGGCCGGCTCCCAGTTCGTCGACCTGCGCAACAACGTCATCTACAACTACGGCTATAACAGCACCTACGGCGGCGACGGCGAGGTGCGGGTCAATCTGGTGAACAACGTCTACAAATCCGGCCCGGCCACGCGTGCCACCGTGCGCACCCGCGTGGCCAATCCTTCGTCCGGGACGCAGCCGCACAACTGGTGGATCTCCGGCAACCTCACGACAGCCTCCGCCGCAGTCACCGCCGACAACTGGCTCGGAGTGCATCCCGCCGGTGACGCCCGGGTCGCCGACCTGCGCGCGCCCGCGCCGTTTCCCGCCGCCCCGGTCACCACCCAGTCCGCCGCCGAGGCGTTCGAGCTCGTGGTGAGCCACGCGGGCGCCATCCTGCCCCGCCGTGATCCACTCGATGCGCGCATCGCTGAGGAAACGCGCACGGGAACCGTAACCTACGGCGAGACCTACGACGGCGGCGGCAAGGGCATCATCGATTCACAGGCCCATGTCGGCGGCTGGCCGGCCCTGCGGTCGGCCGAGGCGCCCGTGGACAGCGACGGGGACGGCGTGCCGGACGAGTGGGAACGGAAGCACGGTCTCGACCCAGCCAATCCCGCTGACGGGGCCCTCGACTCGGATCGCGACGGCTACACCCACCTGGAGGAATTCCTCAACGGGACGGATCCGCAGGTCTCGGCCGACACCACGCCCCGGGGTTGAACCCTCGCCATGCGCCGCATCCTCCTGCTGTATCTACTATTGGGATGCTTAGGAACCGTCGGAGCGGCCGACGCCGTCGCCGGCTCCCGCCCGCGCGTCCTGGTCACCACGGACGGCGAGATCGACGACCACTGCTCGATGGTCCGGTTTCTCCTCTATGCAAACGAGTGGGACGTCGAAGGCATCATCTACTCCAGCTCCCAGTACCACTGGCAGGGCTCGAAACTCTGGTCCGGCACCTCCTGGGTGAACCCGTACCTCGAAGCTTACGCACAGGTCCATCCCAACCTCCTGCGGCATGACCCCCGCTACCCGACCGCCGACTTCCTCCGGTCCCGCGTCGCGGTCGGCAACATCTCAGCCGAAGGGGAGATGGACGAACTCACGCCCGGCGCGCAGCGCATCGTCGATGTGCTGCTCGACGCCCGCGACACACGCCCCGTCTGGCTCCTGGCCTGGGGTGGGACGAACACCATTGCCCGGGCCCTGAAGTCCATCGAGGAACAGCACCCCGAACGCATCGCCGAGGTCGCCCGCAAGGCCCGACTCTACCTCGTCTGGGAACAGGACGACACCTATCAGCGCTACCTCCGTCCTCACTGGGAGAAGCACGGGCTGCAAAGCATCATTTCTGATCAGTTTCTCGTCTTCTTTTACCACTGGAAGAAATACCTGCCGCCAGCGCAGCAAGCCGTGCTCGCTGCTCCCTGGATGAAGGCAAACCTCCTCGATCACCACGGCCCGCTTCTCGCCCTCTACCAAGCCCGACGTGCCGGCGAGGCCGGCTTTGATGAGGGCGACTTCCGGTCCGAGGGCGATTCCGTGGCGTTTCTCCACACCCTTCCCACCGGGCTGCGCAGCGACGAGTCCCCGGGCTGGGGCGGCTGGGGCGGCCGGTTCGTGCGCGTCCGCGCCAACACCTGGCTCGATCCCGTGACCGAGCCCGGCTACCGTTATCCCGACGGCCGCTGGTACACTCAAACCGCCTGGGGCCGCGTCCGCCTGCGTCATGAAATCCCTCACGACGCCGCACTCACCGCCTACCTCGAACCGCAGTGGCGCTGGCTCATCGCCATCCAGAACGATTTTGCCGCCCGGGCCGACTGGTGCGTGAAGGGCTTCAAGGATGCGAACCATGCCCCGCGCGTGACGGTCGCCGGGCCGCTCGATCGAACCGTCCGGGCAGGCGATACCGTCGCGCTCTCCGCGATCGGCACGGATCCGGATCACGACGTGCTCGCCTTTCGCTGGTGGCAGGATCGCGATGCCGACACCGTCGATTCCTCCGTGACAATCCGAAATTCTGATACGGCGGACCGGGCTTCGTTTGTCGTCCCCAACGAACCCGGCCACACGGTCCACATCATCCTCGAGGTCACGGACCACGGCGCACCCCCGCTCGTCAGCTACCGCCGGATCGTCTTCACGCTCCGCTGATCCGGGAGCTTTAAATTGAAACACGAATCCCGCGGCCGCGCCAGCGCGTCAACTTAGGGCGAGATCAACTGTCCGAAGGGAGTTAAGTTCGCCTGGACGCTGGAAACGCCTGCGGTTCAGTTGTAGGTGACCTCGATGAGGCCGCGACTTGGCCGACCGGTCCCGCACTCCGGAGTGCGTTGCGTGATTGCGACGCCCATCCCCGCGGGGTCAGCGACCCCGCCTACAACAGGAAACTCTCCTGCTCGGCGAGGGATCCTTCGATATGGTCCTTAGGTTGACGCGCATGCGTTGCCGCGGGATTCCTGGGTTTCGTCGGAAAGATGACGGCAATTCCACAACCGGGGCCTCCTCGAGGCTGGTGGTCCGGACCTGACAGCATATACTGCAACGCCATGCCCCCCCTAAGATGGCTCGCGCTCTTCCTCCTCCCCGCCTGCCTCAGCGCCGACGATCTCCGTCCGAAGGCCGAGGCCGCGCTTGCACGAGGCGTGGCGTTTTTTCAGACGATCAACGCGCACGGCGGCTACGTCTATGCCGTCACACCGGACCTGTCACAGCGTTGGGGTGAAGGGCCCAAGGACGCCCACACCATTGAGGTGCAGCCACCAGGCACGCCCGCCGTCGGCCAGTCCTTCCTCCGCGCCTACCAGGCGACCGGAAACGCTCAAGCCCTGGCCGCGGCACGCCAGGCCGCCGAAGCCCTGATCCAGGGGCAGAACCAACACGGCGGCTGGGATCATACGATCGACTTCGCGAATCTGGGCAACGAGACGGTCAGCTTTGACGACAACCAAAGCCAGTCCGCCATCAGCTTCCTCCTCGCCCTGAACCGGGTGGCATCGGACGAGCGCCTGGCCGGCGCCGTTCGGCGCGCGATGGACATGATGCTCAAGACCCAGCTGGAGAACGGCGGCTGGCCCCACCTGTATCCTCCCCGCGGAAACTATCACGACTACGCCACCTTCAACGATGGCGGCATCAACGACTGCGTGCGGGTGATGATCGAGGCGCATCTGCTCGATCCCAAGGACAAGGCGATCGAACGCAGCCTGCGGCGCGCGGCGCGGTTCATTTCGATTTCCCAGAATCCGCCACCGCAACCGGGTTGGGCGCAGCAGTACAACGAGTTCCTCCAGCCCGCGTGGGCCCGCACCTTCGAGCCGGCATCCCTCTGCCCCGCCGTGACCGTCCGCAACCTCGGCACCCTCATGGATCTCTACCTGGCCCTGGGCGACGCGACCCTGCTCGAACCGATTCCCGACTCCCTGCGCTGGTTGACCGAAATCCG
Organism: Opitutaceae bacterium; assembly: GCA_016794725.1. Taxonomy (GTDB): domain Bacteria; phylum Verrucomicrobiota; class Verrucomicrobiia; order Opitutales; family Opitutaceae; genus UBA6669. The sequence continues at coordinate 2,915 of JAEUGZ010000268.1, read as the reverse complement.
TCTGCCCAACGGCAAGTGGGCGCGGTTCGTCGAGTTCGGCACCAACAAAGCACTTTACTACGACCGCGGCCGCATCCGGGTGAACAGCGTGGAGGAGCTTCACCCCGAGCGCCGCACCGGCTACGGCTATGAAACGGACCTCGCTGGGGCGATCGCCGCCGCCACCCAACGCTACGAGAAGGCCCTGCGGCTCGGGCGCAATGGCTTGAAAAAGGACGAAAGTCCGGAACTCTCCAGGGAGGCTCTGTCACGCCGCGTCACCGCCCTGTCCGACTCGGTTCGGAAAATCATCGCGTCGCAGGAGGCATCCGGCGCCTGGATCACCCGCAACGACCGTTTCAAGACGGACCTTCCCGCGGGCGTGCGCTGGAACGGCGAGTATACGGTCCTGGACCGGATCAGCAGCGCGGTCTTCAACCGGAATGTGGCCATGCTCTGCGATTACCTCGAACTGAGCGCCCGCCTGGAGAAGTTGTAACGAGTATCTGTTTTTCGCATGCCGATGCGCCGGCGCGCGTCAACGTAAGCTGTAACCGACGTCGGTGTCTGTTGGAGGTGGGGTCGCCGACCCCGCGGGGATTGGCGTCGCGTGAACAAATCAGTCAACGGAGGCGGGCCCTGGCGGTCCCGTCGCGGCCTCACCGAGGCCACCTCCAACGGAGTCGCTGCGATTTTAATCCCCGGTCCTCAAGTTGGCGCGTATGGGCGTCAACGTAAGCGCAATCCGCGGTCGGTGTCTGTGGGAGGTGGGGTCAGCGTCCCAGGCGGCGTCGCGCGAGTTCGAGTCCCTGCGCGGCCCCTGGAAGCCCGGGCGCGAGCTCGAGCGCGGCCTCGAACTGGGCGGCGGCCTCCGCCGGTCGGCCGAGATCGAGCAGGGTGAGCCCGAGTGTCTGCCGGTACTCGGCCTGCCCGGGGGACAGCTCCACGGCTCGGCGGAAATGCGGTTCGGCTTCTGCCAGCCGTCGCGTCAGCACGCGCACCAGCCCGCTCTTGTACTCCGCATCCGCATTCTCCGGCTCCTCGCGCCGCGCCTGCGCCAATTGAGCGAGCGCCTCGTCCGTTCGTCCGGTGTTCGCCAGCGCCCAGCCGAGATTGACGCGAGCGGCGACCCGGCGGGGATTGAGATCCACGGCGCGGCGAAACGCCTCCACCCCTGCCGCCGACTGCCCGAGCGCCATCAACGAGGTGCCGAGCGTGTTGTGCGCCGCGTCGAAGCGAGGGTTCCGTTCGATCGCACGCCGAAGCAACGGTTCCGCCTCGGCGGCGCGCCCGGACTGGATGAGCGCATTGGCAAGGCTGTTCAGGGTCTCCGGGAAGTCGGGCTTCAACTCATTCGCCCGCCGCAGGTGCGGCAACGCCTCGCCGGTGCGCCCCGCATCCAGGAGGGTCACGCCGAGATTGAGACGCGCCACCCAGCTGTCCGGCGTCTGTGCCAGGGTAGCCTCGTAGAGAGTGAACTCGTCGCGGTACGTCCCGCTTTGCCGCCACGTGAGCCCGGCCATGAGGACCAGCACAGCGGCGGACGCCACCGCTCCGCTCCACCGCGGCCAGGCCAGCCAGGTGAAACCGCGGATCGCAACCGCCGTGAGAAACGCGATCATCACCAGGCTTGCATGGTATTGAAAGTGATCCGCCACGTAGGAGAAAACAAACGGATACACATTCACAAAACCCAGGACGGGAAAGAGCGTGCCGCCGTACAGCAACGCCGCCGCGAGCAGCCCGCGTTCGCGACGCCGGCTCCACCCGATTCCGAACCCGAGCACGGCCACGGCCGCGGCTAGGCCGAGCCAGAGCGACCCATCCGTGACGTCGATCGTCCAGCGGGAATAGAAGAACGAGAGGCCGGCCGGACAGACCAGTTTACCCAGGTAAAACCAGACCACCCGGCCGGCCAGCAAGACGCGTTCGACCGGGCCCAGCGTGAACGCGTCACCCGATGCACCGATTTGGGTCGCTTCGAACCACGCGGTGCCGATGCCGGCTCCGATCCCAAGCACAAACCAGGGCAGGAGCGGAACGACATCGTGTTTCCAGGAGAGCGTGCCCCGACGCCACCACGCCAACACCAGCAATGCCGCCGGCAGGGTTGCGGTCACCGTTTTGGTCAAAAGGGCCGCTGCAAACCACAGCGTCGCCACCGCGTAGCGCGCCGGTCGCCGGTTATCCTCGAAGCGCAACCACGCGAGCGCGGCGGCGAGATAACCCACGGCGGACAGCGTGTTTTTCTGTTCGGAGATCCAGGCAACGGATTCAACAGCCACGGGATGCAGGGCAAAGACAAAGGCGGCGAGCGTGGCTCCGCGGATCGACAACCGGCGGAGCAGTGCCGCGAACAAGCAGGCCGCGGTCGCATGCCAGAGCACATTGACGAGATGATAGCCGAGCGTGGCGTCGCCCCACAGCTGGTGCTCCACCCAAAACGCGGAGTGCAACAGCGGATAGTATTGCTGGGTCGCGCCCGGCTCGAACCAGATGCGGCCGAGACCCGACCAGGACTGCAGGTCTGGCCGCGTGACATGGCCAGCGTCGTCCCATAGCAGTTCGCCTCCGAGGGCTGGCCAGTAGGCGGCCAGCGTCACCAGAAGCAGGGCGACGAACACCCGACCCAGCGGCCAGCCCTGCCCTGCGCCTGGACGATCCATCGTGGCACCGACCGGTGGGTGGGAAGGATGAGCGCGTCGCATCGCAGAGCCAAGGCCATCAAGAGCCGGGAGTTCGGGCAATGCGTTTCATGTGGATCGGGCGATCGAGCGACGCCCTCGAAGTGCGCCGGTCGGTGTCTGTTGGAGGTGGGGTCGCCGACCCATATACGTAAACTTTAGAAGCAGGTGGAGCCCTCAGTTCGACCGAGGATATGCCTGCAGGATTGGTTCGGGTGGAGGGCGTCGCTCCGTCGACGCCGGGGGACGAAC
>JAEUGZ010000612.1 GCA_016794725.1 Opitutaceae bacterium | reverse complement strand
TCCACCCGTGTCCTCATGCCCGCCTTGCGGTTCGGTTCCCGACCCCTCGACCCGTCGCGCCAGTTCATCGGTGCGGTCTGTCGTTACGACTGCGAGCGACCCGGCGAACCCATTCTCTCCTCGACCGCCGCCCTGCAGGAGCCGTTTTATCACCGCCGCCAGGACTGGCACGCGGTGAACCTGGGCGTGGACGGGGCCGCCGGCTAGAGCCCGGGAAACCAGGCGGTCGTGGACCGCGATTCGCTCGCACCAATCCCATCGCCCGTCGGGCGGGTTCAACGCGTCCAGACTACATTACCCACCTCGGAGATTGGGACGCAGGGATCGAACCGGCCTGGGACCGGATCGTAGTGCGTGACCGTCTTGCCCACGACCTCAGACGTGAAATAGCCGACAATCGTCGCCTCGCGCACGAGGTGAAGGAACGTCCGGGTGCCCGACTTCGACGCCTCCGCCAGGGCCATCAGCTGTTCATCCTGCCGGGCCGGGGGGAGTTGGGCAAACCCGGCGCCGTGCCGGGTCCGACTCGTGTTGTCCAATTGGGCGAGCCCCGTGACAAACACGGTCCGTTCCTCGACCGTCAGGTAGTCCGCCAGCATGAGATCGATGAAGGCCGGAACGCCCACATCGCTGGCGCCCGGCGTGTCCGTGCGCGGCAGGATGCGGTCAGCGATGGCGGCGACCGTCTCCAACTGGGCGGGAGTCAGCACCCGGGCCGGCGCGCCCGGCGGCGAGGCCTGCGCGCGCAGGGCTCCGGCCAGCAGGGACGGAGTCAAGGCCGCGCCCACCAGCAAGGTGGCGCGGCGGATCGCCTCGCGGCGGCTGAGCAGGCTCGAATCGATGGAATCGGTGGAGTCGACCGTGGGCATGGGTGCAGGGGGACGAAGCCCGTTCAGAGGTTTTGCTTCTTGAGCTCGCTGACCGCGTGGTCGCAGGCCCGGGCGGTCAGCGCCATGTAGGTCAGCGAGGGATTGACGCAGGAGGCGGACGTCATGCAGGCGCCGTCGGTGACATAGACATTCGGCACGGCATGAACCTGATTGTGCGCATTCAGCACCGAAGTGGACGGGTCGCGACCCATGCGCGCAGTTCCCATTTCGTGAATACAGAGACCCGGGGCGCTCACGTCGTCAAAGGGAGTGACGTTCTTGAGCCCGGCCGCCTCGAGCATCTCCACCGCCGAAGCCTTCATGTCCTTGCGCATGGCGAGTTCGTTCTCTTTCCATTCGCAGTCAAAGGTGACGGTGGGCTGCCCCCACTTGTCGCGCACTTTCTGATTCAGGTACAGCCGGTTGGAGTGGTACGGCAGGCACTCGCCCCACGCCCCCATGCCGAAGCGCCACGGGCCGGGAGCGATCAGGTCCGCCTTGAGCTTGGCGCCAAACAGGTTCAGCTCGGCAATGCCACGGGACCAGTCGGTCCGGGCCGCGCCGCCCTGATAACCGAATCCGCGCAGGTAGTCCTTCCGGGCCGTGCGTTTGTCGAGATTCCGGAAACGGGGAATGTAGATGCCGTTGGCGCGCTGTCCCTTGTAGTACCGGTCGGCGAAACCATCCGACAGCCCGGCGGCCCCCACCTTGAAGTGGTGGTCCATCAGGTTGTGTCCCAGTTCACCGCTGTCATTGCCCAGTCCGTTCGGAAACCGGTCCGACGTGGAGTTCAGCAGGATGAAAGTCGAGGCGACCGCCGAGGCGCAGCTGAAGATCACCTTGGCGTAGTACTCGATCACCTCGTTGGTCTCCGCATCGATGATGCGGACGCCGGTGGCACGCTTCTTCTCCGGGTCGTAGATGATCTGATGAACAATGGAGAACGGACGGAGCGTGAGATTGCCGGTGGCGTAGGCGGCCGGCAGGGTGGCCGCGTTGCTGCTGAAATAGGCGCCATAGGGACAGCCGCGGATACAGCGGTTCCGGTACTGGCAGTTGCCACGTCCATTGTGCGGCACCGTCAGATTGGCCACGCGTCCAATGATCATCGGCCGGCCGCCAAAGGACTCGGCGATCCGTCCGCGTACGTGCTGCTCCAGGCAGTTCAACTCCATCGGCGGAAGGAACTGCCCGTCCGGAAGGTGCGGCAGGCCGTCGCGGGTGCCACTGATGCCCGCAAACCGCTCGACATAGTCGTACCAGGGGGAGATCTCGGCGTAGCGGATCGGCCAGTCGACCGCCACGCCTTCCTTGGCATTGGCCTCAAAATCAAGGTCGCTGAAGCGGTAGGACTGCCGCCCCCACAGCAACGACCGACCTCCCACGTGGTAGCCCCGCATCCAGTCGAAACGTTTGTCCTCGCTGTACGGATTCTCCAGATCGTTGACGAACCAATGGGCCGAGGCCGGGTGGGTGGTGTAGCCGGTGCGGTTCTGTTTCTCCTGTTTGGCGAGATCGGCATTGGACAGCTTGGTCCGGCCTTCGAACTCCCAGCTCTCCTTCATCGCGGTGGGGTAGTCCCCATGTTTCACATCGCGCCCCCGCTCGAGCACCAGGGTCTTGAGTCCCTTCTCACTGAGCTCCTTGGCGGCCCATCCGCCGCTTATGCCAGAGCCGATGACAATCGCATCGTAGGTATTTTGCCGAGTTCCTGCACCAAGTGGGGTCATGGGATTGGGGACGTCCTGAAACGACGGTGGTGACTGTCAGTTCGAAACGTGAGCGAACCGAAGGTCGGGACAATTCCAAGGCAATACCGCTGTACAGAACGGTGATTTGGAACCAAACCCACCGCTCCGTTCGACAACCGCGGGGCCTGACGATCGTGGTGCGCGACCACGCTCCGACCCTGAGATGGGGACACCCCGGTGCTTTGCCGGCACCGGACCTTCCAACGACGGTCGAGCGTCGTCAGAACACCGCGCGCACCTGTGAGAACGTGCGACGCGTCGTTGCCAGCAGCGCACCCACCGCGTCCAGGGAAAGTCCGTTGGCCTGCATAAAGCCGCCATCGGCCGCCGCCAGGTCGGCCAGTTCGGGTTGGGTATCGGCCAAGGCGCCGCCGGAAGGAAGCACCTGCGCGGCGAAGCGCATGGCACCGGCCAGCCAACTTGGCGTCGGCGCGCGATCCGGACGATCTTGGCACGCCACGGCTTGAACGATGTTCTCGGAAAACTGCCACTTGGCCAGAAGCAGAGCTCCGGCATGAGCCTGGATGAAGCCCACCTGGGTTTCCTCCCAGGCTGCGAACGACAGATTAGCCGGGCGGGGTTGCCCATGTTCCTGCATCAGTCGGTCGATCGCGAGGCGCCCAATGAACCGCAGGAGTCCCACCGTGTAGGCCTCGTCCGGATCCGCCTTTTCCGTCTCATCAGCCAGTGCAAAGAGGAACAATCCGTGCAGAAGGCTCTCCGCCCAAAATGCATCGCCAGCCAGGCCATACGCCCGCAGGTCCTTGCCCGCCATGGTTCGCGCCACGGTCACATTGAGCATACGAATGGTCTCCCGCATCCCGATCTTTTGCACCGCCTCACCGATTGAGCGCACCGGCTCTCCCACGCGGTAGTATGCACTGTTGGAACAGCGAATGATGTCGGTCGCGAGCGTCGGATCGCTGCCCACCAGCGCGGCAATGCTGCCAATGTCCGACAGGGGATCGCGCAAGAGCACCATCGCCCGCGAAAGGACCTTGGGAGCCGGGCTGAAGGTCTCGATCCGAGCCAATGCTAAGAGAAACTGTTCCTGGGTGGGCTTCATGAGTTTGCAGGACGCGGTCAAACGTCCGCGGCATCGTGATATCGGCACGGCGGATTAAACATGAATGTTCGCCCCAGCCGCACCCAGTCCCTCACCCGCCCTTTTCAGCCCTCCCTCCGCGATGTCACCGCAGCGACGCGAGCCCCAAATCAAAGATTCGCGCCGAGTTCTCCATCACCGTCATCAGCGCCGGCACAAACGTGTCCCAATCCTGACTGGCTTCGAACTGGCTATCCCACGTCAGAAAGAGTTGGCCTGGAAAGAGATTTGAAGGTTCAATCACAATTCGAATCTCTTTTTCCCAGTCCGCGATCTTGACGTAGCTGAGGGCCGCCGGGCGTTCAATGCCGGGGACGACTGCAAAACGGTCGAGAAACTCCGTTGCCGTAACTGGTTCATCCAGTTTAACATGAGCAGATGCCGAAAACGTGCGAAATGCGTTTTCGGGTGGGTTTTCCTGTTGCAGAAAGCGGACAAAGACCTGCTGGATGATCTCCCAGTCGGCTGCGGTTCGTGCATTTTTTACTCCCACCCGCACCCGGTCCGGGGTGCGGACGAGGAAGCCATTTTCACCAAAAAATTGCGCAAAAATCTCGTAGCCGAAGAGCTGATCCCAGGCCTTGAGCTTCACCTGATCGGGACGCAGGCGAAATCCCTCGGGATCGCAAAGCCAGTCGGCAAACTTGCGAATGTCCTCGTGGTCCAGCGGACGAACGCGTTTCACCGGGGTCTCAATCTGCAGGCTGTAAAGTTCGATGCGGGAGGGCGTCATGCGAGGGGGAATTGGAGCTCGTCCGGGCGGGAAGCGCAAACCCGAATCGGAAATCGCCGGCGTTCATGCCTTCTGCCAGGCGCTGGGGCGGCAATCCCGCTTCTCCCTTGCCGCCCGTAGCTTCGGCGTCCCATGGTGACGTTGCGTTCGACCATCCGCTGCTCCCCCGTGAAAACCAAAGTTCCTGAATCGCTCAAGGCCGACATGCCCGCCAACCGCTGGGGCAAGATCCTGGGGGCAACGCCCGTGGTCCTTACGGTCGTGGCCACCCTGCTCGCGGGGCTTTCGTCGGGCGAAATGACGCAGGCGCAGTACAGTCGTTCGCTCGCGGCCCAGCTCCAGGCGAAAGCGGGCGATCAATGGAATTTTTTCCAGGGGAAGAAGCTGCGCAGCGCCGTGCAGCGCAGCGCGCTGGATCAGATCGCCGCCGGGGGGCGCCCGGCCGCGCTCGATCACGCCTCGCTGGTGGAAGCCCTGCAGGGGACTCCAGCCGCCTCCGTGATCGAGGCCGACGGACGCACCGCCGCGGAAACGGCGATGATCGCAGGCACCCTGCCCGCGCGCCCGGTTTCGGCGCCGCCACCGCCGGATCTTCAGGCCGCACTCGATGCCCTGGAGTCCGGGGGCGTGGTGGCCGATCCCCTGGTGCGCCTGCTCAAGGCCCAACCCAGCGCCCTGTCCGACGCGCTCCAACAGGCCTATGCCGACGTGCGAACCTTCGACGAGGCCACCGGACCGATCGGCAAAGCCATCGATCTGGTCGAACGGCACGCACGCGCCGTGGCCGGTCGTCCCGGCCTGGCCCGCGATGTGATTGCCGCCCGCATCGCCTTTCACGCCCAGCGCTACGATCTTGAAGCGCAACTGAACCAACGCATTGCGTTCCTCTACGAGCTTCAGGTCCAGGCGAGCAACATCAAGGCCGAGCGACACCACCACCGCAGCCAGCGGTTCTTCTACGGCATGCTCGCCGCTCAGGCCGGCGTCGTCATCTCCACCCTCGCAATGGCCGCCCGCCAGCGCAATCTGCTGTGGTCGCTGGCCGCCGCAGCCGGTGCCATCGCCATCGCGTTTGCGGTCTACGTTTACCTGTACGTCTAAGAAACGGGTTCGGGAACGGGAGCACCGATTTCCGGAGGCTCAACTCCGCAGGGTGAGCGGATCAGCCGTCAACGCTTCCGTGAATCGATCGGCAAGGACGGCCACGACCCGGGGATCGTCACCCAACGGGTCAGTCAGGGCCGTTTCCAGGCCGGGACACGCGAGCTCTGCCGCCGCGCAGATCGCCGCCAAGTCGCCGCCGGGACCGGCATGGCGCCCGGCTGAGAGAAACTGCAGCGCAATCACGACGCGCCCCTGATTGCAGGGCGACTGACGCAAGCGATCCTCCAGAAGCGGTTCGTTGAAGGCAAATGCCTCACCGGGACGCCGTTCCATCGAGGCCACGTACACCCCCGCGGCCGCTGTGCCCAACTGCTGGGCCAGCTGGGCCCCGAGCCAGGCCCGAACCGCACCCACGGCCGGTTGAGGAGTGCCATGATCGACCAGCACCACCTGGGTACCCGCCCAGCCTCGCTCGCGCCAGCACGCTTCGACGCGAGCGGCCAGCGCCTCGGCGATGCGCGTGTCGTGCGCGCCATCCCCACCCACCCGTACCAAGGGGTCCGCCAGGCGCACGTGGGCGTCCGGGGCATTCCGCACGAGCGCACCCACCCGCTCCGGAATGTACTCGGTGAGCGCAGCGCTTGGTCCGAAAAACAGCGGCAGAATCACCACCGACCGCGCCCCCGCCGCGAGGGCCCGAGCCACTGCTGGCTCCAGCAGCTCCGCGGGACGTCCCTCCAAGGCTTCCGAAGCGATGCCGCTGGAGTGAAGCAGTGACACCGGATGGACCTGATTTCCGATGCGCGCCGAAAGCGCTGCGGCCACTCGCCGCAGGCTCAGGGTGGCCGCGGGGCGCAGCGATCCGTTGTCGACGAGAAAGACCTGGAGGGAAGACAACATGGGGAACAACCCGAACGAGTCGGATAAATGACTTGCCGACCCAAAACCGTTACCCAATAAGGTCAACCTCGCCGCCATCACATGAATCTCCTTTCGAAGAAACTTTCGTTCGCCCTCCTGAGCGCCGTCGTCGTCCTCACGGGCTGCACCAAGAAGCCCAAGCGCCCCTCTCCCGGTGACACGTTGGGTCAGGGAATCGGGGTACCGCTCGACGGTTCGGCGACGGACAATCTTGGCGCCCAGGGGATCGTCGATCCTTCGGCCTCAGGGCTGCAAGCCAAGCAGGATGGCGTCTTCGAGGACGAAAACATGATCAAGGGCCTCTTCAAGCCGGTCCTTTTCGATTTCGACAGCTCCGGCATCAAGGCTTCTGAACGTCCCAAGCTGCAGGAAGCGCAGAAGTACATCGCGGAGCACCCCCAATACCGTCTCCTCCTCGAAGGTCATTGCGACTGGCGCGGCACCGCGGAGTACAACCTCGGTCTGGGTGACCGCCGCGCGTCCTCCGCCCGTCAGTACGTGCAATCGCTCGGCCTGGCGGCGTCCAAGCTCGAAATCCTCTCCAAGGGCGATCTCGATGCGGTGGAAAACGCATCCGAGGACCAGATGGCCAAGGACCGCCGCGTCGAAATCATCATCCTGAAGAAGTAAGGACGCACCTCGCGCCCGCCCTCTCCTTTTCGAGGGAGCTCGGGAGTGATCCGGAGCTCCTTTTTTGTATCCGACTCCGACCGAGCGCCAGATCAGGCGCCGGAAGCCAGGCCCTCGAGAATGCGCTCGGAAGCGCGCATGCCCTTCTCCATCACCCCGAGGTGAAAACTCTCGTTCGGGGCATGCAGGTTGTCATCGGGCAGGAAGAGTCCCATCATCAGGGAATCCAGTCCCAGGATACGTTTGATGTCGGCGATGATCGGAACACTGCCGCCCTCGCGCAGGTAAAGCGGCGGTCGGCCGAAGACCTCCGCCACCGCCTTGTCGGCCGAGCGGAAGGCGCGGGCGAGCACCGGTGACTGGTCCTTCGGCGTGTTCGAACGGCCGGGCGGCACCACCACGTAGGGCGTGCCCTCGTGCTGGTCGACAATGCGCAGGGTGACGTCCGCCGGCACCCGCTCGCGCACCGTGCGATAGAGCAGCTCGCGCATCTTCGCCGGCGACTGGTTCGGCACAAGGCGGCAGGAGATCTTCACGAACGCCTTGCTCGGAATCACCGTCTTGGTGCCCTCGCCCTGATACCCGCCGCCGATGCCGTTGAACTCCAGCGTGGGCAGGAAGCGCACCGCCTCGAAGGGCGTGTAGCCCGGAGGCGTATGAAACGCGGGGATACCGAGGAACTGGCGGTATTTCTCCATGTCGGTCCCGAGTCCGGCCAGCTGCTCGCGCTCCCAGGGCTCGACGTCGAGCACATCGTCATAGAAGCCCGGTATGTTCACCCGGCCGTCCGGGGTGTGCAGCGAGGCGCACAACTCCGAGACCGCCTGGATCGGGTTGCGCAGCACGCCGCCATGCAGGCCGGAGTGGAGGTCGCTGCGGGCGCAGGTGATTTCCACGTCGAACAGCACCAGCCCCCGCAGGCCGCAGGTGAAGACGACCTGATCCTCGTTCGGAATGCCGGTGTCCGAAAGGTAGACGAAATCCGCCTTGAGGCGATCCCGGTAGGAATGGAGAAATTTCGGGAAACTCGGACTGCCGATCTCTTCCTCGCCTTCGATCAGAAAGGTGATGCGCAGCGGGAGGTCGGGACGACGCTCCAGCAGACGTCCCACCGCCGCAATGTGGGTCATGAGCGGCCCCTTGTTGTCGGCCGTACCCCGGCCATAGATGCGCTTGCCGCGAATTTCCGGCTCAAAGGCCGCCGACTGCCACAGGTTCAACGGATCGGCCGGCTGCACGTCGTAGTGACCATAGATGATCACGTGTGGCCAGTGGGCCGGTCCCGACCGATGGGCGAGGATGATGGGATGAAGATCGGTCGGCACCACCTCCACCACGAATCCGATCGACGTCAGCAGGCCGGCGACGAACTCACGCGCGCCGGTCATGCCCGCCTTGAACTTCGAGTCGGCCGAGATGCTGGGGTGACGAACGAACTCCTTCAGCTTTTCAACAGGGTCAAACATGCCACGACCGTGACGAAATCACCCGGTCCCGGCTAGCCCGAAACGCGCTTCACTCGAAACGTTTTCGATTCGTCTCAAAAAGTTCCAAGTACTTGGGGGCAAGCTGTTCCAACGATTTGATGCGCGCCTCATCCGAGGGGTGGGTCGACATCCACGGCGGCGGTTTGACCCCGCCTTTATTGGCTGCCGCCATCTTCTTCCAGAACGAAATGGCCGCCCGTGGATCATAACCCGCGCCCGCGGCGAACCGCAGGCCCACCGCATCCGCTTCCGATTCGTGCAAACGCGAGAAGGGTAAAATCGCCCCCAAGGTGGTGGTAAGACCATAAGCCGCCCGGGCCATGTTGCGTTTGGCGGGATCCACGTCCTTGGCTTCCATGCCCAGTTCCGCGAGAATCGCACCACCCGCCACGAGGTAGCCTTGAGAGGTACGTTCCGCACCATGCCGCGAGGTCACGTGCGCGATTTCGTGGCCCATCACGGTCGCAAGTTCATCGTCCGACTCCGCCAGCTTGAGCAACCCGGTATAGACGCCCACCTTGCCACCGGGCAGGGCAAAGGCGTTCACCTGGTCGGCCTCAAAGACGACAAATTCCCACTGCGCATTCGGCAGATCCCGGCCCACCGACGCCGCGATTCGTTTGCCCACGCGTTGCACGCGGGTGTTGTGGACGGAATCGGTCGAAACCTTCTCCTCCTTTTTCAGCTGGGAAAACGCCGAAAGCCCGGCCGCGGCCTCCATGTTGGGCGAGACCAGCATGACTTGGCGTCGACCTGTTTCCGGCACCGTGCTGCATCCGGCGAGCAGGGCGGCACCACCCAGGGCGAGGAGGAGGCGTCTCATCATGGGACCAGCTTTCCCAAGGAACCGGCCGGGTGCAAGGCGGAGATGCAGGGTCCGTTCGGAGCGGGGGCATGGGAGCGACGCGGTCCGTCCGCCCCGGCCATGGACGGTCGGGCTAGTGACGGAAATGACGGATCCCCGTGAACACCATCGCCAGCCCACGTTCATCGGCCGCCTTGATCACATCGGCATCACGCACCGATCCGCCCGGCTGAATGGCGCAGGTGGCACCGGCATCGGCCGC
>JAEUGZ010000599.1 GCA_016794725.1 Opitutaceae bacterium | reverse complement strand
CGTCACGCAAATTCACGATCTTGTGATGCCGACCGAAGCGGTGGCGGGGTTTCCCAGCCTCGGCGACGTGGAGGCGACGGCGGTGCGGTGTCCCCATCCGGCGACGGCGGCCGCGATGATTGAGCGGATCAAGGCGGTGCGGAGCGAGGGGGATTCGGTGGGCGGCGTGATCGAGTGTCGCGTGCGCGGCCTGCCGGTGGGACTGGGTGAGCCGGTGTTTGATCGCCTGGAGGCGGACCTGGCCAAGGCGATGCTTTCGCTGCCGGCGACCAAGGGCTTCGAGATTGGCAGTGGATTTGCCGGCGCGAAGCTGCGGGGATCCGAGCACAACGACCTGTTCGAATCCCGGGATGGCGCCATCCGCACCACCACCAATCGCAGTGGCGGCACCCAGGGTGGCATCAGCAATGGCGAGGAGCTCTACTTCCGGGTGGCCTTCAAGCCGACCGCCACCATTTTGCGGCCTCAGGCCACGGTGGATGTGGAGGGAAACCCTACGGAACTGATGGGCAAGGGCCGGCACGATCCTTGTGTGGTGCCGCGTGCGGTGCCCATTGTGGAAGCGATGACGGCCCTCGTGCTGGTCGATCACTGGATGCGTCACGCCGCCCAAAACCGGACGTTTGTGTTTTGAGGCCTTGGTGAACCGCGACCCCCGAAGCTTCAAACCGGGGGGAAACCACGGATGGACGCGGATGGACACGGATTCGGGCCGGAAGCTGATGAAATGGACCACGAATGGACACAAATGACGAACCACGGAAGAAGGCTCCTCGAACTGAACTCGTATCCGAGAGTTCCTCCTCAACACGGGTCTAAGTTCTTCATTCGTGTCAATTCGTGTCCATTCGTGGCTAAATTTCCGACTGCCGTGGTTCGAATCCGTCCCGCGACTGCGGGATCCGTGTCCATCCGCGTCCATCCGTGGTTCAATTGCCTTTTCCCGGGATGATTGAGCATCGCGTTTTTGCGGAAGCTGGGCCCTTTCTAGACCGTCATGAGTGCACCTGAAAAACCCTTGGTCTATTTGCTGCTGGGCACACCCGGTTCCGGGCGTCGCGCGGTGCTGGCTGACTTGATCACGGACGGCCTGGCCGAAACGGATCGGGCGATCACGGCCCTGGCCGCGACAGAATCTCCCGACCCCTGGGATGAAACGCTGGGCACCCGGATTCGCTGGGAATGGAGGGAGGGGGCGCTGGTGGTCGACCTTCCGCCGCCCAAGGCCGAGGGCAGCCCGCCGGCCTTCACCCACCTTTTCATCGTGGCGGATGGACGGCACAATCCGGTGGATGTGATGGAGGCGTTCAAGGTCTGGCTGACCGGCCGCGAGGTCGAACTGGGCCGGATTTTGACCCTGGTCGACTGCCAGCTCGCCCACCGGCACGATGCGGCGATGCGCATCTGGTACGATGGCTGTATTCACTTCAGCGATGTGGTGCTCCTCTCGAACCGGGAGGGCGTGCCGAACAAGTGGATCAGCGACTTCCAGACTCGGTACAAGGACAAGTACTATCCGGCCCTCTTCGAGTTCGTGAAGCAGCACAAGGTGAAGAATCCCGTGCTCGTGCTTGAGCCGCAGGCGCGCCGTATGTCGCAATTCTTCGACCCGGAGCTCGACCTTGAGCTTGCCCGCAACCTGGCGCCGGACGCCGTGATTGAGTTCTCGGGCGACGATGAGGAGGACGAGGAAGGCGTGCCTTCGCCCGACGCGGGTGAGGATGCGCCGGTGGATCCCTACCTCGAGCGAGGCCGGAACGGCCGGCGGGTGATCGAACTGCCCGACATCCGCCCCTTTCTCCCGCCTCCGGCCTGAAGCTGCAATTGTCCATGACTGCACGTATCCAAGCTCCCACTCCCACGGCAATCCGCCGGATGGCGGCGGTCCTCAAGCGCGGCGGACTGGTGGCTGTGCCGTCGGAGACCGTCTATGGCCTTGCGGCCCATGCGCTCGATGCCAAGGCGTGCCAGCGCATCTTCAAAGCGAAGGGCCGGCCCCCGACTGATCCGCTGATTGTGCACGTGCACAGCCTGGCGGCGGCGGCGGCGGTGGCGGACCTGACTCCGGAGGCGCGGGCGCTCGGGCGGGCTTTCTGGCCCGGACCGCTCACCCTCGTGCTGAAGAAAAAGGAAATCGTGCCCGACGTGGTGACGTCCGGCTTGGATTCGGTCGCGGTGCGCATCCCCCGGCATCGGGTGTTTCGCGACCTGCTGCGCGTCTCTGGACTTCCCCTCGCGGCACCGAGTGCGAACCCCTTTGGGTACATCAGTCCGACCACGGCGGAGCACGTGTTGCACAGCCTGGGTGATCGCATTGAGCACATCCTGGATGGGGGGGCGTGCGATGTCGGGGTGGAGTCCACCATTGTTGACCTGCGCAACCCCGCGAAACCCTGCGTGCTGCGCCCCGGTAAGATCACGGCGGACGAGATTGCGGCGGTGCTCGGCGTTCCGGTGACGGTGCGGCGCGGACGTTCGCATCCCGGCAAGACCGGGAAAAAGCGCCGATCGACCGCCCAGCGCGCGCCCGGTCAGTTGGAGCGTCACTACAGCCCCGCGACCCGGTTGCGCTGGGTCAAGGCGATCGCGAGCGAGGAGGTGCTGACCTCGGGCCGCCGGGTGGCGTACCTTTTTGTGGTTCGTCCCGCCGACCCCCGGCTGGCGGCGCTCGGGGGGCGCGTGGCGTGGCTCAGCGAAAGCGGCGACGCGACCGAAGCGGCTCGGATGCTCTTCTCCCGCTTGCGCGGACTCGATCAGGGAGGTTACCGCGAAATCCGGGTTGAACGTCTACCCGACGACCCGGCCTATGCCGTCATCGCGGACCGCCTGAACCGCGCCGCCGCGCGAGGCCGCTGACACCGCGATGCGGTGAAGAGTGAAGGGCGAAGAGTGAAGTGCGAAGGCCCAGAAATGCTGACGCACTTCGGCGTTTAAAGTTAGGCGTTAAGCGTTAGACGTTTCCCGCTCCCATTTCTACGCTTCGCGCTCTCTCCAACGAGGCCGGAGCGAGTCGTCCGTTGGAGGTGGGGTCGTCGACCCTGCGGGAATGGGCGTCGCGTGAAGAAACCGGACAACCGGGGCGGGACCGGTCGGTCCCGTCGCGGTCTCGACGAGACCACCTCCAACAGACGCGGTCACTTCGCCGCGGCGACCGCGGCCACGAAGGCCTTGGCTTTGGCGGTGATGGCGGCCCAGTTCTTTTCCTTGAGGGACTTGGCGTCGACGAGGGAACTGCCCGCGGCGGTCGCAAACGCGCCGGCCTTGAGAAACTCGCCCACGTTTTCGGCATTCACGCCGCCGGTTGGCAGCAACTCGATGTGGGGGAGGGGGGCCTTGATCGATTTGATGTAGGCCGGACCAAAGAACTCCGCCGGAAACACCTTGGCGGCATCGGCACCGGCTTCCCAGGCATTGACGATTTCGGTCGGGGTGAACGCACCGCAGAAAATCGGCACACTGTAGCGCCGGCAGAGCGTGATGACGTCCGGGCGCAGGGCAGGGGTGACGACAAATTTGGCGCCCGAGAGAATGCCTGCGCGCGCGGTTTCTGCGTCGAGCACGGTGCCGAGTCCAAAGAGGAAATCGGGCAGTTCGGCGCTGGCCTTTTCGAGCATGCGAAGGGCACCGGGAGTGGTCATGGTCAGCTCAATGCTGGTCAGCCCGCCTTCGGCGAGCGCCTTGGCGCAGTCGAGCAGGCCGTCGGGAGAGTCGGCGCGAATGAGGGCGACCACCTTTTCGGTGCGCATCTTGGACAGAATGGCTTCTTTTTTCATGGGTCGAAGCCGACACCGTGTCGGGAAAGCGGATCGGGGGGAATTCTAATCTCCCGAACCGCGGTCCGAACTGCGGATGCGCTCACGGGCGTCGCACGGGCAAACCGGCCGACTGCCAGCTGGAGTAGCCGCCCAGATTGGTCGCGGCGAAACCTTCACGGCGGAGTACGGATACCGCCTGGCCAGACCGCATCCCAGAGCGACAGTACAGGATAAACTCCCGGCCAGAGTTGTCGGCCAGCACGGGGCGCCAGGCCGCGCGCGACCCATTCAAGTCGGAGAGCGCGAGCAAGAGGGCGGGGGCTGCGACCCCGTCGGCCCATTCCGAGGGTTCACGGACATCGACCAGGATCGCAGTCCCTGCAGCCACGCGGGCGGCGGCATCGGCCGGCGTGATCCGCGGCCGGGCCTTCAGAATGAGCCAGACCAGTCCACCGAGGAGAACCAGCAGGAGAAGGGTATTCATTTCGCAGGGAAGGGTCGCACCACTATCATATGCTTAATTGCGCATATATACTTACAGTGTCAAGCTGAGGACGGAGCAGGAAACCACTTCGGCGAACAGATGGAACCACGGATGGACACAGATGGACGCGGATATAAGGCACTTATGAGGCTGGGAGGGTGGGCTGACGCAAGTCCAGGGTGGAAAACGATCCTAGCTGGCGGCGAGGATATCCCCCGCAGGGCAGGTCCATTCGGCTTCAGGACCACAGGAGGACGGGAAAGGGAGGGAGGCAGATGGCCTGGGTGGTGATTCGCGCCGGCTTCCCGGGGCGGACGGGGACATTTTTACAAGATCGACGGAGCGCCGGCATTTTTCCCTTGTGCGAACGCCGAGCGGGTTCGTAACGTGATCGCTTTCCCGCTGAAACTCGCGCTGGTCCGTTCGACGGACTGGGGTGGTGCCAGCGGAAAAAGACAGTTCGGAAACGTTGAAAGTCCTGTTCGGCTCGCAAGCGCTGAACCCAATGCCCAGGTGGTGGAACTGGTAGACACGCAGGTCTCAGAAGCCTGTGCTTAACCGCATGGGGGTTCGAGTCCCCCCTTGGGCACCAATTTGAAAACCCGCTTTCTCATAAAGAGATGCGGGTTTTTCTTTTTAGCGGGGATTGGAAGAGGGACGAGGTCGTAC
>JAEUGZ010000594.1 GCA_016794725.1 Opitutaceae bacterium | reverse complement strand
CCCTCCGCCACCAGACAGCCTGGGGCGAGCTGGTCCAGGTGCTCCGCAGCCAGGGCATCGTGACCTATTCGCTCTTTCACGAGCCCCAGTCGAATCAGCTTTTTGGTTACGTCGAGGTGGAGAGCGACGCCGCCTGGGAGGCGGTGCGGCAGGCCCCGGTCTACCGGCGCTGGGGCCGGTTTCTCAGTGACGTCGTGGCGACCGACCGTGAAGGCCGGTTCCAGGCACTGCCGCTGCGCGAGGTGTTTCACCTCGGTCAGATCGAGACCGCGGTCACCGCCGCGGGCGTCCCGGAACGCGCGGCGACCTAGGGTGTGATCGTGACCTTGAAGGTCCGGACGGTGCTGAGCACGCCGTCGCTGAGGGTGACGGAGATGGTGGAGGTTCCCGTCCGACCGTAGACCGGAGTGATCACGATGGCCCGGTCGATGCCGTCGCTGCCGAAGGCGATCCGGGATGGAGGGATGAAATCGGCGTTGGACGACGTGGTGGACATGAGCAGACACTCCGGCGAACTCTCCGCGTCCGTGCCCGTGAAGGCCTGCCAGAGATAGGAGGTGCTTCGCGAGGTGAGATCCTGGAGGCCGGTGATCACGGGCGGGGTGTTCTCGGGCACGATCGTGATGGAGAACACGGCCGTGGTGATTTTCTTTCCATCACTCACCCCCAGGGTCACCTGCGCGACACCGGTTTTTCCCGGTGCCGGGGTGGCGCTGAAGACGCGGGACGAGTTCGAGCCCTCCAGCCTGAGGGAGGCGACCGGAAGGAGCTGCGGATTGCTGGTCGCGGCGGAAAAGGTGAGGAGATGGGCGGGAGTTTCCGTGTCGAACGCGAAAAAGTCTTTCCGGACAAAACCATTGACACTCGCGGTGAGCGGCTTGAGTCCCGACAATTGGGGAGGGGAGTTGTATGGAACGATGGTGACGACGAACGCCTGCCGCGTCGTGTGGACACCGTCCGTCACGGCGACCGTGAGCGTCGCGGAGCCGGCGACGGCGGCGGGAGGCCTGATCACCAGGCTTCGAGCCGCCCCGCTCCCCTGCAGTGACAGGGCGGAGCTCGGAAGCAGCGCCGGGTTGCTCGAAGAGACGCTCACCGCGAGCAGGTTTGCCGCGGTCGTTGAGTCGCCCACGGTGAAGGGAATGGGCGGCGAGGCCGTGCCCCACTCGATGGTCCGGGCGGCGATCGTGCTGAGGGTGGGGGGGAGATTGGGGGGAGTGACGGTGACGACAAAGGTGTCGGTGCTGCTCAGATTTCCGTCGCTGACCCGCACTGTGATCGTGGCGCTGCCGGAGAGCGAGCCGCTGGGTCGCACGGTGATCGAGCGGTTGGCGCCCGAACCGCCGAGGATCAGTCCCGAGGACGGGATGAGGGTGGGATTGGACGACGATGCGGTGACGATGAGCGAGGCGGCGGAAGTGGTGGCGTCCCCGATCGTGAACGGAATGGCTCCGGTGGTTCCCTGGGCGGGAATCGTTCGCGACGCGATGTCGGAGAGGGTCGGGGCGGTGTTGGGCGGGACGAGCGCGGCAGCGGCGGCGGCGGTCCGGGCGGTGACGACCGCGGTGTAGGAGGAATTCAGCAGCCCGCGGTAGGCACAGATTCGATACGAATAGGAGGTGTCGGGCGCCAGGTTGGCGTCGGTGTAGGTGACGACATTCGCGCCGGTCCAGGCAATCGGCAGGAATAGACCGCCCAGGATGGCCCGCTCGATGATGAATCCGGATTCATTGTTTGAATTGTCCTGCCAGGTCAGGACGAGCTGCGCGGCCCGTGCCGGGGCCAGGTCGCCCGCGGCAACGGCCAGCGACAGAACCAGCCAGGAACAGCATCGACGAACCCCTGGGACACATGCCGGTGACCGGAGGAAGTGGCGCGTGGAGGCAAAGTGTTGCAGAACCTGAAGAGCGTGAAGACGCGCCGCGGCGAACGAACGTGACATAGCGGTCGAAGGGAATGTGTGGCGGATAAGGGTGGGTGGTGGGCGTGCGGTGGTTGGTTGAAGCGGAAGGAGGCTGGTGCCCTTCCCTCGAACCAAAAGCCATGCCATTTTGGACGAACTGGCGCCCGGGGTGTCTTTTACCAGTTTTTCGCAGGCCCTCCCGTTTTCCCATGGATGCGCGGTGGGAGATTGTTCCTGGGGCGGGCTGGGAGACGCTACCCCGGAAAGACCGGTCAGGACCATCGGACCCAGGGCGGATTGCCTAAAGTGACCCGAGGGTTGAGCGATGTAAGGGGACGCTGCCGGCCATGCACCGCCTTCCCGCACTACCGTCCCTCAAGTCCAGCCGCGCCCGCCCGCCGGGGCGCATGTGTGCCCCGGGAATGGCCGCGCAATGATCAAGGCCTCTCCGATTGCCGCAACACCCTCCCGCAGGAACGATTCATCATCCGCATGAACCTCCGGCCGGTTGAAGTTGGACCGTTTCCGTTCGCCGATCCCGCACCTTCGGACCCCATGCTCCCACTGCTGGGCTGCGCCCGCTGCTTCGGACGCAGCGGTGGGCTCGGCCCCCCGATTCCGGGGCGGACTGCGGCTCCTGCCCACCGGGCCGGTTTCGGGACGAGCGGATGAGTGTGCACCAAGGGAGAATCCGGTCATGAATCCGATCAGTTCCCTGATCATGGAATTGGGACTGGTGAGCGTGGGAACCTACGTGGCGCTGTTTCTGGCCGCGTCGCTCTTCATGATCTGGCGGCTGGAAGTCATGGGCAACCGGGGGCTGGAAGGGACCGCGCTCGGGACGGTCATCATGCCGTTCTGTTCCGGATTGGGGAACCTGCTCTTTGTCGCGATTGTGCATCAGCGCGGCCTGCCGGGCGCGGAGATTGCGACCAACGCGCTGGTCAACAACGCCACCAACCTCACCCTCATGATCGGCCTTCCGGCCGTGCTCTTCGGACTTTCCCTTGAGCCGACGGTGAGAAAGGGCCGGTCCGCGAAGGGCCGGGCGGGCGGCAACGCGGGCGTGGCCCGCCGACTGAACCGCCTTTCCCTCGTCTTCACCCTCCTGGCCGGACTGTTTTTCACGGCGGCGGCCTGGATTCTCGGCCGCGACGGACGCTATGACCTGGCGGACGGAGCGATGCTGGTCGGTGTATTTGTATTTTGGATGTTTGTGCAGGTCTTCGACGTGATGAAGTACAACGTCCACCGCAACCGGGCGCTGCCGCCGTCCGTCTACCTCGACATTCTCCTCGTCTTGCTGGCGGCCGGCGTGCTCTACACCTCCATCGACTGGCTGGTGGAGTGGATGAGCCATGAAGCCGGGACGGGCTGGGGGGCGGGAGCGCTGGGCTGGATCAGCGGACTGCTCATGGTGGTGCCGAATGGACTGATCGCCTTTTACTACGCGGCCCGTCGCCGGGCCGAAGTGGTCTATGCCTCCCAGGTGGGGGACGGTCACATCTGCATCCCCCTCTGCCTCGGTCTCTCGGCGCTGTTCAGTCCGCTCCTCCTGCCCCCCGCCTTTTCGGACGGCCTGCTGCTGGTGGGCGGCGCGCTGGGCGTGCACCTTGTGGCCGTGCTGGTTGGAGGGGGGCTGGCCCGCTGGGCCGGTTGGGCCCTGGTGGCCGGCTACGCGGTGTTCCTGTACTTCGGTCTGCCGGTCTAGTTCGCCGGGGCGAACCTCAGGGCAGTTCGTAGACCTCGAGCAGGGCCACACCGGTGGTGTCGCCGACGCCGGTGACTCGAACCGTGTAGCCCCCGGGCGGGAGATTGGCGATGAGGGCCGCGTCCTTGGACGTGGGCGGGAGGGCGAAGGCGCCGGCCACGCGGGTGGCCTCGTAGATGCCGCCGTACGGCGTCTCGTAACTGCCCCACTGGTCGTTCTCGCCGATGGGTAGGTTGCCACGGAAGAGAGTCAGCTGCGGATCGGCCAGCGTGCCGGTGACGCCGAACGAGGCGAGGGACGGGCCGATCGCGCGGATGAGCAGCTTGCGGGTATTGGGTCCTGCCACCGTGAATCCGGCGATGAGCGCATCGGCACCGGTGCCCACCTGCGTGCGGACGGAGAAATTGATGATGCGCGGCGACTGCAGGCTCGTGGGTGGATCGCTCGTGAGGTAGAGCTCGGCCAGGGCTACTCCCGAACTCGCGCCGGAGGATCCCACCTGCAGGGTGTAGGCGCCCGCCGGCGCGCTGGCGAGGAGGGCGGCGTCGCGGCTGTCCGGGGCAAAGGCAAAGGCCCCGACCCGGGTGGCGGCGGACGCCAGCGCTCCGGCGTCCGTGCCGGCCGACCAGTCCTGGTTCTGGGCGAGGGCGGTGGGACCCTGGAAGAACGTGAGGCTCGGATCGGCCAGCGGATCCGGCACCCCGAAGCCACCGAGCGCGGGCCCTGCGCCGCGAGCGAGGACCGACGTCGAGCCGTTGGCGGTGATGTATCCGACAATCAAGGTCTGCGCGCCCGAACCGGCTCGGGCTCGCACCGAGAGATTGCTCAAGCCCACCTTCCCGGCGGTGCGATCCGGCACCATGCGAACGATGGGAGGCAGCCGTTCATCGGTCAGGGTGGTTGTACTGGCCAGTACCTTGCCATCCGCTAGTGGGGCCAGGTAAATGAGCGCGCCGTTCGTCTCCAATGAAAACTCCGGATTCCTCTTCCCTCGGCCGTCGAGTTGGATCAGTCCCATACGCCCTTCATATCCTTGAGTATGGACGAGATATCCTCCTGTGCGTTCGACCCCTGCGACTGTTGCGGAAAACATTGTTGTGCCCGGAAGTGGTTCAGGACACAATACTTTGTGTGCCATTGAATCCATGGCTCCACTTTATCGCACTGAATGAAGTGCGTTTCTCTCCGGTTTCAAGGTCCATGACGGCGAGTTCTCCATCGTAACGCCAGGTGACTCGCCCACCCCTGTCGCTCTTGGAAACGAGGAGACCATCGGGAACCAGCTCGGCAGTCCCAATCACGGTTCCAAAGATTCCAAAGCCTGTATCCTTTTCACCGTTTGGCAGTAAGCGAATGAGGTAATTATAGTAGTCATTATACTGATTCATTGAACCAAACAAATACAATCTCCCTTTGGCGTCCTCTAGCCAACGGTCTTGCCACTGCGGAGGGCTAGTCGAGAATTGGGTCGGCACGGCGAATGTAGTCCGCCCGTGAAGCTTGCCCTCGGCATCGAACCGAGCGGCGGATGCGAACCCAGGGGAAACGTGACTGGCTACGATCCATCGATCACCCTTCGCCACGTATCTCGTTCCCAACATTTCGCGCAACTCGGGATCGGGCTGAAACTCGGCATCGAGGCGTCCGTCGACCTTGAGTCGGGCGAACTTGGGCGACGGCTGGCCATTCACCGACTGGAAGGTGCCGCGAATGGCCACGTCGCCGGAAGCGAGCAGGTAGATTTGGTGGATGGCTCCGTCCGCATCAAGTCCGCTGCCGAGATTGAAGGACGGATCAAATGACCCGTCCGGTCGCAGGCGTGCCATTCCGTGTTGGATACGACCGTCGATGTCAAAAAACGCATCGGAATCCGCGACGTAGATCGAGCCGTCGTTTGCGGGGACGACGAGTTGGGGAACAAACGTGAAGGGGACCTGAAACGTAGGATCGACGGCGTTCTGGGTGGGGAAGTGGGCGGGCAGGGGAAGCAGATTGACGCTATTCCTGTCTGGAGCAGGTCCGCCGTCGGTGCGCGTAACCTGAACGGTGTATGTGCCCCACACGGAGGGAGTCATCGCTGCGATGCGGTACTCGGGCGCCGTGGCTCCGGTGATGGGGTCGTGGTTGCGGTACCATTGCCACTGCGTGCCGGGTCCGAAGTCGTCGAGGCAGCGGAAGATCGCCGGGGCGCCGATCACCTGACCTTCGGGTAGACTCAACCTCACCCGGGTGCGATAAGCTTGAGCAAGGACGGTGGAAATGGCCCCGCCCAGGCCCACGGCGACGGCGCGGCGGTCATTGGCGGCGATGGCCCGATAGGGCGTGCCATTCCAAGGAGGCGAAGGGGAGCCCAGGTGAGCCGTATCACCGACAATCAGCCGGTCGCCCACAAACGAGGTGACTGCGCGGTAGGTGTTGGGCCGGCTCGGAACGGTACCCGCGTCGCGGCGCCAGAACGTGGTGTCGTCCGAGGAGGCAAGGAAGGACGCCTCACCCACCACATGAAAGTGTTCACCGTCAAACGCGACGCCTTCCAGTCCACCCGAGGTGGCGGCAAACGACCGGGTGAAGCTCCGCCCGCGATCGGTGGTCACGTAGATCCGGCCCTGCTGGCCGCTGATGACAAAGCGGCCGAGGCCGTAGGCGAGGCCCCGGAGCCACACGGATTCACCGACGGTGTTCACCGTCCAGACGAGGCCATCGGGCGAGGTCAGCACGGTGCCTGCCTCGCCGGCGATGACCCAGGTGCCGTCGCCAAAGACGATCGCATTCAGCCGCTGGAGGGTGCCGGTGCTGCGGAGTTGCCAGGTGACAGAATCGCTGGATACCAGCAGCGTGCCGTTGTCACCGACCGCGAGGTAGACGCCTTGGGCCCAGGTGACGGCGAGAAGCCAGACGGAGGTGCCGGAGGCGCGGCTGACCCAGGTGACACCGTCGCTCGAGGTCACGATCACACCCTTCTCTCCGACCGCGACGAAGCCCTGCGGACCGGAGCACACGCCCCACAGTGTCTCGGGCGTGGGTGAGACAGAGGCGCTCCACGATGCGGACTGAGCCAGACCGGTGGAGGCGTGCGCCCAAATCAAAAACGCAATCCAGCCGCTCCAACAAAAACGCATGCCCGAACGTCGGCATCGACGCAGAGAGGTGCAAGGCTTTTGCGGGCTTTGTCACTGATCCCGCGAGCCGCGAATGGGTTCGGGGTGGTTTCCGGAGGATGCGCGGTCCCACCTGAGGCGGCGCTCGGAGGGAAAACGGCCGAGGCGGCGCGATTCTGCGCAAGCACCTACACCAGCGGGTCGGCGCGGAATTTTTCGCCGAGCTCAAACCAGAGGACCTGGGCTTTGAGCCACTGCGGATCCTTGCGCAGCTCGTCCATGGTGGCGGCGAGGTTGTTGCACACCAGGTAAGCGGACTCGCCGATTTTCATGCCGGCATCGTAGCCGGTTCCGGCGGCTTCGAGGGCGAACTCGAAATCGCCGACCGCATAACTGCGTCGCGCCATGGCCGCCCGCAGCGGAGCGCTGTCCTGTGGCAGGCGTTCGCGGTAGGTGTCGGGCCGTTTTCCCTGGTAGGCGATAAGGGTTACTCCTGACGCAGCAATACTGAGAATGGCCCACTCATCAAAGAGCGGCCGCAGGTAAACGGCGTCGATGCGCTGGAGCTGGGAGCGGACGAGAGATTCGGCGGTGGCGAGATTCATGGACAAACTGATGACTGAAACAGTGGCGCGTGCCGTTGGCTTGGAAAGGGCAAATGCGTTCAAGCCTCTCAACCACGGATGTACACGGATGGACACGGATGGGCCATCCGTCGAGTGCTGAACCATCTGCAGCTGCAGCCTGCACCGACCGGCAAATCGTTCTTGTTCAGAGTGGCACGGCGCCTCGGGTGGTCTCGTTGTCCGACCTAGTCCAAAGTGTTTTTCAAAGTCGAAGTGCGGCTCAGCGCTGGGGAAGAGCCCCTAGCCTTAGTAACCATTCGGTCGAGAAACCACGAATGGACACGAATGGACACGAATCCGGACGGAGATCCGAGGAATCGAGTACCTGAATTGAGTTCACCCAGAGTGTGAATCAATCCCTCGCAACTCTCGGTCCCTGTTTTCATTCGTGTCGATTCGTGTCAATTCGTGGTTCAAATGCATAGTTCCGGCTGAGGGGAGAAAAACGGGTGACAAAGACGGCTTCACCCAGGGTGGGGTCATTCAATTCAATGTAGAGGCTGGTGCGGCGCTTGGGCGGAACGTCGGGCGAGCTGCCCTGCCAGACCCGAAACATCCCCGGAGCTGATACAGTCACCTGCACCCGGGTGTCTCCGGTTTCGACCTCGAGTTCGAGGGTCTGGTTGCACTGCGTCACCCGCACGTCCTGCCAGAATCCGAAGGCGGGCGGACGCCCTTGGGCGAACTCGGGATCGGCCTCAAAGGCCGGACTGCGGCGCACCACCCCCTGCAGGTGCAGAGCCAATCCGAGCGCTCCCGTGGCGGGCGCGGAGCGCACCACCTCGACCGTGTCGACGAGTGAGCCCGACTCGATTGCCAGCGTGCGACGTGCCTGAACCCCCTTGCGGTAGACCGGCTGGGCCGCGGAGACGCGCGTGGGTTCGAACCCGAGCAGTTCACCCGGATGGATTCCCTCCTGACCCTCGCCGCCCACCAGCGGAACATTGTGGTTAAGACCGCGGGTGTAATAGCCGCGATAGAGCGGTGACCCATAGCCCACGACACCCGGGTCGTGGGTGAAATCCGTGCCTTCCAGAAAGGCGGAGTAGTTGAGCGCCTCGGCCTGGGCGTGCGACCGCACCAGCTGACCGTAGTGGAAAAACACCTGCCACGGCCCGGAGCGAAGCACGGCCATGCGGCTCGATTCCAGGCTGCGGCTGGTCACCTCCGGCAAGACCGAAACCCCGGCGGGAAAGTCCGCCGGCGGGTCCAGCAACGTGTCCCAGTCGCGACGCGCGGACGCGCCCGAAAGCCCGAGCGAGGTGGGCAGGCATCGGTAGGCTTCAAAAAAGAGCGCCGGATTGGGGGCGGTGCCGATGCCGATGTTGTCCGCCGGATTGGGCAGTTGTCCGTTGGGGAACCGGAGGACCAGCGGCGCGAGGAGGAGATTCTGGGCCACCGCCATCTCCGTCGCGAGGTCGCCGGCCCGTCCGTGCAGCCCGGCTGCGACGAAGAGGGGGACGAGGGCGCGCACCACGTATCCATTGTAACCTAACGACTGTTCGTGCCAGAGGTAGTCGCTGGTGATGCCGGCGGCGATCTGGCGACGCAGGCCGAACCGGCCGTCGATGGCCTCGCGCCACAGCGCGTCGTCACCGAACAGCAGCGCCACCTGGGCGACGGCGCAGCGCTGCCAGACCGCAATGTTGTGGATGATCTGAAAGTTGTGATTGAGCACCCGCACCTCCGGCAGGAAGAACTTCGTTTTCCAGGACTCGAGGCGTTCGGGAGCGACCCGTCCGCCGATCAGCCGAACGGTCTCGGTGAATTTTACCAGATTGGTCGCTTCGGTGAGCGACTGCCAGAAAAGGCGCGCCCCCTGGTCGGGTCGCTGCACCTCCCACTTGAGGTAGTTGTCCGCGTAGAAGTCCATCTGCCCGGCCGCCCAGTCGCGAAAGCGATCCTCGTCGGTCAGCCGGTGGAGCAGCGCGGCGCGGCGCATCATGTCGACATGACGATCCCGAAAGGAAACGACCCACCAGGCCTTGAGTTTGGGGGTGATTTCGACCCGGGTATCGGAGCGACTCGAAAATTGAAACACCTCCTCGCCCGGAATCTTCTCCGTCCAGGTGAGGCGTGAGCCGTCCTTCGGACTGACGCCGTCGTGAGACCAGCCGGCGACCCATTCGACCCGGTCGCGGTGCCGGGCCATCCAGGCCTCGACGGCGGCGCGTTCCTTGCCCAGCCACTCCTTCCAGGCCGGATCCTGGGAGCACCGCAGACGGGCGCCGTCCCAGTCCTCGCGCGCGGCGCGCCAGGGGTGTCCCTGTGCATCGTAGCGCTTGAGTTCGGGCAGGACCCGCTCCGGTTGGGGCTTGGGGTACTCGACGGCGACACAATCGATCGGCGCAAGGGTACTCGCCAGCAGCAAGGTGAGAAGGGGCAAACGCATGGGCCCAACCATTACCGACTCGGAGCGGTGCGCAACCATGCGAGTGAGGTCATCCGCGTGCAACGCAGGCATGTCACCGCGGTTGCACGGGGAGCGGTTCGGGCTTGTTTTTGCTTTCTGGCACATCTGCCTTTTGCTGTTATTTTCCTTCACCCCGAAGACCCGCCCGCCCCTTGAATTTCCTTAGCCGTTTCCTGTTCGTTGCTTGTGTTCTGCCTGCCGGGCTTTCGGCGGCGGAATCCCGCCTCAGCTTCAATCGCGACATCCGCCCGATCCTCTCGGATCGCTGCTACCATTGCCATGGTCCGGATGGCGGCAACCGGAAGGCCGACCTGCGGCTGGACGTGCGAGGCGAGGAGGCAGTGCTGGTCCTGGCGCCAGGAGAGATCGAGGCAAGCGAGGTGGTGAAACGCATTTTCTCCGCTGATGCCGAGGAGGTCATGCCACCGCCGGAGAGTCACAAGACCCTCACCGCCGGCGAAAAGGCCAAACTTGGCCGGTGGATCGCCGAAGGTGCGGTCTACGAGCCGCACTGGGCCTATGCGCCTCTGGTGCGCCCGGCGGTGCCGGGAACGTCCGGGGAGCACCCGATCGATGCCTTCGTTCTCGAAAAACTCCCGCCCGCGGCGGCTGGCCTCGCTCCGGAGGCCTCGCAGGAACGGCTGCTTCGCCGGCTGTCCCTCGACCTGACGGGACTGCCGCCGACGGAGTCGGAGCGCGAGGCCTTCCTCAAGGATCGCACACCGGGAGCCTACGAGCGTCAGGTCGACCGCCTGCTGGCCTCACCCCGATTCGGCGAACGGATGGCGGTGTGGTGGCTGGATATCGCCCGCTTCACGGACACGGTGGGATTCCACGGCGACCAGAATCAGCGCATTTTTCCCTACCGCGACTACGTCATTGCCGCGTTCAATTCCAACAAGCCCTTCGACGTGTTCACCACGGAGCAACTCGCCGGCGACCTACTGCCGAGTCCGACGGTGGAGCAACGGGTCGCCACCGGCTACAATCGCCTGAACATGATGACCCGCGAGGGCGGGGCACAGCCCAAGGAGTACCTGGCCAAGTACGGGGCGGAACGCGTGCGCTCGGTCGCCGCCGCCTGGCTTGGCAGCACGTTTGGCTGCGCGGAGTGCCACGACCACAAGTTCGATCCGATCGCCACGCGCGATTTCTACGAGCTGCAGGCCTTCTTCGCCGATGTCCGGCAATGGGGGGTGTATCACGACTACACGTACACCCCGAACCCCGAGCTGCGCGGATTCAGCAACGATCACCCGTTCCCGCCGGAGCTTCAGGTCGAGAGTCCCTACCTGCAGGCCAAGGACCGGCGGGCGCGAGAGGCGCTCGTGCGTTACCTGCAGGAAACGGTGCAGGCGAAGGCCCCGGCCGCGAAGGCGCGCGCCTCCTGGCTCAAGGACTCGGCGGCGTGGGTGAAGGAGCACCACGGACTTTGGGCACCCGCGCCGGCGGAGGCCCAGCGTTTCAAACGCGGTCAAACCGAGGCGACGGGTGTCCTCACCGCGGCGCCGGGAGGCGGGTTGGAACTCGGCGCCAAAGCGCGGTCCGGTGACGAGGTGAAGGTCACCCTCAAGCCCGCAGCCGGGCGCTACGCGTCACTCCGGCTGCAGATCGACTCGGTGGCGTTTCCGCCGGAGGACGCGGAGGGGTCGGGCCTTCGACTTTACGCCCTGATTCACCGCAAGGGCGGAAAGGACCGCAAGGTGGAGGTGCAGTTTGCCGAGGCGAAACACAAGCGTCCCCGCTACCGCAACGGCGCTGAGACCGACGGTGTGGCCGAGGGGTGGCGCCTGCCCGCCGAAAATCCGGCCGAGCCCCTCTCCGCTGTGTGGGTGTTCGCGGAAACGATCGATTTCCGGGAGGGGGATGAACTCGGACTGCGATTGTCGTACGATGTCACCGGGACCGTTCGCTTTTCCCTCTCCCCCTTTGCCGCGCTCGATCCCCGCACGCTCGATGCGCCCGAGGCCGTGGCGGCACTGTCCGCGGCGCCGGCCTCGCGGTCTCGCGAGCAGTCCCTGCTGCTGTCCGAACTCTGGCTGGGCTCGGGCGCGGCTGACCCCAACGCGCTCGCGACGGCCCGCCGCCTGGCGGCCGAGGTTCGGGCCGCGCAGGGAGGGCGGGCCTGGACGCTGGTGACTGAACCCGCGCCGCCGATACCGGTGCGCGTGTTGCCCCGGGGAAACTGGCAGGACGAGTCGGGGCCGCTGGTCCTGCCGGCGACGCCGAGTTTTCTGCCCGGCCGTCGCGTCAGCACGCCGGAGTCGCGCCTGACCCGCCTCGACCTCGCGCGCTGGCTCACCTCCGCGGAGAATCCGATCACGGCCCGCACCGTCGCCAACCGACTCTGGCAACCCTTCTTCGGCACGGCCCTGAGCGCGGTGGTCGACGACCTGGGTTCCCAGGGAGAACTGCCCTCGCATCCCGACCTGCTCGACTGGCTGGCCTGCGAGTTTCGGGAAAGCGGCTGGGATGTGAAGCACCTGATCCGCCTGATCGTGACCAGCCGCACCTACCGGCAAAGCACGGTGATGCGGCCCGAGCTGCGCGAGCTCGATCCGGGCAACCGGCTGCTCGCGGCCCAGACACCCCGCCGGCTCGAGGCGGAGTTTATCCGCGACAACGCTCTTTTTGTCGCCGGACTGCTCAATCTCGAGGCAATCGGCGGGCCGAGTGTGCGTCCCTACCAGCCGGAGGGACACTATGCGGCGCTGCAGTTCCCGGATCGTGATTATGTCGAGAGCGGAGCCGGGGAGCAGTGGCGCCGCGGGGTGTACATGCACTGGCAGCGCACCTTTCTCCACCCGATGCTGGTGAATTTCGACGCGCCCAACCGGGATGAATGCACGGCCCAGCGGACGCTGAGCAACACCCCGCAGCAGGCGCTCACCCTGCTCAATGATCCCACGTTCGTCGAAGCGGCGCGTGTCTTTGCCGCGCGGTTGCTGACCGGACCGCAAACCACCGACGCGGCCCGCCTCGACCGCGGTTTTATCCTCGCCGTCGGGCATGCGCCCAGGCCCGCCGATCGCGAGCGGCTGCTCGCCTTGCTGGAGTCACAACTCCAGCACTACACAGGAAATCCGGACGAGTCGCGTCGACTGCTGGCGGTCGGACTCCAGCCTGCGCCCGCCGGTGTGGCTCCGGCCACCCTGGCCGCCTGGACCCAGGTGTGCCGCGTGCTGCTCAATGCCCAGGAAACCATCACTCGTTACTGACCCGAGCCATGACACCGCTTTCCCCCGACTTGATCAACCGCCGCACCTTCCTGACCCGGAGCGCCTATGGCCTGGGCGGGCTCTCCTTTGCCCTGCTGGCGGACCGGCTGCTGGGCGCCGGCGCCGACCTGCCCGCGGAGCCGGGCTGGCGCGGGACGCTGCGGCGGCCCCATTTTCCGGTCAAGGCGCGCCGCATCATCTACCTCTGCATGGCGGGTGGTCCGTCGCACCTGGAGACTTTCGACTACAAGCCCGAACTGGTCCGTCTCGACGGCAAGGTGTTTCCCGACTCGTTCACGCAGGGCCAGCAGCTGGCGCAACTCCAGAACACCGTGCTGAAGGCGCGCGGCCCCATCGCTCCGTTCAGCCGGCGGGGGCAGTGTGGCATGGAGGTGTGCGACCTGTTTCCGCATATCGGTGCGCTGGCCGACGATCTCTGCGTCATCCGTTCGATGAAGACGGAACAGATCAATCATGACACGGCCCACGCCTTCATGAACACCGGCAGCATCATCAAGGGAAGGCCCAGCATGGGTTCGTGGCTGCTTTACGGCCTCGGTACGGAGTCGGAGAACCTGCCCGGTTTCGTCGTGTTGACGTCCAAGGGCAGGAACGGGGTGCAACCGGTGTCCGCCCGCCAATGGAGCAGCGGCGTGCTGCCCAGCCGGTTCCAGGGGATCCAGTTTCAGTCGCGGGGCGATGCGGTGCACTACATCGGCAATCCAGACGGCGTCTGTCAGAGCACGCAGCGGCAGGTCATCGAGGAGGTGATGCGCCTGAACGGGAGTCTCGCCGAGGAGATGCACGACCCCGAGATCGCCACGCGCATCGCGCAGTATGAACTTGCCTTCAAGATGCAGGCGAGTGTGCCGGAGCTGACCGACTTCAAGAGCGAATCGCCCGCCATGCTCGAGCGTTACGGCATCAAAGAGCCGGGGGATGGTTCCTTCGCCTCCAATTGCCTGCTCGCCCGGCGTCTCGCGGAGCGCGGGGTGCGCATGATCCAGCTCTACCACCGCGGCTGGGACCATCACTCCGACATCGTCGGGGGCATGAAGGAGGGAGCGCTGGCGGTCGATCAGGCCACGGCGGCGTTGATTTCCGATTTGAAGGAGCGCGGCATGCTCGATGACACCCTGGTCCTCTGGGGGGGAGAGTTCGGCCGCACCCCAATGGGGCAGGGCACCGGGCGCGATCACCACATCCTCGGTTTCAGCCTGTTCATGGCCGGCGGGGGTGTGAAAAAAGGCACGGTCTATGGTGCCACCGACGAACTCGGTTACCGCGCCACGCAGGACGTGGTCGATGTGCACGATCTGCATGCCACCCTGCTCGCCTTGATGGGGGTCGATCACCTCCGCCTCAGCACCAAGTTCCAGGGCCTCGATGTCCGTTTGACCGGCATTGCCGGCAATGTGGTGCGAGGCGTGATGGCGTGATCGCACGGGGACCCGGCCCGTCGCCGGCTGATTGAAGGAGAAAAGCACAGGAACCTGTGCCCTGCATCGCTTTGGCTTTGGCTAGGCCGCGAATGTGCCGATGGACGCAAGGATCATGTCCGCCATCGCACTTTCCCCCGACCGCCTGCTCGATTACGCAAATCGATTGCCCGCTGCGCCGCAGATCATGGCGCAGCTGAACACCCTGTTGCACAACGCCAATGCAGATCTGGGTCAGATTGCCGAGTTGCTGCGGCGCGACGCCTCGCTGGCCGCCCGGGTGATCCGGGTGGCGAACAGCCCTGCCTACCGCGGTGAGGGCGTGGCTTCGATTGAGGACGCCCTGCAGCGCGTCGGCTTCAGTGAAGTGTATCGCCTGGCCGGTCTGGCCTCGGTCAACCAGCTGGCGGAGATCCCGATTTCCGCCTATGGCATTACGTCGCTGCAATTGAGCGAGAATTCGCTTCTGACCGCGCTGGCCTGTGAAAGCCTGGCCCGCCGTTCCGGGGCGGATCCGCGCGCGGCCTACACGGTGGGGCTCTTTCGTTCGATTGGAAAACTCGTCCTTGGCAGCGCGGCGGCGAAAGTGCCGGGCCCCGACTATCCGCAGGCGGCCGGATTCACGCTGGAAGCCTGGGAGCAGGATCGCTTCAGCATCACCTCGCCGGAAGCCGGTGCGATCGTGCTGAAGGTCTGGGGATTTCCCGATCTGGTCGTCGCGGGTGTGCTCGACCAGTACATTCCCGATCCCTTCGCCCCCAATCATCCGATTGCGGCGCTCCTCAACGTGGCCAGCGGGATTGCGGCGGACCTGGGCCACAGTCTCCCCGGTGAGGAACTGGCTTGGGAGCCCAACCATGCCAAGTTTGCCTGTGCCCGGTTGCTGGAATCGGCCTTGAAGCCGTCGGCGGACGAGGCCCACCAGCGCTTTCAGGCGGTGCGGAGCGGACTCACCTCCAGCTGATTTGACGGCGGCCGTCCGTCTGCCAGCGTCCCGCTGCGCATGGGATGCTCCAGCCTTTCCATCGGGATCGTGGGCGCGGGAACCGCGGGCCCGGCTGCGGCCGTGTACCTGAGTCGGGCCGGACACACCGTTGAACTGATAGAACGGGCCCCGCGCAATCTTCCGGTGGGTGCTGGCTTTTTGCTTCAGCCCACGGGCATGCACGTGCTTGAGGACTTGGGACTCCTCAACGAACTCCTGCCGAAGACTCGTGCCATTCGCCGCCTCACCTGTCTCGACTCCCGGAATCGCGCCCTGTTCGACCTGCACTACGGCGAGCTTTCGCCCCGGTTGTTCGGCGCCGGTACCCACCGCGCCGCCCTCCTTGGGCTGCTGCTGGCGGCAGCGGAGCAGGCCGGGGCACGGGTGCGCTGGGGACGCGAGGTGGTGGCGCTGGAACGAACGTCGACCGGTCGACCGCGCTTGCGGGATGCGAAGGGTGACGAGCACGGTCCCTACGACCTGGTGCTGTGCTGCGATGGCGCCCAGTCCGTGCTGCGCGCGCGGGCGGGTCTGCCGGTGCGGGTGGATCGTTATCCCTGGGGCGCGCTCTGGTTCATCGGCCGGCGTCCCGGGGCCTTTGCGCCCGACACCCTGTGGCAGCGGGTTGGGACGACCCGCGAGCTGGTGGGGTTCCTGCCCACCGGGACGGAGGCCGATTTGTTGAGTTTCTTTTGGAGCATCCGTCTCGATCAAGTGGCGGCCTGGCGGAGCACGCCGCTGGAGACCTGGAAGCGGGAGGTGCTGCGGCAGGTGCCGCGGGCGGAGGCGTTCCTCGCCCAGATAAACAATCACAGCCAGCTGGCCGTGGCCGCTTATCACGACGTCCGCCTGCCCCGGTGGCATGCGGACCGGGTGGCAATCCTGGGCGATGCGGGACATGCGCTCAGTCCCCAACTCGGCCAGGGGGTGAACCTGGCGCTCATGGATGCCGCCGAGCTGGCGGCGACGCTCTCCCGACACTCCACACTGGCCGCGGCCCTGGCCGACTTTTCCGCGCGCCGGCGACGTCACCTCGCGTTCTACCAGTGGAGCACGCGGTGGCTGACCCCGTTTTTCCAATCGGATCACCCGGCCTTGGGGCGCGCCCGCGACCTGCTGTTTCCCTGGTTTGCGAAGATCCCCTGGCTGCGTCGCGAAATGGTGAAGACCATGGCCGGCTTGAAGACCGGATTGTTCGCACAACTGCCTCCTTGAGCGTCAGGGGCGGCGCTCGCGCACGGACATCTCCTGGGCGTCGACGTCCCGGCGCCACTGCCGCAGTTGCGCGAGCATGGCCTGGGTGCGTTCGGGCTGCGCGGCGGCGAGATCCCGGGTTTCGCCGGGATCCTGCTCGAGATCGAACAGGCTGGCGACCGGGCCGCGCCCGAGGAGCGCGCCCTCGTACCACTCGATCAGCTTGAACCGTCCATCGCGCATGGCTCCGGCCGGACGCATGTCACCGAGGTGATGGTAATGCGGATAGTGCCAGAAGAGGGGGCCTCGGGTGGAGTGGCCGGCTTGACCGGTGAGCCAGGGCAGCAGGCTGGTGCCGTCGACCCTGCGCTGATCCAATTCCGTTCCGGTGAGGTCGAGGAGGGTGCTGAACAGGTCGTGCGTGATGACCGGAAGCTCGCTCCGCGAGCCAGGCGCGACGTGTCCGGGCCAGCGGATCAGGAGGGGAACGCGGATTCCGCCCTCCCAGAGCGTGGCCTTGCCGCCGCGGAAGGGGGCCTGGCTCTGGTCCGCGATCACGTTCCCATTGTCGGAGGCAAACACCACCACCGTCGACTCTTCGAGCCCCAGCTCCGCCAGCGTGGCGAGCAGGCGGCCGATGCCTGTATCCATCCGTTCGATCATCGCTCCCATCACCGGCACGTTTTCGGGCAGCTGCGCCCCGGCCTTGCGCCGGTATTTTTCAATTTGCTCCGGCGACTCGGTCAGCGGGCGATGGACGACGTTGTGCGCCACGTAGCAAAAGAAAGGACGGTCCCGCTGCTGGCGGATGAAGGCGATCGCCTGATCCGTGATCGCCACGGCGTTGTGTGCGTCCGGCTTGGTCAGGTTCTCCTCATCCGGCTTGTTGGTGTGGTACACGACGTCGAACCCCTGCGACTCCGGATCCATGGGCCGCCCGGGCGCATAGTCGTAGGTCGCGGCCAGGTGCCATTTGCCAAAGAGTCCGGAGGTGTAGCCGCGGGTGCGCAGGAGCTCCGGCAGGGTGACTTCGGCGAGGGGCAGCCCCTGCTGCATCTGGGGCGTCACGAGCGGCTTGTCCTCCCATGCCCGGCCCGGAATGTAGTCGGTGAGGTGAAGGCGCGCGGGCGCGCGTCCCGTCATCAGTGCCGCCCGGGTGGGCGAACAGATTGGGGCGGCGCTGTAGGCCTGGCGAAACTGCATGCCCTGGGCGGCGAGGCGGTCGAGGTGGGGCGTTTCGTAGAAGGTGGAGCCGTGATACCCGACCTGGTTCCAGCCCATGTCGTCGGCCAGGATGAGGACGACATTGGGTGGCCTCGGGGACTGCGTGGTCGCGGCTTTCACCATGGCCGGAGCAGCTGCCCCGAGCAGGAGGCAGGCGACGATCGATCGAATGAGGAAACCGGCCGCGCCGGGCCGGGCCAGGGAGTGACGAAGGAAGGAGGGGATCATGACGGCATGGTTCAATACTCACCCGGGTCGCCGCTTTCTCGTACGGGGCGGCCGTGCTGGAACTCCACCCGGTAGCATTCGCGTCCCGCGGGATCGTAGAGCACGGCCTCGCCTTCCGCGTGGGCGTCGCGCCAGGTGGAGCGGGTCCGCACCTTTCCGTCGGGCCAGTAGGTCATCCAGATCACGCTTCCGTCGTCGGCGTAGTCGCGGGTCCAGGACACTTTGCCCGCGGCGTCGCGCACCGTCTCGCGTCCGCGCAACTGACCCAGCGCGTACGTGGCCTCGCGCCGGACCTGTCCGTTCGAGTCGTAGGCGGTCCACGGCCCGTGCAGCAGGAAGCGTCCGTCGTTGCCGATGCCGCCGCTGGCGACCAGGGTGCGCCGGCCCTGCCCGTCGGTTTCGGTGGTCGTGCGCACGTCGCGCACAGTGGTCGCTTTTGAGGACCGCAGGACAACCTCGTCACCTTTGGAGTCGGAACCGTGGAGGATCCAGGACTCGTTCAGTTCAAAGTGCAGGCAGGGCTCGGTCATGGTCGCGATCAGGTGGATGAGTCCGTTGGGCGCCTGGCGGGCGACGGCATAGCCGAGGGTGTTGCCCTTCATGATCGCGAAACGATCGGCCCGCTCGTGCGGCTGGGTGCCCGGCAGGGTGCGGACTTTCCAGGTCACGCCGTCGTCATCGGAGAGGGCCACATAGCAGCCACGTTGCGTGGTGCCGGGCGGCTGGACTCCTTTTTCGCTCTGCAGGTCGCCGGCCATGAAAAGGCGGCCGCTGGCGAGGCGAATGCAGGTCGGGCGCTGATTGCTGCCGAGATGGGCGAAGCCCGTTTTGGTCACCGTGTAGGTCGCACCGCCGTCGCTGGAGATCGACTGGGGCATGAATCCTTCGATGTTGGAGCTCTTGCCCCCGAGTCCGAGGATGCGACCGTCCCGGAGCAGGACGAACGTGGTGTGGCGTCCACCGCTGCGGCCGCCCGGGTCGCGCCAGGTCTGGCCGTTGTCGTCGCTTTGCCAGAGCACGGATTCGGGCCCGATCGCGTCACTCGCAACATAGATCCGGCCGGAGGCGTCGCGGAACGCGTTGGTGATCGGCTGGGCCGAGTGGCCGCCGACCGGGGTGGTGAAAAGGGGAAATTGAATTGGGCTCCACGTGGCTCCGTGGTCGTCGGAGGTGGTCCACTGAAACGGGAAACCTGAATCCAGCTTGTTGGAACCGAAGAAGAACCAGAGACGCCCGGCATCGTTCCAGAGCAGGGGGGCGTGGTCGTCAACGTCGGGCAGGTCGAGAAAGAGGTCGGGGGAATCCCAGCTGTCGGCGCCGAAGCGCAGGCGGGTGGCGATCAGGGCGACATCCGGATCGGTTTCCGACACCGAAGTGAAGGAGATGAAGAGCACGTCGCCGTTGCTCGCGACCTCCAGGCCGGGACTGTGGTGGTGGCGCAGAAAGGCCCGGTGCCAGCCGAGAGTCCGGAACGTTCGGATCTGGCGCGGATCGGTGTTTTCGGGCGGGGTGGGCAGCAGGTACCGTTTGCGAAACCAGGGCCGGTTGAGGTCGGGGCCGATCGTGGCGGCCGGCCCGGACTGCCGCACGCCGAGCTGGGCGAAACTGCGGAAGGCGGGCGACGGCGGCGTGGCGGGCGGAGGGGCGCAGACCACGCGAAAACCGATGGTG
The DNA here is from genome assembly GCA_016794725.1 of Opitutaceae bacterium. GTDB lineage: Bacteria > Verrucomicrobiota > Verrucomicrobiia > Opitutales > Opitutaceae > UBA6669. The sequence goes on along the minus strand of JAEUGZ010000594.1, from coordinate 12,398 downwards.
TGGTTGCCCTGGTTGTTGAGGACTGACCGGGTGAAGGCCTGGTAGAGGAACTCGCTCCGGTATTCACCGCTGCGCTGCTGCCCGGCGCCCTTGGGGTCATGGGCCGTGGTCGCAGATCCCTGGATACGCCGCTGGATCTCCTCCCGGGGCACGGGAGGGAAGTTCGGCGGCATGCCGGCGCGGTTGGCGGCGCGGGCATAGTAGGGCGTCTGTTTGTCCAGTCCGCCGCCGCGCACCACCCGCGCCCAGCCCGAGGCGGGCCCGACCGGATCGGTTTGGGGCGAGGCGGGGTACTCGCCGTGCCAGTCGGCGCACCACTCCGAGGCGCCGCTGAGCATGGCGCGCAGTCCCCAGGCGTTGGGCGCATCGTTCTCCGAAGCCGCACCGGGCGCGGCGGCGCCGGCCCGCGCCGCGTACTCCCACTCGGCCTCCGTCGGCAGCCGGTAGATGCGACCCTCTTTCGCGGAAAGCCAGGCGCAGAACGCCACCGCCTCGTCCCAGCTGATGCCAGTGGCTGCGCCGCCGCCCTCGGGTCCGACGTAGTCAGGACGAAACGCGCGAAACTGCTCCACACTCACCTCGCGCTCGGCGAGGAGAAACCCCCGCGTGATCGACACGTCGTGGCTCGGGTGCTCGTCCCAGTCGCCCTGCGTCAGGTACGACGCCACCTGGAACGTCTCGGGCGGGGTCGGCCGGGTCTCTCCCATCCGGAACTGGCCGGCCGGAATCGGCAGCAAACGCATCCCGAGCGAATTCGCCTGTGGCTCGGCGGCGCAGATCGGGGTCAACAACCAGGGAATGAGGGTGAGCCAGCGACGTGAGGGGTTCATCGAAAGGCGGGATAAGGGGGGGTAGGGGTGACGAAACCAGTCTGAAATATAGGAAAATAGCGAACGCATTTGCTCCTCCTGGGTACCGATGCGTTCCGGAAGGGTCGGCCAGGCCAATCTCCGAGCTAAAAAAGGCCGTGCGGCGGGTGCCAGGATAGACGGTTTTTGCGTCACTCACCCGGCCACAGCAGCCTTGAATGAACAGGTGAAAGAACAATTTCATAGGCCTATTTCACTTTTTTCTTGCTCAGGCTAGGCTGCAGGCCTCTAAAGGCGCCGTGACCCGTGCTACCCCCTTGGCTCCGGCCAAGCCCACAGTTCTTGACGTCGCTCTGGCCGCGGATGTTTCGGTTGGCACGGTTTCGCGTGTCTTGAATACACCCGACGCGGTGGGGGCGGACATTCGTCAGCGCGTGGTGGAGGCCGTGGAGCGGATTGGCTACAAGCCCCTGCGCAAGCGGCGCAAGGGAGGCCTGATGACGGAGGGCCCTGGTGGATACCGCCGCCGGGGCAATTTCGGGCTGCTGCTGTTTGGAATGGATGATTCGCTCACGCACCTGCCGGTGATCAGCGAGGCCCTGCACGGTGTGGAACTGGCGATGGCGGCGGAAGGCATGAACCTGATGCTCGCCAACGTGCCGGCTGCGGACCGCGTGCCCGTGTTTTTGGCGAAGAACCAGGTCGACGGGCTGATCCTCAAGTGTCCCCTGCTGGGCGACCTGCGGCTTTGCGCCAGCCCGGCGCTGGTCGAGGCCATCAACCGGGTTCCCCACGTCTGGCTGCTGGGGAAGCCCGACTCAGGAGAAGGGGACATGTGCGGTATGGACTTTGACGTCGGCGCCCGAATCGGCATGGAGTACCTGCATGGGCGGGGGCACCGGCGTGTCGGTTATCTGCACCCGCGGCTTGGGCAGACCCGCTCCGAGGGGTTGAAACGCGCGCTCTCGGCCCATGCCCAGCGACTGGGGATGAACCTGCGCTACTTCGAGAAGACCCAGACGGATCCGGTGAAGTGGCCGCTGCCGGCGGTGACGCGTCCGGCCGAGGTCATGCCTCTGCTGGAACGCTGGGCTGCGCTGCCTGAGGCGGAACGACCGACGGCGATGGTGGTCAGCGCCGACAGCATCGCGGTGCAGCTTTACGCCGCCCTGCGCCAGCGCGGGTTCAAGGTGGGTGTCGACCTCAGCGTGCTTTCCTTCAACCACGAGAAGCCGCTGGTCACCGGGCTCGTGCCTCCTCTCACGACCCTGGATGTCCGCGCCGAGGCCATCGGGCGGCGCGCGGTGCAGCAGCTTCTCTGGCGCATCCGCAATAAAACCGACACCATCGTCACGAAGATCCTGGTGGAGCCGACCTTCATTGAAGGCGGGTCTGTCGCGGTGGTCTGATCGGCGGACCGACGTCGCCTCTGTTTCATGAACTCATCGCTCCTTCCGGCTCCTGGTCGTGCTGTGTTCCGAGGTTGGTGGGCGGTCGCGGCCCTGATCCTGGCCGTGCCGACCCGGGCGGCCGTCAGTCCGGGGCCCGCGGCCCAGCCGGCCGTAAATCTCTCGGACTATCGCGTCGTGCTCCATGTCGACCAGGCGCGGGGCGACGACATCAAGGGCGACGGATCCCTGAAGCGCCCCTATGCAGGCGTGGTCGCCGCGCTCGAGGCCGCCGGCCGGCCGGAAGCCGGCGCGCGGGTGGCGGTGCTGGTTTCGGCCGGACGCTACCGGCAGCCGACGTTCGCGCTGAAGTCCCATGTCGACCTGTTTGGCGGCTATGCCTCGCCCGGGGGAAGCCGCGACCTCTACCGTCACGCCACGGTGCTCGATGGTGAAGGACGGCAGCGCATCGCCTTCGGGGCGGACCACGCGCGCATCGATGGATTTCACTTTGTCGACGGCCAGGTGCGGGGCAAGGGGGCGGCCCTGCTGTGCGACGGCACCTCGCCGACGGTGACCCATTGCGTCTTTGTTGGCAATCGCACGCTCATCCCGCTGCCCTGGAATCCCCCGCTGCTCCACGAGACCGCGCACGACGGCGGCGCCGTCATGGCGCTCAATGGTGCGGCGCCGCGGATCGAGCACTGTCTCTTCTATTCCAATACGACCGAGTGCGGCCGGGGCGCCGCGCTCGCCGCCGACCGGGGCGCCCGTCCGCAGGTCGTCGCCAATGTCTTCGCCAACAATCGCGCCGGACTGGACGATCCGATGCGCAGCTCGGACGGGGGCGCGGTCTCCTTCTTCGATGGTTCCGGTGGCGTGTTCGAGGACAACGTCGTGGTGGCCAATGAATCGCTCACGCGCAACGACGCCGGCGGCGTGTTCGTGGCGCTTTGGTCCGCGCCGGCCATCCGCCGCAATGTCATCGTGGCCAACGAGAGTGGTGACGACGCCGGCGGCCTTTTCCTTGGCGGGCAGGAGCACCGCTACGACGCCCCGCTCGATCCGTATCCGCCGGCCGACCGCTTCGAGATCCTGGTCGAGGGCAACCTGTTTGTCGGCAACGCCAACGGCAGCCGCAACTCCGGGGCGATGCGGGTGACGATGGAGAGTCGCGCGCGTTTTCTGGACAACGTCATCGCCGAGAACGCCGGAGGATTCTACCTGCAGCGCTCCGAAATCGTGGCCGAGCGCAACACGGTCTGGCAGGAGTGGCGGTTCGTCGAGGACAAGGCCACTCTCGGACCGAGCCGCTTCACGGGCAACATCCTCAAAGGGCCGGCCGATGCGGTGGAGGCGCGGGTGACGTTTTCGGGCAACATGGCCGGCCCGGGTGTGCCGGGCGGTCCGCACCGTCCGGTCGAAGATGTGTTCCTGGCCGACGGCCTGCGTGGCGGACTGAGCGACTTGCGCTTTGATCCGGCCACGCGGACCACAGTCCTGACGGCGAAAGAACCCCTGCCCGCCGGCGTGGACTTCGCTGGTCGTGCGGTCAAGCTGGCGGATAATCTCGCGAAGGGCGGACAGTGGCGGGTGATTGCACGGGCCAGCGGCACCGAGATTGTCATCTGGGGACGACTGGACGCCGTGACCAAAGCCCCGGCTTTCTTTGAGATCCTGCGCACCTTCACCCCGAAACCCGACGTGCCCGCCGGGCTCGGCGCCCGACGGAAGCAGGGGGCGCCCACGACCAGCCGAACCTGATCACGCCCGGTCCCCGACGACTCCCAACCCCCAACGATCTGGACCGGTAGCGGCCGACGCGCCCGACACCGGCGTTCACAACCTCGCACCGGAAATCATGAAATCGAACTTAGTGCTCTCCTTCCTCGCTGTCTGGGTCCTGCTGGTTCCGTTGCGTGGCGCCGGCGGGGATCCCGTCGCCTATGGCGCGCCGAAGCGGATCAACAAGGTCATTGAATTGCTCGAGGCGGGCCAGCCCGTGTACTACACCTACGGGGCGCGCGGCACGGATCCCGCCCGCACCACCCAGGAGATGTTCGACCTGGGCAAGTCCCTCGCGCGGACCTGGGCCGATTTGATCATGTACGACATGGAGCACGCGCCGCTCGACTTCAACCTGCTGCGCGCGTTCATGCAGGGACTGGCCGCCGGAGGTCCCACTCCCAGTGGACATCGCACGCCCGCCGTCGTCGTCACGCTGCCTCTGCTCGGACTCGATCGCGAGACCGTGCGCAACAACCATTGGATGATCCAGCAGGCGCTCGCCTGTGGTATCCACGGGCTCCATCTCAACCGGGCTCGCGATCCCGAGGCCGTGCGCGAGTTCATCCGTCAGGCGCGTTATCCGATTCACTCCCAGGGGGTGGGCGCGGGCCTGGAGGACGGAATCCGCGGCTTTGGATCCCAGAACTTTCCGGCGAGCATCTGGGGGGTGAAACCGCAGGAGTATTTCCAGCTCGCCGACGCCTGGCCGCTCAATCCCAAGGGCGAGCTCATTTTCGGGGTGAAGCTGGAGGACGCGCATGCCGTCCGCAACGCCGACGCGAGCCTGCGCGTCCCCGGTGTCGCCTTCGGCGAGGCGGGTCCGCGCGACCAGAGCCTGCTGCGCGGACACCTTGAAGGACGGGCCGATCCCCCGCTGCCGCCGGATGTGCAGGTCGTGGTGGACGAAGTCCTCGCAGCCTGCAAACGCGCGGGCCGGCCCTACCTGGACAATGTGCTACCCGGGAATGTCATCCAGCGACTCGACTGGGGCGTGATGATCGGTGCCGGCGGCAGTCAGGAAGCGGCCGAGATCGGCCGGAAGCACACGAAGCGCGTCATGCCGTGGTGAATTCCCCTCGCAATCTCTTTCTCCCGTGACGCTCTCCTTCATCGATCTGACGATCATCGCCGTCTATTTCGCGGCGATCGGTGCCATTGGCATCTATGTCTCCCGCGGTCAGAAAACCGCCGAAAGTTACTTCGTCGCCAGCCGCAGCATTCCGATGTGGGCGGTCGCCTTCACGCTGATGGCGACGATCATCAGCACCGGGACGATCGTGGGGCATCCGGGCACAGCCTACCAGAAGGGCCTGGTCCTGCTCATCCCGCACCTGACCGTGCCGCTCGTGTTGCTGGTCGTTTCGCGGGTCGTCGTCCCGTTCTATCGCCGGGTGGTCCGGATGAGCGCCTATGAGTACATTGGCGAGCGTTTTGGCCTGGGCGGCCGGTTTTACACTTCGTTCGGCTTTCTGGCCGACCGGATCTTCGACCTGGGGGTCACGCTGCTGACGACGGCGCTGGCGGTGAATGTGCTCACGGGCTGGGACCTGGTGCCCGTCATCCTGGTGGTGGGACTTTTCACGATTCTCTACACCATGGTCGGTGGAGTGACCGCCGTGGTCTGGACCGATGTGGTCCAGGGCATCGTGCTCATGGTCGGCGGTCTTTTCATCCTGGGCCGGCTCATGTTTGCGCCGGAAGCCGGCCCGGCCTTTGCCGTCGTGGGGGAGACCTACCGGCAGGGCAAACTCACGCTGGGCACCGGCGGACTCTCCTGGGACCTGCTCTTTGCCAAGGAGAATCACACCATGTGGCTGTTCATTCTCGCCTACGCCGTGCAGTGGACCCGCCGGTATTCGACTGATCAACACATGGTGCAGCGATACCTGGTGGCCAAGGACGACAAGGCGGCCAGCCGGGCCGCATTCCTCAGTGCCGTCGTCTGCGTGCCGATCTTCGCCCTGTTCATGTTCTGCGGGGCCTGTCTCAACGGATTCTTCACCCTCAGTCACATGCCGCCGCCGCCGATGCCGGACAGCGTGATGCCCTATTTCCTCGCGCACTACATGCCGGTCGGCCTGCTCGGTGTCGTTGTGGCGGCAATCCTCGCCGCCGCCATGTCCACGGTGAGCGCCGACCTGAGCAGCGTGGCGACCGTGCTGACGACGGACTACTACCGACGCTTTGTGCCGCAGGCGTCCGACCGGGCGCAGGTCACCTGCGGACGGGTCATGGTCGTGGTGGGAGGCGCGCTGACCATCATCGTGGCCTGGCTGCTCCTGCCGAAGGACGACTCGGCTCCCCTGATGGAACGCGTCGTCACGATCGCCTCCATCCTCGCTGGCGGCACACTGGGACTGTTTTGCCTCGGATTTTTCAGCCGGACCGCCACCCGACGCGGGTGCTACGTCGGCATGGCGGTGTGCCTCGTCTATACCGCGTGGGCCATCTTCACCCAGCCCGGTTCCCGGCTGCTGGACCTCGGCCGGTTCAACTTTCCGCTCAACCCTCTCCTGATCGGAGTGGTCGGACACTTCGTGCTCTTTGGCTCCGGCTGGATCGCGAGCCGGCTGCTGGGCGGATACCGGCCGGCCGACGTCGAACGGCTGACCTACTGGTACCGGGCGGCGGCGACGAACGCATCGCGCTGAACCATGTCCGGTGCTCCGAACATCCTCCTGGTGATTGTGGACGACATGGGTGTCCACCAGCTGGGCTGCAGCGGAAACCCGTTTTACGAGACTCCGCATCTTGATCGCTTCGCGCGGGAAGGGGTGCGGTTTGACACCGCCTACAGCGCGAGCCCGGTGTGTTCGCCCGCCCGCGCCGCCCTCTACACCAGCCTGCATCCGGCGCGTCTGCACCTGACGAACTACATCCCGGGCACGGAACCGGCCAATCCCCGGCTGCTCACCCCGCCCTGGCGGGCCCACCTGCCGGTCGAGGTGGATACCGTGGGTGATGTGTTCAAGCGGCATGGATATGCCACCGGCCACTTTGGCAAATGGCATCTGGCGTCAGACTATCACTACCGCCCGGGCCGGCCGATGGACCCCGAATCCCAGGGATTTGACGCGGTGCGGGTGACCCGCAAGCCGCTGGCCGACGCTGATCCCGACGCCGATCCGCACCACATCGACCTGATCACAAATGACGCCGTTGATTTCATGCGGGCGACCCGTGATCGACCGTTCCTCTGCGTGGTCGCCCACAATGCGCTGCACCGGCCCGAGATTGCCGCGCCTGCGGAGGTAGCCCGGTTTGCGGTCAAAGCGGGGGCGGAGCGGGACTGCAACCGTCCCGTGGTCGCAGCCATGATGGCGCAGGTGGACCGCAGCATGGGACGTTTGCTCCAGGAGTTGCATCGGAGTGGTCGCATGCGTGACACCCTCGTGCTCTTCACCTCCGACCACGGTGCCTTCGGTCGCAGCGATGAGCGCAAGCCGCTGCGCGGGGCGAAGGCCGATCTCTACGAGGGGGGCATCCGCGTGCCCCTGCTGCTGAGATTGCCGGGTGCCCAGTCCGAGCCCAGGGTCATCCGAGCACCGGTGTTCGGCACAGACATACTGCCCACCCTGCTGGACCTGGCGGGTCTCCCGCCGCTGCCGTCGTCGGATGGAAGCAGCCTGGTGCCGCTGCTGCGCGACCCGGCGGGACCGTCACCGCACGCCGAACTCTGCTGGCATTATCCGCACTACCATCACTTGGGTCGTGCGCCCTGCGGGGCGATCCGTTCCGGTCGCTGGAAACTCATCGAGTGGTTTGAGCAGACGGTGGGCGCGGCCCGTTCGGGTGATCCGGTTGAGCTCTTCGATCTCACCACCGATCCGGACGAATCCGTCAACCTGGCATCCCGCGAGCCGGAGTGCGCAGCCGCACTGCTCGAGCGGCTCCGTGCCTGGCGGAAAGCGGTCGGAGCGCAGGAGATGGTGCCCAATCCCGCGTTCGATGCGTCGCGCGGCGGGCAGCGCGCGTCTCCTCCGCCGGGCGATCCCGACACTCCCTACACCCTATGATGCCTGTCATCCTGCAGCAACCCCGCCGGATCCTCTTCGGCGACGGTACCAGCCGCTCCGCGGCCGAGGAATTCACGCGCGCCGGCTGGACCCGCCTCTTTGTGGTCACCAGCCCGCAGGTGGCGGCGGCCCAGGCCGCCTTGTTTGACACCTGGCGGGCGGCGGGACTCACGGTCGAAGTCTGTGCGCTGGTGGACCGCGAGCCCGAGATTGCGCTGTTTGAGCAGGTCGCCGCGGCCGCCCGCGCCATGCAGCCCTCGGTCATTGTTGGGGTGGGAGGAGGCAGTCCGCTCGACGTGGCGAAGCTCGTGGCCGCGCTCCATGACGGACGCCAGACGGTGCGCGCGGTGTTCGGCATTGGACTGTTGTCCGGCCGGGCGCTTCCGCTCGTCTGTGTGGCCACCACTGCGGGCACGGGGGCTGACGTGTCACCCAACGCGATCCTTCTCGATGAGACCGAACGCCTGAAAAAGGGCGTGGTCAGCCCGCACCTGGTGCCGGACGTGGCGGTGTGCGATCCGGAGCTCACCCACTCCATGCCGCCGGCGGTGACCGCCGCCACGGGCATTGATGCGATGGTTCATTGCCTTGAAGCCTACGCCAACCGGCACGCGCACCCGATTGTGGACGTGTACGCGCTCGAGGGCGTGCGCCGCATCGGCCGCAGCATCGAGGCTGCGGTGCGCGACGGACGCGACCGCGCCGCCCGGGCGGACGTGATGCTCGGGGCGCTCTACGGCGGGCTTTGTCTTGGACCGGTCAATACCGCGGCCGTGCACGCGCTCTCCTATCCCCTCGGCGGCGAGTACCGCGTGCCTCACGGCGTGGCCAATTCACTGCTCCTGACCCACGTGTTCCGGTTCAACCTGCCCGCCATGCCCGGACGCTATGCCGATCTGGCCTGCGCCCTTGGCTGTCCGCGGGAAGCGACCGACATCGCCACCGCCGAGGCCGGGCTGCGTCGCCTGGAGGAGCTTGCCCGCGCCTGCGGCATACCCCGCTGCCTGCGTGATGTCGGAGTGCCCGAGGCCGATCTCCCGCGCCTGGCGGGAGAAGCCATGAAAGTGACCCGCCTGCTCCGCAACAACCCGCGCGAACTCACCGCTGCCGATGCGGAGCGGATTTATCGCGAAGCCTACTTATGACCAAACTGCTCACCGTCCACGGCCGGTCCCGCGCCCAGTTGCGCGGCATCTCCATCGTACCGCTGCTCACGCCGGCGACCGCTGCGGGCGAGATCGACGAAACGGCGCTGGTGCGCCTGGTTGAACACGTCATCGCGGGCGGCACCCAGGGCATCATGTTCTGTGGCACCACCGGCGAGTTCGCGTCGTTGACCGTGGCCCAGCGTGTCCGGATCGGACACCTGGTGACCGCGGCCGTGCGCGGACGGGCGCTGTTGTTTGGCGGGATCGGGGACACCTGCCCGGCCCACTCCGTGACCCTCGCCCGCGAGTTTCTCGCCGCCGGGGCCGATGCCGTCGTGGCCAATCTGCCGTCGTATTATCCGCTCACGCCCGAGATGATGGAGGCCTACTTTTCCCGGCTGGCCGATGCGGCGGGCGGGCCGATGTACCTCTACAATATTCCCCAGACCACCAAGCAGAGCATTCCGCTTGACGTGGTGGAGCGGCTCAGCCTGCATCCGCGCATCGCGGGCATCAAGGACTCGGAGCCTGATGGAACGAGGCAGGAGGAACTGGCGCGTCGTTTCCTGGGCCGTGCGGACTTTGCCGTGGTCTGCGGCTCGGTCGCACTGGCCAGTCGCGCGATGCGCGCCGGAGCGGACGGGTTTGTTCCCGGCGGCGGAAACTTCGCCCCGTCACTGATGCGAGAGCTGATGGATCGCCTGGTGGCGGGTGATCCGGCGGCCGATGCCGTGCAGCGCCGGATCGACGCGGTCAATGCCACCTATCAGAAGGGCCGGACCATCAGCCAGCTCTTTGCCGCGCTCAAAGGAATCCTGGAAATCAAGGGCCTGTGCGGACGGCATGTGTTTCCACCCTTGCTGCCCGTGAGTGACGAGGAACTCGGTATCATCCGTCGGGAACTAGCCGTGGCGGAGGCGATGGTATGAGCGAGGCCAAACCCATTCTCGCGGTCACGATGGGCGATCCGGCCGGGACCGGTCCGGAGCTGATCATGAAGGCGCTCGTCCTGCCCGAGGTGCGCGCGGTCTGCCGCCCCATCGTGGTCGGAGATGCAGGCGTGCTGCGCGCGGCGGCATCGTTTACCGGGGGCACGGCCTCCGTGCGCGTGATCACGGACCCCGCCCAGACGGGCGAGTCCGAGACGGTGGATGTGATTGACCTCGGCAATGTCGATCTGGCGAAGCTCAGGCGGGGCGAAATCAGTGCGCAGGCGGGCCAGGCGGCCTACGATTGCATCCGCCGCTCGGTCGAACTCACCCAGGCGGGAAGCACCCATGCGGTGGTGACGTCCGCCCTGAACAAGGCGGCCCTGCACGCGGCCGGGCATGCGTTCGATGGACACACGGAACTCCTGGCCGAGCTGTGTGGACGCCCCCGTGTCACCATGATGCTGGTGGCGGACAAACTTCGCGTCTGCCATGTCAGCACCCACGTCTCGCTGCGTCAGGCGATTGACCGGGTACGACCCGAGCGGATCCTTGCGGTCATCGAATTGGCCCGTGCCGGTGTGCAGGAACTCGGCATCGCCGATCCCCACGTGGCCGTGGCCGGGCTCAATCCCCATGCGGGCGAGGGCGGCCTGTTTGGCGACGAGGAGATCACCTACATCGCCCCGGCCGTGGCCGAGGCGCGCGCACGGGGCTGGCGCGTAAGCGGGCCCTATGCGGGCGACACCGTTTTTTTCCGAACGTTGCAGGGTGAGTTCGACTGTGCCCTCGCGATGTACCACGACCAGGGCCATGTCGCTGCGAAAATGCTCGGCATTTGGCTCGGCGTGAACGTGACCCTCGGACTCCCCATCATCCGCACCTCGGTGGAGCATGGGACGGACTTCGCCAACGCCGGCACGGGTCGCGGCGATCCACGCAGCCTGGTCGCCGCGCTCAAGCTCGCCGCCACCATGGCCGGGAACCGCCTGCGGGCGACCGGCTCCGCGGTGCGTCCCCTTTCCACTCGATGAATCTTCGCACCACCCTGGTGGCGGTCGCCGCACTCGCGTCGGGCGCCTCCTTGTCCGCTGGCACAGTCGCACTCTGGCTCTTCGACGAGCAGGAGCAGCTTTATCCCAGTTCCATCCTCAATGACGCGGGCCCGCAGGACTGGTTCCTCGTGTTTGGCCGCGGCGGTTCTCTCGTGCCGGGGAAATTTGGCCGCGCGCTCCGGCCGGTCGAGCCGGTGCCATTCAATCCGTCGTTCAAACGGCGCGAAGACCACGAGGAGTTCAGCAATGCCAATCGTTATGCGTTTGGACTCGAGACGCCGCCGCGCAAGCCCGGCCGCACGGTCGAACCGATGACGTGGTTCAACGCCACGTTTGCGGCCGCCTTCGTCAATGGTGACGACCACCTGCGGCGCTGGCCCTTCGCGAGCCCGACGAAAGGGTCGCTGAATCTCGGTCGCGGCGACTTCACGTTTGAATTCTGGCTCAAGGCTGCGACGGAAGCCTCGGCCGAGGGAGTGGTGTTTGAAGTAGGTTCCGGACCGCGTGGCGAGAATGACGTGGTCACCCGGCTCAGCTTCGATCCGGCTGCGAACGAATTCCGGCTCTTCAACCAACCGGCCGGAGTCACGGCGCGCCTGCCGACCGACCGCGCGAAGCTCCTGCGGGAGTGGACCCACTGCGCGGTGGTGTATGACGCGGCGCGGGGCGAAGTGCGCCACTACCTCGACGGCCGTCTGAAGGCCACGGTGGCGGCGCGACTGGCGGCATTGCCGGAAGGCAAGGAGGACTATGTCAGCCTGGGGCGCGATGCCGTCTGGGGCCGTCCGCTCGCGGCGCTGCTCGACGAGGTGCGCATTTCTGACGAGGCCCTCTACCGCGAGGCGTTTCCGGTCCCGGGAAGTTTTTCCCGCCGCTACAGCGCTCCGCCCGCGCCGATCGTTCTGAAGAAGGGCCCCCCGCTCCAATTCCCGGGCGGCCGGCCGGCGGGCCCGGTCGTGGAGCTGGCCGGTCACAAGCACCTGTTCATCGATCAGGCCCTGATTGCGCGGCAGACGAACACCACGTTCACGGCGCATCCGGCGCGCATCGAGGAGACGGTGCTGCCGTCCGGCACCGGCTGGAGCACCGTGATCGAAGATGAGGACGGACTGATCCGGCTCTACGGTGAGGGACGAGAAGGCGTGGCTGTCTGGACCTCGAAGGACGGCATTCACTTTGACACGCCGGACTTTGGTGGTGGACGCGGCAACCAGGTGGCGGCCAGTCCCGCCCGCCGCGGCTCGGTGTTCATCGACCCCAACGCC
>JAEUGZ010000570.1 GCA_016794725.1 Opitutaceae bacterium | reverse complement strand
GGAGCCGCTCGCCAACTCGGCTCACGCGAAAGGTTTAAGGGGCATTTGCTGAATAGGTTTCGTCGTCGGCCAGGACCAGGCTTCTTTACGCATCAATCTTGCCGCTAACCTCCATCTGTGTATCGATCTGTGCATGAGCTTTAAGACGATTTCCCTATCAGAGGACGCCTACAAAATCCTCAAACGGGCGAAGCGTTCTCCCAAGGAATCCTTCACGGAGGTCGTTCGCCGGGCGGCATGGGAAGAACCTGCTGAAACCATGGGGGATGCCCTTGATTCCCTCGAAGCCGAGTTTGGTCGCGGCAAGACGAATGTCACGGCCGAAGAACTTGAAACGTCCAGACGCCTCCATGCCGCTCGCAAATCGTCGCGCTAGTGCTCCTGCTCGATACCAACTTCTTGATCGACCTGCACGACGAACTGCGTCGCAAGGATGGCAGTGACGGGCCGGCCAAGCGATTCATGAAGGCCAATCGGACTCAGCCGATGGTCATAACGCCGGTTACCGCCAGTGAGTATGCCGCCGGCATCCGAAGTGAACGGGAAGCGAGACGGTTTTTGCGACGGTTCCGCATGGTGGCTTTCGGCCGGGACATCGCGTTGTTCGCGTCAAGGTTGGACCGGGAACAAACCTCAAAAGGGCTCCGTCTAGGCGAGAATGATACATGGCAGGCGGCCGTAGCCCTGCACTTCGACCTCACCCTTGTCACCAACGACACCGATTTCGAGAAAGTCGATGCAGTCAAGCGCCGCACTTATCTTCGATAGCACCAGGCGAGGTTCGATCACCGCATGGCCAGTCGGCTTGTTCGGCGAAGCGGTCCCGGCTACTTTCGCTTCGAGGCTTTTGCCTTGGGGTTGAAGGCGAGCGCTGCGTCCAGCCAGGACTTGAGTTGTGCCTCGGTTTTCAGAACCGAGGGGTCGATGAGAACGAAACCCCGCATCGGCCGGCCGGTGAATTCCATGCGGCTGCAGCCTTTCCGGGCGAGGGCCTCGGCCTGCTCCTCGGGATCGATCCGGGCCAGCAGGCTGTTGCGGTGGACGCCGACGCACATCTTGTCGTCCACCATGAAAACGAGGCCGCCCATCATGGCCTTGGAGACGGCGGGGACTCCGCGGGAGGAGAAGAACTTCGAAATGCGGGTGGCAAGTGATTCGTCGTAGGCCATGGTGAGAGTAGCGCTGGACAATGAGGTGAGGCGGTCGACGGAAATCGGTAACGATTCATTAGATACGTTCAAAACCAATCACGCGTTCGCCTTCGAAGGCCGGCACCCGCACCACCAGGGAACTGTCATTTCCGTCCTTTGCGATCCAGAGTCCCGCCGGGTTTGCGAGGCGGAAACCCTTGGGCACGCGCAGCAGGACATTGCCGCTGCGGGTCGCACGGAGGCGGAGCTGGCGGGCGGCCTCGTCCCAAGCGACGTTCGTCAGCTCAGACTGGCCCTGGCGGATGTGAATGTCGGTGGAGAGCACCCAGGGATGAGCGCGCACCGGCGCGACGCGGAGGAGTTTGACGGATCGCGGTGGAACGATCACCTCCCACGCGCCGGTGGCGATTCCGGCGTAGCGCTCCTCCCAAAAGTCCCACACCGCTCCGCTCGCCGGGACGGACTGGCGCAGGACTTCGGGACCGAAGTTGAACACCGCCAGCAGGTCCCAGGTGTCCCAGCCGGTGGTGACGCGGAGGCGAAACTGCTTGGGGTGATCGGGCTCGGCTGCGGTGAAGAGATCGAGGGGCTCGCCGGCTTCGGGCAGCCGGGGGAACTGTTGGCGCAGCAGGGCGAGACGCTCGTCACTCATGCGATCGACGTCGTCACCGATCATCAGCGGGCTGCCATTGAGCCCAAAGATCGTGGCGCTGATCTGGGCGTCGTTCAGCGGCACCGGTTTGTCGATGGTGAGCACGTTCCCGGAGTCGGCGATGAAGAGCTTGCGGTGGGCGAAGAAATGGGTGGCCCACGCCTGCACTGCCCGCAGGTGGGAGGTCCAGTAATCGGGTTTGTTGATGACGAACGTCGCGGGGTAAAAGCCCTTGCCCGGTCCGTCCAGGGGACGTCCCTCGCCGTAGTCCGTGCCGGCCCGGACCGCGTCCAGCAAGCCGACGGTTTGAAAGGTCGGCCCGGTGCTCACCAGCAGGTAGGTGTCGGGTCCGGCGGCCTTGCGGATGACGGCGAGCGAGTCGCGGAAAGCCTCGGGTCCGGGCACGAGCGCCCGATTGTAGTAGTGGTCCGCCCGGTACTTTCCGGGGGTGGAGCCGGAGACCGAGTAGAGAAAATCGAGCATGTAGTAGCGGATGCCCCACTCGCGCCAGGTGCGAAACACCTCGTCGAACCAGGCCTTCGCTTTCGGATGGGTGGGATCGAGGATGTACTGGTCGCCGAGTTCCCGGTGCGGAACGGTCATGGGTTTGCCGTCCTTGAGCAGAAAAGCGTCGCTCAGCGAGGCCGAGCGGGCTTCCAGGCGCGAACTCATCCAGAAAACGCCCGCCCACAGTCCGAGCTTGAAGTCCTGCGCCGCGAGGTCGCGCACGAGTGTCTGCGGCCCGCTGGGCAGCAGGGCGCGATTCCAGTCCAGCCAGTTGCCGGGTTCCCGATCTTTCAGGTTGCCCAGGCTGATCCAGATGTAGTCGATGCCCGAACCCGGCAGTTTCTGACGGATGGCGCGGGCGTTGCGGCGCACCACGTCCTCGTAGACTTCGACGTGGAATGGATCCACCCACGACCAGCCCACCCAGCCCGCGGGAGTGGTGGGCCAGATTTGCGGCTGGTAGTGGGCGGCGGCCGCATCGGCCCAGGTGTGCAACGCGGCCACCGGATCGTTGCCGCGGGCGAGGAGCAGGCGCTCGGTTTGGATCGAGGCGCCGGGAGCGAGGGTGAAGCCCTCGAAGTCGCAGGTGGCGGTGACCACCCCTTTCTCGAGTTCGATTTCGGTGTTGATCCGATCAAAGGTGATAAAGCCCACGTGCAGCGCCGTGGCGGTGTCGCGGTCCCAGAGTTGAAGCAGGGTCTTCGATGTGAGTTTCTTCCCCTGCGTGGGCTGCACGGTGTTGGGCATTTGCCAGCCACTCATGACCAGGGCGACGCTGCCCGGCACCGCTTCGGCCTGGGCGAGGACGAAACGACCGAGCTTGATCGGAGCGGCTGTCGTGTTGCGCAGGGTGGCGGACACCTGTCCGTGCTCGTGGCTCCAGTCGACGGCGATCCCGAGCCGGTTGAAACCAGGGACGCCGCCGACGGTGAGCTCCGCCCATTCCATCTGTTGCTCAACTTCCAATCCGACCCGGGCGGAAAGTCCCGCCTCTGAAAATCGGAAATCCGCGGCGCAGAGAAGGCCCGGGAACACCAGCATCTGTGCCATCAGACGGGCGACTCGGGTGGGGTGCATCGGATTCGGATCAGAGCGCCGCCCGGTCAGACGGTCAACGCGGATGTCGGCTGGGCGCCTGGTGCCTTCTTGGCCTATCCCCTGGGTTCAGCAATCGGGTTTGAGATTCGGCCGGGATTTCTGCCATTGTCGTGCAAATGGCCTCATCCTCAAACCCGCGCGCAGATCGCCGTCGTCGTAAACGGACGGGTCTCGCGACACTCGATGACGTGGCGGCTCTGGCCGGCGTGTCGGCGATCACGGTGTCACGTGCCTTGAATACACCGGAAATCGTCTCCCCCAAGACGGTTGCGGCCGTCAAGTCGGCGGTTGCGCGGGTGGGCTACGTGCCAAACCTGCTGGCGGGAGGCCTGGCTTCCAGCCGCAGCAATCTCGTGGTCGCGATCGTGCCGACCGTCGGAAGTCCCATGTTTGCGGGCACGATCGACGCCCTGGAGGAGACCCTGCGTCAGGCTGGATTCAAGATGATGATCGGGCTGAGTGGCTATTCGCTCGACCGTGAGGACGAGTTGTTGCACGCGGTGCTCAGCCGGCGCCCGGCCGGAGTGGTGTTGACGGGCACGCTGCACTCGGCGGATGTGCGGGAACGGTTGCTGGTCTCGAAGATCCCGGTGGTCGAGACCTGGGATCTCACGACGACCCCGATCGGACTCGTGGTGGGTTTTTCCACCGAAATGGTCGGGGTGGACGTCGCCCGCCACCTGTACCAGCGAGGCTACCGTCGACCGGCGGTGCTGACCGGGGACGACCGGCGCGCGGTGATGCGTGCGCGGGCGTTGGTGGCCGAAGCGGTGGTTTTGGGGTTGCCCGAGCCCTTGCTGCACACCGAGCCTGCACCCACGGTGATGGGCAGCGGACGGATCGGCTTGGGGGAGTTGCTCCGGCGCGATCCGAAGATTGATGCCATCGCCTGCAGTTCGGACACACTGGCGCTGGGCGTGGTGATCGAAGCGCAGTCTCGGGGTATTGAGGTGCCGCACCGGCTGGGGGTCATGGGATTTGGTGACCTCAATTTCGCCTCGGTGGCCAATCCGCCGCTCTCCACCGTGGCCATCGACGGTCCCGCCATCGGCCGGCATGCGGCGCGGTTCATCGTCGATTGGGCCGCCGGTCAAAAACCCCGCGAGCGGGTGATCGACGTGGGCTACACGATCATCCCGCGTGGAAGCACCTGACGGACTGCCCCGCATCGATTCACGATCCCGTCTTGGACGAACCCGGGCTCAGCCGGAACCCTGCATTTGAACCACGAATGGACACGAATCTACACGAATGAACTCAAAAACCGCGATTCAACCACGGATGGACACGGATAAACACGGATACAAACGAGTTGAGCCGAAGTGGTCACTCACCTTGTAGGTGAAGAACTGCATGGGTACCGAATCCGCGTTTATCTGTGTCCATCCGTGGTTTATGAACGGATCGATTCGTTTCAACTGCGGAAAACAGGATGAAAGCAAGGGCCGAGAGTTGCGAGGGATTGGTTCACTCTTTGGTGAGGTAAATTCAGGTGATCGACTCTTCGTATCTCACTCCCGATTCGTGTCCATTCGTGGTTTCTCGTCTGAATGGTTGCGGCTCAGGAGGGGACCGATTTTGCGGGGGCGAGACCGAGCACCTTGCGTGCGGTTTCGGCCAGGAGGGTCTCGCTCACCGGCTTGACCAGGAGTCCCTGAATACCGAGGGCGTTCAATTCCGGCAGGACCGCGTGGTCGGCGGGAGAGGTCAGCATGATGACTGGGATGCCTTTGAGCGTCGGGTTGGAACGCATCAGCGTCAGCAGCTCCACGCCCCCCATGGTCGGCATCATGACATCGAGCAGGAGCAGATCGGGCAGGGCGCGCTCCATGGCGAACAGGGCATTGTAACCATTGGCCGCCTCGGCAAACTCGCATTGAAGCGGTGCGAGGGCACGCTGCGCCAGGAGGCGTACGGCTTTGGCGTCGTCGACCGTGAGGATCCGCAGACGACGGGCGGCGGAGGTGGAGGGAGGCTTGGTGTTCAGGCCGCGACCCTGCCAGTCCGGGCGCGGAAAGGCAACGATTCCGTCCGTCGATGCCTGCGGCGGGGAGGATGACGGCTGACTGGAAAGGCTCGACTTCGGCCCGGGGGGCGATCCTTTCAAAGGGCGTCCGAGGAGACAGGAACCCACCCATGAAACGCTGCCTTTTGGCGCTTTGCGCCCTCGTGTTTGTCGCCGCGGCGGATGCCGCCACCCCCACCCCCGCCCAGGTCGAAGCTTGGAAAAAACTGTTTCCCGTTGTCAGCCCAGGGAGAAGTCCCGCCGTTTACCAACTGACGACCGGCTATCAGTCGAAGGTGAAGCTCGTGACCGTGGCGACCTTGGAAAGTACGGTCCGCCAGTTGCTGGATCAGGCGAACAAGGACACCCTGGCGATCAATGAAAAGCTCAAGACCCTCCCGAAACCCGGTCCCAGGGAGGTGAAGCGCACCCCGGCGAACGCGGAGTGGTTCGACACCACTGAGCAGCTGGCCTGGCTGGGCCAGCGTTTGGTGCCCTTCCTCAAGCGCATGGGCGGCTGACCTCCGCCTGGCGGGTGGACCCTCCGCGCGGCTGAAGGCCGGCGGCAGGCGCCGGGGTGCGGCTTGGGTCGAACCCGGCGGACCTTGCACCCCGCCGTTAGGTCGCATCGGAGCGGGCTTTCGGGTTACGAATCACGGCCATGGAAAAACACGTGACGCTGCGCGACATCGCCAAGGCGACGGGCGTTCATTTTACGACGGTGGGTCTGGCGTTGCGCAATGATCCGCACGTCAATGCGGATACGGCCGCGAAGATCCGCGAGGTGGCGAGGTCGCTCGGCTACACGCACAACGCAATGCTCTCCGCGCTGTCGTCCTATCGCCGGGGTGGCCGGCGGTTTGCCGGCGTGCTCGCGTACGTGCTCAACTACAATCCGGATGCCTACCAGGGCAATCTGTCGGAGGCGACCTTGAGGAGTGCGGTGATTGGCTATGCGCAGTCCCAGGGCTTCTCGGTGGAGGTGTTTCAGCTGGAGGAGGACGGCACCCACGGAGCGCAGTTGAGCCGCATCCTCCGGGCGCGGGGCATTCAAGGGGTGCTTCTGCCGCCACGCCTGCCGGTCCCCGGGCCGATACCCGAGCTCGACTGGCAGCACTTTTCCACGGTGGCGGTCGGCTACTCGGTCACCAACGTGGCGGCGCACCGCGTCTGCATCCACCACTCCTACAACATGCGGCTATGCCTGCGCAAACTGCGCGAGCGGGGCTATCGGCGCATCGGGCTCATTTTGCCGCAGGACTTCTCCTATCGCAGCCTGGGCATCATGCTCGGTGCGTACCTGGCCGAACACTACACGCAGGATCCGGAACTGCACGTGCCGCCGCTCTACGCCCGCGAGATCACAAAGCCGGCGGTCGCGGCGTGGCTGAAAGCCGAACGCGTGGACTGCGTCATCATCCCGGGGCACCCGCTGGAACCGTACCGCTGGATCAAGGAGCTCGGCTATCGGGTGCCGGACGAAATGGGCGTCGCACTGATTTCGCGCTTTGGCAAGTCCGACGACATCGCCGGCATTGACGAGCAGAACGACCTGCTGGGCGTCGCCGCGGGCAAGGCGCTGGTGTCACTGCTCCAGCACAACGAACTGGGTCTGCCCGCCTATCCGCTCTACACCATGGTCGAGGGGCGCTGGGTGGACACACCCACGGTGAGGCCTCCGGTCACGGTTCAGGCTTCGAAGGTCGCGCTGTAGGCGAGGATGTTCCGGCCGGAGAGGCGCAGGCGGATGTACTTGCCCTTGAGGGCGTCGAGGGTGGCATGCGCAGTCCAGCCCACGGGTATGCGCAGGCCGTCGCCGGTCACAGGGATGCAGTCCTCGGTTCGGAAGCCCTCGAAGTCGGAACCGTACCCGTGTCGTTTGATGGCCACGCGCACCTCGCCGCGGGCGACCAGGTTGAGGTGGAGCCGGCCACCGGGACAGACAAAGGGCAGGGTGGCAAACGAGCCGTCGTGCTCGGTCTGCTGGCCGACCAGCCGGTTCCGTGGGAAGGTCGCGAACGCGAGCGACGGGCGCTGGGCGGGGTTGCCGCCGACGTCCGCCGCGTCATGACGATCGGCCGAAGCGTAGTAGTAGTACCGGTACTCGTTCCCGACCAGAATCGGTTCGGCCAGGCCCACGTAGGCCCCACCGCTGTCATAGGCGCCGGGCGACCCGGGCTGAAGGAGCCGCGGACGCGAAGGCATGCGCGTCCAGGAGAGGGTGTCACTGCTTTCAATCAGTTCCACCCAGGTCGTTTGTGACGTCAGGTCGTAGTGGTTGAGGAACCCCAGCGTGCGTCCGCACATCCGGAACGCGGATTGGTTGTAGAAATTCGTGCCGTCGTGGTCCCCGTGATCGGGCGTGAACAGCCACTGGGGTTCGGACCAGTTCACAAAATCGTCGCTGTGCACGATCATGCGGCTGCGGGCGTTGCCACGGCGGTCCTTGAGGAACGCCAGGTAGCGCCCCGTTTGCGGATCCTGCCAGAGGCAGCACGCGTCCTGCGAGGGAAGCACGGTGCCGGTGAAGGTCCAGCGCAGGCCATCCGGTGACACAAAGAGACAGCCTCCGGTGTGGTTCCGGTCCTTGGTGTCGATGTGGAACATCAGCATCTTGTAACGGCGACCCGGATCGGGATCGCGCAGGTCCTCGATGACCGACGAGGCATCGTTGTAGTAGGAGGTCCAGGTCAGGATGATATTGTTGCCGGGATGCTGTTCCTTGAAGTGCAGGTCGAGCGCGGGCTTGCGCCAGACGATGCCGTCGTCCGACTCCGCGTAGCAGACCACGCAGTGGTTCTTTCCCTGCATGGAATTGTCCACCAGCACGGCGCCTTCCTGAGCTCCGGGAAAATCCGTGCCGTAGAAGTACTTGAATTTTCCGTCGATGCGCGAGCGGATGACGCTGCCCCAACCCAGCCCGCCTTTCTCCCAGGGCTGCGTCGCGGTCAGGACCGGATTGCGCTCGCTCTTGCGCAGCGGTTCGTAGCGATCGTAGCAGCTTTTCTGCTCCGTGATGTTGCCCGGGCTGAAGAGCACTTCGCGCAGCACCCCGGTTTTGCCCGCTGCGGGAGCCGGCGCGGCGCCCGAGGCTCCGAGCGCCTGCCCGGCGAACGGAAGTGAGGCGGCCAGCAGCGAGGTGTGTTGCAGGAAAGTCCGGCGGGAGTGCGGCATGAAGAAGGGTGGGCGGAGAAAGGAACGAATGGTGGACTACGCCGCGGTCGAGCGGGGTCGAATGAGAAAGAGGAGACCCGCGCAAGCCGCCATGCCGAGGGCGCCGGCCTGAAAGAGCCGGCTGACGTCAATCTGAGCGTCGCGCAAGGCGCCTCCAGCGTAGGTCGTGGCGCCGCCGACGGCGCAGGCAAAGAAGTTCAGGACGCCGAATCCGGTGGCCAGGTGACGGGGTGCGAGGATCAGGCAGAGGATGGGCATCATTTCCGTGCTCGCGAAGGCGATGGTCAGTCCATAGGCGACGAGTCCGACAATGGCGAGGGGAAGCGAACCGGTTCCGGCCACCAGCAGGATGGACGGCACCGAGGCAAACAAACCCAGCGCTGTCACGTGCAGACAAGCCCGGCGATTGGTGCGACTCCAACGATCGGCCCAGGCGCCGCCCACGACCAGGCCGATCAGGGAAGCGATATTGACATAACTGGTCGCGATCAGCCCGGCCCGCGACTGGCTGAGTCCGAAGTGCTCCTGCAGGTAGGTGGGCATCCAACCGATCACCATCCACGCGGCCACTCCCAGCAGTCCCCAGAAGACAAAGGCCAGCAGGAAGTTTCCATTGCCCAGGAGACTCCTGGCGACTTCCGCCACACCGACCCGCGAGGGACTCCCGACGGACGCCGGGAGTCCCGCTTCGAGCCGAGGCGGGTCGCGCAGCCAGGCCATCAGCACGAACGCAAAGCCAACCCCCACGACGCCAAAGAGCGTGAAGGCGTGACTCCAGTGCCAGCGCTCGGCGATCCAGCCGCCGACTCCTCCGAGGGCGCTTCCGACCATCACGCCGCCGAGCACGATGCCGGTCGCGAGAGAACGGGAAGCGCCGCGATGGTAGTCGGCCACCAGGGCCAGCGCCGCCGGCAGGAAGCACGCCTCACTGACTCCCATAAGCAACCGTGTCGCCAGCAATTGCTCGTAGGTGGTGACGTGGGCCGTCATCCAGGTGAAGAGCGACCAGGCGATGAGGCTGGCGCTGATGACACTCGACCGTGTGAAGCGATCCGCCAGGTATCCGGCGAATGGACTCAGCAGGGCATAGACGATGAGGAACGCGGTCGTGAGCAGCCCGAACTGCGCCTCGGTCATCGGAATCGCCTCCTTCAGCGAACCGCGCATGGTGGTGATCATGACACGGTCGAGGTAGTTGAGGCAACCCACGACCCACAAGAGGCCCACCACCCGCCATGCACCCGCGGGTCGCGGAGGTTCGGAGATCATGCGTTCATAGCCTGAAGCCGAGGGAGAGCCGGGCCTCGAATCCATCGTTGCGGGTGAGATCGTTGTACGTGTTGGTCAGGTTGACGAGGTTCACGGTCACATCGGTGGGCACGCTGAGCAGTTTCAGGCGATGGGAGACAAAGAGGTCGATGATTGTTTCGGCCGGGACAACGAGGTCCATGGTCGGGCTGTCGGTCATGTTGTACCGGGCGGAGTAGCGGATGGCGCTGCCGATGCTCGTGTTCTTGAGTGGACCCGAGGTGAAGTTGTACTTGGTGATGAGATTGGTTTTCCAGATGGGATTCTTCTGGGGACGGCGCTGGAAGGTCTTGATGTAGACGCCGAGGGTCGGCTTCGACTGGTCCACGGTTGGATCGGACACCACCTTGGCCTCGTATTCGTAGTTGAAGTTCAGGATGGCCTGGAAGTTTCGGTTGGGGGTCCAGGCGATGTCACCGTCGATTCCCTTTACCTGAACGCGACCGCCATTCTCGGCCCAGGTGACGTTGTTGTTGGGGTTGGTGTCGAAGTTGCGTCCCTCCACACTGTTCTTGTTGAAGGAATTTCGGATGATCCCGTCGCGTTGATCGAAGTAGTGGGAAACGGAACCGGAGAGCGTGTTC
>JAEUGZ010000559.1 GCA_016794725.1 Opitutaceae bacterium | reverse complement strand
CCTGCTCTGGCGCTTTCCCCCGCGGCAACTTGAGGCCGAGGAACTCCGGGACACCCTGCTCCAAGTCGCCGGCAAGCTGGACCGGACGGCCGGAGGACCGGGGTTCCGTTTGTACAAGTTCACGCAGAACAATGTTTGCACCTATACACCGCTTGATCGACCTGGTCCGGAGACCTACCGACGTGCGGTCTATCACCAAAACGCACGGGCCAGCGTGGTTGATCTTCTCAGTGAGTTCGACCTGCCCGATGTTGCCTTCGCCGCCCCCCGTCGGGCCAGGACAACGTCCCCGATGCAGGCGCTCACCCTGCTCAATCATTCCTTCACCCTGGACATGGCGGAGGCGTTCGCGGAGCGAGTCCAGGGGGCCGATCCTGTATCGGCAGCGTACGGTCAGGCTTTCCAACGACCTCCGACCGAGGAGGAACGCCGTGCGGCCGAGCAGCTGATCGCGGCGTCGGGGCTGGTCGCGTTCTGCCGGGCGCTGATGAACGCCAGTGAGCTGGTTTACATCGATTGATGAACCCCGCTCCACTTTCCCTTTGTGGCGTCGCCTGGGTCAAGGTCTCTGCAGGCGCGCGGCGATGGCGGCAATGAACGCGGGACTGGTCCCACAGCAGCCGCCGATGAAGGTGGCACCGCCTGCGATGACCTCCATCGCTTTCTCGGCAAAAAACTCGGGACCCGTCCGATACACCGCCTGCCCGTCGACCAATTCCGGCAGGCCGGCGTTGGCCTTGATCCAGACCGGCAGCGGTGAAGCGGCGCGCAGACGCGCGCAGAGATGGACAAAGCCCTCAATGCCCCGACCGCAGTTGGCGCCCACCACGTCGGCTCCGGCGTTCACGGCGGTTTCCACCGCCTGCTCCGGCGTGGCACCCATCATGGTGCGGTCGCGCTGCGGGCCCGAGTCGAAGACAAAACTCGCCACCACGGGCAACCCGGTCTTTTTCGCTGCCGTGATGCCGATGCGCGCCTCGTCCAGATCGGCGAAGGTCTCCAGCAGCAGCGCGTCGGCGCCGGCGGCCGCGAGTAGCAAGGTCTGTTCCTCAAACACACGGCGCAACTCGTCTTCGGTGGTCTCCTCGGACACCAGCATGCGCCCCGTCGGACCGATCGACGCGAACACCAGGGCCCGCCCGGCCGCGGCCCGGCGCGAGATCTCCACCCCGGCCCGGTTGATCGGCCCGACATAGGCCGCCTGATCATGGTGAGCCAGCTGCAAGCGTGATGCTCCAAAGGTGTTGGTCAGGATGATCCGACTGCCCGCGTCGACATAGGCCCGGGCGACGGATTCGACCCGGTCCGGGTGCTTGAGATTCCAGGTGTCGGGGCACTCTCCCGGGCGCAGACCCCGGGCCTGGAGCTGGGTACCCCAGGCTCCGTCGGTGATGACTGGACCTTGGCCAAGGCCGGAAACAAGCGGATGCATTTTATTTGAAGAATCTCGCGGGGTCGTTCCGACACTAGCAGTTCAATCGGCGGGGCCAAGGATGATTTGCAGACCAGAAAAGCAGACTGAATTCAATCCATAGATACATGTCATTCCGCAGAGGGTTCCGCCGTGGAATTTTTAGAGGAGAATGACGCCATGTAACAGTCCCGTTACGGCTCAAGGCTCGCACCGGTTGCCCGGGCGGATTGCTTGTCGGCCGAACGCCGAGATTCCGCCCCTCCATGCCCTCCAGACTCGACCTCGATCGTCCGCAGAGCGCTGTGATCGCAGGGCGTGCCGCCTGCACGAGGCTGACGCGTCCGGGTGATGGGATCCGGGCGGACATCCGTTGCGCCACGAACGCCAAGGGCGTCCCTCCTCTGACCGACCTGATGACATGAAGTCCCATCCGATCCTGAGCCTGATTCCCACCTTCCGCTTTGGCATGGTCGCCGCCAGCGCGGCCGCGTGCATGCTGGTGACATCCATCCTCGCCAAACCCAAGGTGGCGGTTGCACCGACGCCGCCGGCTGCATTGAATGGCGGCGCGGAGTACGTTGGCGAGGCGGTTTGCATTGCCTGTCACGCTCCGCAGAACAACCAGTTTACCCACACAGTCCACGCCAAGGCGTTTCGGCTCAATCCGAGGAATGAGAAGGAAAAGCTGAGCTGCGAAGCTTGCCATGGCCCGGGATCGAATCACCTCAAGGA
The DNA here is from genome assembly GCA_016794725.1 of Opitutaceae bacterium. Taxonomy (GTDB): domain Bacteria; phylum Verrucomicrobiota; class Verrucomicrobiia; order Opitutales; family Opitutaceae; genus UBA6669. Next base: position 2,794 of record JAEUGZ010000559.1, on the reverse strand, counting down.
TCCGGCGAATCCTGCCAATCGCGTTTCCCTGGTCGGTTTTACGAAGAGCTGGGGTACACCAGTGGCCCAGCAGACCGCAATGTGCCTCTCCTGCCACCAGGGGGGCCAGCACACCTTCTGGGAGGGTTCGGTCCACGCCACCAACAATCTGAGCTGCAGTGACTGCCACAACCCGATGGCGAAGGTCTCGACCACGGGCCTGTTGAAGAAACAGGGCATCAATGAAACCTGCTACAGCTGTCACCAGCAGCAGCGCTCGGAATTCGCCAAACGCTCCCACATGCCGCTTCCCGAGGGCAAGCTGTCCTGCGTCGACTGTCACAATCCGCATGGGTCGACCTCGAAGACCTTGCTGAAAATGGATTCGGTGAATGAGACGTGTTACGGCTGTCACACCGAGAAACGGGGACCCTTCCTCTGGGAGCATGCTCCGGTGAAGGAGAACTGCATGAGCTGCCACAATGCGCACGGCTCCAATCACGAGAAGCTGCTCCAGGTGGCGCGACCCTTCCTCTGCCAGCAATGTCACGCCAACGCCGCCGGCCACCAGTCGGTGTTGTTCAATGCGAGTCAGATCATCGGCGGTGGGGGCACGCCGAACGCCCGCATGCTCGGTCGCTCCTGCCAGAACTGCCATTCCCAGATCCACGGCAGCAATCACCCCGGTGGCGCCCGTTTCCAACGCTGAGCCGGGACCTCACGCCTGACACCTCTCCACGCATGAATACGAACTTCCGGAGGGCCGTTCCCTTCGCCGTCTCGCTGGTCGGTCTTGCCTGGTGCCATGTCGCCGCGGCCTCGCCGCTGGCCGACACCGCGGTTGGCACCGGAACCGTCCTGGGCAATGGCATGAGTGGTTCCGTCCGCGCGGCGCGACCCCTGGATCCGGATTGGACCGCGGTGAAACGCACGCCCACCGGCCGGATGTTCGACTGGCCGTTTCTGGTGCCGAAGGCAGGGGAAATTGGAAAACTTGCTTCCGGGTGGGAATACTCCGGACAGCTGGAGGTCGGGGTCATCGGCGGTGACGCCGACGAGCGGAATGCCCAGTATCGGACCTATCAGGACACCGAGAACGGCGGGCAGATCAACACCTTCAGCTTTGAAATGCGCAGGCCGGAGAGCGGCCACTTCGTCGAGCTCAGCGGCGGTGGGGCGGGGCGTCACGACCAGTACTACGGTCTCCAGTTTGGCCATGCCAATGATTGGAAGGTGAAAGTGTTCTTCAGTGAAACGCCGCATGTCTTCACTGATCGGTACAAGTCGCTCTGGTCCGGGATTGGGACGGGCAATCTCCTGCTCCTATCGGGTTTGACCGCCGGAGGCACCGCTTCGATTCCCGCCGACAATGCGAGCGTATCCAGTGTCGCCACCTCAGTCACGCCCACCACGCTTGGCCTGGTGCGAAAAAAAGGTGGGGTGCGCGTCGATGCCAACCTTTGGGCGACTTGGAAGGTGTACGCCGGTTACACGATGGAAAAGCGGAAAGGTGCGCGTCCGTTCGGCGCCGTCTGGGGCAACGCACCGGGGACCGCTCCGATCGAAGTTGCCGAACCGATCGACTACGTGACTCACGATTTCCTCGCCGGTCTGACCCACACCGATCCGCTGAACGTGTTCAATCTCAGGCTCTCGGCTTCGATCTTCGAGAACAAGATCAGCACCCTGACCTTCCAGGAGCCCTATCGCATCGCGCCTGCGCCCGGGGTCAGCACCGTGCCAGCGGCGGGAGCCTATACGCAGGGACGCTTTGATCTGGCACCCGCCAACCAGGCCTACAATGCCCGCGCCGAGTACACGCGCTCGCTGCCCGACTTCTTCAAGGGTCACTTCACGGCGGTCGTGTCCGCGGGCACCTGGAGACAGGACGACAATCTCATCCCGTACACGACGGTGGCGAATCTCTCCCTGGCCAATGTCACGGTGCTTCCGGGTGGCAACTGGGATTCGACCGGCGCCCTCAGCCGAACGTCAACCGATGCGACGGTCGACACGCGGCTCCTTGACCTGACGCTTTCGCTCAATCCCACCCCGGATTTAAACGTGAAGGCGAGGGTCCGGTATCATGAGACCAAGAACACGAGCGATCCTTACCTCGCGGTGAATCCCAACGCTGTGTATGTGGATGCGGACAGCGCCGCGGCCGGGGCGCAGACCCGGGGATTGACCTACGACGGAGTGACGGGGGTGTGGGGGCGGTTGCTCAACGACGGCAGCGGACAGAATCTTCTGTTCGGTGCGAATGCCAACGCGGCGGGCAATCTACCGATCAAGAACAAGCTCTACGGAAGCGAACAGCTGCGTTTCGGGCCCAGCGCCGAGTACCGCCTCAACGCAGTCTCGAGCCTCAACGCCAGCGTCGAACGTGAGATCGTCTCGCGCGAAAGCCGGCAGCGGGATCGCACCTGGGAGGACAAGGTCAAGGTGGGGTATGTCAATCGCGGCCTGGGAGAGTCAAGCCTGCGAGTTTCCTACGAGGCGGCGAGGCGCCGCGGTAGCACGTATGTTTCCTCCTACTACGATGATTCGTTCAGTGCCGCGCTCGTGCCAATCCCGACGGTGGCGGGTGCGAATGTCACGAGTTGGGCGGTGCGGATGAACACCCAAATGCGCGCCCTTGACATCGCGGACCGCGACCAGCAGGTGGCCAATGTCCGCTTCGACACGATGCTGAGTCCCAGCCTGGACGCGGGAATCTCCGCCCAAATGCGGGATGCGAGGTATCCCGATTCGGTCTATGGGCGGACGGCCCAGAACCAGCACTCGGTCAATCTGGACTTGAATTACCAACCTT
>JAEUGZ010000538.1 GCA_016794725.1 Opitutaceae bacterium | reverse complement strand
GACGAGGATGCAGGAGAAGACGGCGACGAAGCCGTGGGCGAAGGGGGCGGTTTGGGTGTAGTGCTGGACGGTCCAGGTGACTCCGATGCTGGCCACGGCGCCGACGAGCACGCCGCTGGCGTGGGCGCGTCGGGTGATCAGTCCCAGGGCAAAGACGCCGGCAAACCCGCCGCCGAGCAGGGCGATCAATTTCAGGAACTCGTCCCAGAGCGACGCGGCGTTTTGCGCCGCCAGCCAGCTGGCCATGCCGATGCCAAGCGCCCCACAGACCAGGGTGGTGAGCTTGGCGAGGCGCAACCGCTCCGCTTCGGTGGCCTTCGGTCGGAAAGTGCCCTGGAAATCGGAGACGACCACGGCTGCGGTGCTGTTGAGGATGCTGGAGAGCGCACCCATGGCGGCGGCAAAGAGACCAGCCACAATGATGCCGACCACCCCGCGCGGGAGCTCGTTGGCGATGAAGAAGGGAAAGATCGAGTCGTTGGGCAGCCCGACCGCGAGGCGTTCCGGGTGGGCGCGGTAGAAGGCCCAGAGCGCGGTGCCGACAAAGAAGAACAGAATCGAACTGCCGACCCCGATGAGATTGCCGATGATCACGGTGCGGCGGGCCTCGGCTTCGTTGGCGGACGACAGCATGCGCTGCATGAGCGGCTGGTCGCCGATCTGGATGAACACCGTCGCCAGAAACTGGGCGGCGAATACGATCACCGTCGGCTCCGTGACGGAAAGCGATGTATTGATCAAGTGGAGCTTGTTGGCGTCGCCGGCCGCAGGCAGCAGACCGCCGAGCCCGCCGTCGATTCCGGCCCCGAGGTAGGTGAGCGCCACCGCGACGCCGCCGAGCATGACGCCGGCCTGGAGCACGTCGGTCCAGATCACCGCCTCAAAGCCACCTTCGAGGGAGTAAAGGGTGGTGACCACTCCGATGAGCGCGATGCTGAGATAGACGTTCAGGCCGGTGACGGTGCTGAGCGCGAGCGAGGGCAGGAGCATGACCACGCTCATGCGACCGAGCACCTTGAGCAGGATGCCAAGTCCCGCGCCGACGAGTTGGACGCGTTTGTCAAACCGTCGCTCCAGGTAGGCAAAGATCGACACGACCCCGAGCCGGCGGAGCAGGTTGACGAACACCAGGCCGACGACGCAGCCGGCGAAGGCTTGGGCGGGAGCGGAAAGAAACACCTGCCAGTCGGTGGAGTAGGTCTTCGCGGGCAGCGCCATGAAGCTGATGCTGCTCGTGGCGGTGGCAAAGAAGCTGATGGCCGCCGCCCACCACGCCACCCGTCCGCCACCAAGAAAATAGTCCCCGCTCTCCGCCCGCTTGCGCCGCGTGCACCACCAGCCGATGCCGAGGTTGAGCGCAAAATAGGCCGTGAGCGCGAGGTAGTCGGGCCACGACAGCGTGCGGGGGATGATGGCGGCTAAGGTAGGCATGAAGAGGGCGGGGGCATGAACGAGGACCGTTCACAGGAGGTAATGCGGGCGGTCCCGGACGGGAACCGTGGTCCGGATGTCAGGCGTGAAGGGTGAGAGGATTTCGACCGTTGCCGGGAGGCGAGGGAAATCGTGCGCAACCGGGCGGGGAATCGCATCCTGCGCCCGTGCGTGCGAATCTCGTTGCGCGGAACCGTGCGGGCAGGGCATTGGGAGGCATGGCGTCACGCCTCACCTGGCTCAAAACTCACTACCGTTGGTGCTACCCCCTCGCCATCGCCGCGGCGGTGGTTTTCGGTTCGAGTCGGAGCGAGATTGCGGGACCCGCCGTGGTCGGTTTCGACAAGGTGGCCCACTTCGGCGCCTTTGGCCTGCTCGCCACCGCCGCCTACCGCCTCGTGCCCAGGCGGGCGGGGATCTGGGTAGTGCTGGCGGTTTCGCTTTTTGGGGCCTCGGACGAGTGGCACCAGAGCTTTACGGCGGGTCGCTCGGTGGAGCTGGCCGACTGGATTGCGGACACGAGTGGCGCAGCGGTGGCGGTATTGGCCTACGGGCTGTGGCAATGGTACCGTAATCTGTTGGAATATAAGGTCTTGTATTCAAAGCGGGCGCGCCGTGTTGAAAAAATGCCGCCGGCCGAATCAACTGGCGGGCTATGACTCCGACCGAGGCACAGGACCGAATCAGTCAGCTGCGAGCGGAGGTGGCGCGTCATGACGAGCTGTACTACCGGCACGCCACGCCGGAAATGCCCGACTACGACTATGACCGGCTGAAGCGGGAGCTGGCGGACCTGGAACGCGAATTTCCGGCGGCCGCCCTGGCGGCGGGTGAGGGGTCACCGACGCAGTCCATCGGCGACGATCGGGCCCAGGGTTTTGTCCGGGCGCGTCACCTCATGGCGATGACGACGCTGGAAAACACCTACGACGAGGCGGAGTTGCGCGAGTTTGATGATCGCCTGGTGAAATTGATCGGCCGTCCGGCGCTGGACTACACGGTCGAACCCAAGATCGACGGTGCCTCGATCAGCCTGACCTACGAGGAGGGGCGGCTGGTTCGGGCGGTGACGCGTGGTGACGGCGAGGAGGGCGATGACGTCACGGTCAATGTGCGCACGATCCGGGGGCTCCCCCATCGGCTCAAGGCCTCGCCCGAAGGTCCGCCGGTCCCCGAGCGCGTCGAGATCCGCGGCGAGATCTTTCTGCGCTTCGACGAGTTCAACCGGATCAACCAGGAGCAGGACGATCTCGGTGCGGAGCGCTATGCCAACCCCCGCAACCTCGCGGCCGGGACGCTCAAGCAGCTCGATTCCGCCCTCGTGGCGGAGCGACGGCTCGAAGTTGTGCTCTACGGACTCGGCTACTGCCAGCCCTCGACCGTGGTTTCATCCCAGGCCGCCTGGCACCAGGCGATCAAGGCCTGGGGTCTGCCGGGTCTCGAGCGCGTGACACGCGTCACGGGCGTCGACGCGGTGCTCGCAGAGATTCGTAAATTGGATACCGAACGCGCGGCGTTCCCGTACGCGACCGACGGCGCGGTGGTCAAGCTCGACGATTTCGGCCAGCAGCGCGAGGCGGGCTACCGCGGCGAGGGGGAGCGGGCGCGCAAGCTCTCCCCCCGCTGGGCCTGCGCCTACAAGTTCGCGCCCGAACGGGCGGAGGCGCGCCTCAACCAGATCACGATCCAGGTCGGCCGCACCGGCGTCCTGACCCCCGTGGCGGAGCTGGAGCCGGTGCAGCTGGCCGGCACCACGGTGGCGCGGGCGACGCTGCACAATCGGGACGAGATCGCGCGCAAGGACATCCGGGTCGGCGACTATGTCTGGGTCGAGAAGGCGGGCGAAATCATCCCGGCCGTGATCGGGGTGAACCTGGCCCGGCGAGCCCCGGAGTGCGTGCCGTATTCATTTCCCACGCACTGTCCGGCCTGCGGCACCCCGGCCGAGCAGCGCGAGGGCGAGGTGGCCTGGCGCTGTCCGAACGACGACTGCCCCGTGCAGGTGCGGCGCCGGGTGCAGCATTTTGCAGCGAAATCGGGCGTCGACATCGACGGCCTGGGCGAGGCCATGGTCGACAGTCTGGTGGCAAAGGGCTGGGTTCACCGCGTGCCGGATATCTACCGGCTGCGCCGGGACGACCTGCTGACCCTCGGAAAGAGTGTGGCCAAGTCGATGGACAAGCTCCTCGCCGCGATCGAGGCGAGCAAACGGGCCGAGCTGTGGCGGTTTATCCACGGACTCGGCATCACGCACGTGGGCGCGGCGGCGGCGAAGGACCTCGCGGCCCACTTCGGTGGTCTGGAGCGGCTGGCGGAGGCGAAGTTCACCGATTTCATCGGGGAAAAGGGAGAGAGCCTGATTCCCGGAATTGGCGAGACCATGGCCCTGGCCATCGTGACGTTTTTCAACGAACCGCGCCATCGCGCGCTCGTCTCCGACCTGCTGGCCGTGGGGGTGCAGCCCGTGGCTCCGGAAAAGAACAAACCCACCGGCACGGCGCTGGCGGGCAAGACCGTGGTCTTGACCGGCACCCTGCCGACGCTGACCCGCGAGGAGGCAACGGCTCGCATTGAGGCGGCCGGGGGCAAGGTCAGCAGTAGCGTGAGCAAGAAGACCAGCTATGTGCTGGCCGGGGCCGAGGCGGGATCCAAGCTCGACAAGGCCCGCACGCTCGGAGTCACCGTCATCGATGAGGCGGCGTTCCTTGCGCTGCTGGCCGGAGGGTGACCGCACGGGTGCGGTCACCGGCCCCTCAATACCCGCGCTTCTGCAGCTGCAGGCTCAGCTCTTGCATGAAGGCCTGGGCGTCGGCCGGTTTCGGGCGGTAGCCAGGCTGGCTCACCTCGGTGAAACCGGGACGACCGTAGTTGTCCACAATCCACTTGCCGGTGACGCCATCGCTGAAGGTGACCGTGCCGCTGGCGAGGGCTCCGGGGTGCAGCGTGACTTTGTCCACTTCGACGGCGATGGAGCCGGCCGGGCCGCCCTCGTCCTCGAGCAGGGCATCCTCGGCGGCGGGGGCAGCACCGTCGTCCAGCTCCGCTTCGGGCGGCAGGTCGGCGACGTCGCCGTCACCCGCATCCGCAGCGGGGGCGCTGCCGGCCGGTTTCTTGGCCGCGGCCGCCGGAGCGGCCTTGGACAGGTCGTTGGCGTCGGCTTTGGGAGCCGGGTCTTTGAGCTGCAGGTTGAGGTCGTCCACAAGGAAACGGACCTCCATGAAGGTGAGAGAGACCGAAAACTGCTCGCGCAGTTTCTTTTGCACGGCTGAAAGATTGTCGCCGGAGGCGATCCAGGAGGATACTGCGGCGGACTGGTCAGGAGTGAGCGACATGGTGGAATACGGACGATACAAGTCGGAGGCGCGGACGCAATGCTACCGGCGAGGTCGAGGTCGACCCCTTTCCCACCGAAAGAAGCGTCCCCCGGTGCCGGCGGGCGAGCACGCGGAAGCCGGTCCTAGCGAGAAAGCTGGGTCTTCAGGAATTCGATGCTGCCGCGGACGGAAGCGTCCTGATCCATCATGTTCTCCACGGCCTTGCAGGCGTGGATGACCGTGCCGTGGTCGCGTCCGCCGAAGGCATCGCCAATTTCCTGCAGCGAATGTTTGGTCAGGGTGCGCGCCAGGTACATGGCGATCTGACGGGGGATGGCGATGTTGTTGGGACGCCGTTTGCTCGTCATGTCGCCAATGCGCAGCTGATAGTGCTCGGTGACGCGCTTCTGGATCGTCTCGACGGTCAGCTGGTGCTGGGCCTGCTCCATCAAGGCGTCCTTGAGCAGTTCCTCGGTGGTCGCGAGGTCGATGGGGCGGCCGGTGAGGGCCGAATAGCTCGCAACCTTGATCAGGGCACCTTCCAGCCGCCGGATGTTCTTGGCGATGTGCTGGGCGATGAAGGACAGTACCTCGGGTGGCGGATTGAACCGGTGGGCGGCCGCTTTGGTCCGAAGGATGGCGAGCCGGGTTTCAAAGTCAGGCGCCTGGATATCGGCGGGAAGGCCCCATTCGAAACGCGAAACCAGACGGGACTCCAATTTGGCGATTTCCGACGCCCGGCGGTCACTGGTCAGGACGATCTGTTTTCCGGACTCGAACAGGTCGTTGAAGGTGTGGAAGAACTCCTCCTGGATGCGTTCCTTTTCGGCGAGGAACTGCACATCGTCGATCAGCAGCACGTCGACATGCCGGTAGCGCTGCCGGAAGCGGGTCAGGGCGTTCTCCTGGAGGGCCTGGATGAACTCGTTGGTGAACTTCTCGGTCGAGAGGTAGGCCACCCGGGCTGCCGGGTTGTTTCGCAGGATGGTGTGGCCCACGGCATGCATCAGGTGGGTCTTGCCCAGGCCGGTGTCCCCATAAAGAAACAGGGGATTGTAGGCTTGGGCGGGCGCCTGGGCGACGGCCAAGGAGGCGGCATGTGCCATCTGGTTGTTGTTGCCCACGACAAACGTCTCAAACGTGTTGCGCGGATTGAGCATCCCGGTCGACGACCCCGGGCTACGATCATCGTAGCGCGGAACCCGGCGGCTCGCGGGCGCTTTGACCCGCGACGAGGGACCGTGGTGCGAATCGGCCACCGCACTCACTTGGCCCAGGGACGGTTCGACCTCCGCCTTCTTCAGCTTCACCGTGATCATCCGCCCGGCGGTGAGCCGGAGACGCTGCACGATCAAGTCGAGGTAGTTGTCATGAATCCAGATGGCTGCAAAATCGGTCGGAACGCCCAAGACCAAGGTGTCCTCATCGCTTTCAATGCAACTAATTGGCTCAAACCAGAGCTTGAAAACGTCGTCCGGAAAGAGCCCGCGAATATCATTCTTGGCGGATTCCCAAAGAGACGCGGACGTTGAGGTTGTGGGCATGGACAGTGACGGAGACGGGTTTATTCACAACCACGCCG
>JAEUGZ010000521.1 GCA_016794725.1 Opitutaceae bacterium | reverse complement strand
CGAGGGCCCTTGCGCGCGGTCATGGCCCGACTGGTCCTGGATCACGAACAACCCGTGCTTCCGGGAAAGACGGCGCTCGATGGACTTGTCGAGCGGGCCGCCCAACGCGATGCGTTGCTGCCTCTGGCTTCCGCGGCCTTCTCCGCCGCCCAGTTTGGATCCGCCACCCCCGACCTGACCGCGCGGGCGCGCGCATTTTTCGGCCGAGTGCGACAACACGCGGAGAAGTTGCCGCCGGCACCGGGCGTCGCCGATCCTTTGCCCCTGATGGCGCGGTTGTTGGGATTCAATGGATGAACCTGTCCAGCTCCTAAGCCATGGAAAACACGCTCGAACTTGATCCCGCCGCGCAAGCGGCCGCCGAACGTCGCTGGACGCGCTTTCAGCAGATGCTCTTTGGACGGGAAGATCTCTCGACGTATGCTGTGCTGGACGCGGCCAACATTCCCGACCTCCTGACCCGTCTGGCCGGCTCGGGACACGAGTACGTTTGCCTCTACCGGGGCGAACTCAATCTCGACCTGCGGGTCACCGCTCCGTATCTCGTCAAGCTGCGAGCCGACGGCGACCTGTTCAAGTGGCTATGGGCGGAAGGGTGGGGGAAGCACTGGGGAATCTATGTGCTCACCGAGTTGGGGCTCGAGGCATTGCGCCGCCACCTCCGCGGATTCCTGCGCGTCCGGGACCCCAAGGGAAAGGTCCTTTATTTCCGGTACTACGACCCCCGCGTCCTCCGGGTCTATTTGCCCACGTGCGCCAGCAGTGAAATTCGGACGGTTTTTGGCTCGATCCAGTCGTATGTTTGCGAAGGTGAGGAGCCGTTCGAGGCGCTCGAGTTCCCGGTGCACCGGGTGCGCATCACCCCTCGGACCACCCTTCTGCAGTCCTGAAGCGAGCCCATCACTTAAGCCCACGCTGAATTGACCGAGTCATGCTGATCATTCGACAAGAGCAAATGGACAGTCTTAGCCGGGCCGCCGTGCTTCGCTTCGAGCGCGCGCTCATGGCGGACCTGCGCAAGAGTTATCCGGCCGAATCCGAATTGAAGGGCGATGCGGGCGTGCTGGCGCTGATTCGTGAAGCGAGCAAGCGCGGTGAACCCTTGGGCATCGTGGCCGAATGTGACATCGCAACGCTCGCGGAACTGGATCTCTCACTCGGAGCTCCCTTTGAGCGCCAAAAGGGATGTGAATGGGCCGCCGCGATCCTGCGCGACAAGAGCATCAGCCCCGCCGGACGCCTCGCTTTGATTCTCGCGCGCCTCCCGGCTGACTGACGTTCCTGAGCTCGCACCCCCGCATCGACCCCTCCGTAATCAAACCAGATGCCTCGCTCCAAAAAAACGTCCTCGGGTGGGTCCGGCGCCAGTGGCAGCACGACCCAAACGTGCAAGCAGGAGGGGTCGTTCATTGTGATTGCGAACCTCGTCGGCACCACCACCCGGCCCTTCACCAACGGCATGGATGTATCGTTGGTGCAGTCGGTCAGTGCCCCGGGAGCAGGCGGAAAGTCCGGCAAGACGGACGCCAATGGCATGAAGGAATTCTCGGCGCTTCCGCCGACCATGCACACGGCCACGGCATCGTTGACGGGCGGCAATGTCGCGAAATTTGAGCTGGTGGGGGCGCGCCGCTCGACCTCTTCGGTCCCGGCTGGTGGGAGCACCATTGTCAATTTTGACGTGGTTCCCCTGCTCACCGCGAAGGTGAAGGTCAAGGTCAAGGACTCGTCACCGCCCGTGTTCCTAAAACCCGAGCGCGTCACGCTCACGGAGGCCAAAGGCAGGTTTGAGACCTCGCACACACCCGATGGAACCTGGGAGTTTAAGAAACTGCATCCTGGATCGATCACGATTGAAGTCAGACTCACGCCTGAGGACCGCGAGAAATTTGAACTCACGGAAGCGAAATCCGTCCGGGAGCTGACCGAAACTCCTCAACCCAATATTTTCGAGCTCGAGGCCAAACGCCTGCCGGTGTTGGTGCCGCTGTTCTTCGCTTTCAAGTTCCTCGACACCGAAGGCAAGCCCCGGATCCTGCCCGGCAATTTCCCCGTCAAAGTCAAGCTGAGCGAACTCGTCCCGACCAAACCCGGCGATCCCCCCGCCGGACCGGACACCTGTGACGCTGAGATCAATGAAAACGGCCTTCTGACCCCGGTTGGCGGGCCCGCACCGCTGCGCGTTTCTCGTGGATACAAGAAGCTGACCCTCGATTTCACCCAGACCGAACCCTATTTCATCATCTGTGAGCTTCCTGGCGAGGCCGCCTCGGGAAAGGCGGTCAAGTACGAAAAGTCGGATGAGTTCCGCGCCAAACTGAGGGCGGGCAGGGGGTTCATGCTGCCATTGAAGCGCTCCTTCACGCTGCAAACGGCGGATTGGGACATCAAGGACGGCGCGGCCGACGCCAAGCCGCGCTTCAACCAGCTTTCGGACGAGGCAACGCTCTTCGGGACGCCGTCCCAGATGATCACGTTGACACTGAAACCCAGGTGGCAATTCGTGCGACACACGTTTTTTGACCGCACCTTCGGATTCAAGGATCACGCCAAGAAACAGATCTCCATTCCCCGCGTCAACCTGCGCGGCTACCGGGTCATGCCAGGAAAGGCAGCGGTGCTGGAAGCCGAGACGGCCGCCGCGGAGTGCGCCACAGCGGAGGAGAAGGAGCGCGCAGCCTTTGACGCCTTGGTGCTGGCCCAGGACGATCGTGATCTGGCCTACGCGCAAGGCAGCATGCCCATCTACCTCAAGAACTGGCATGCCGCGAACCCAGGCACACCCAAGCCTGCCAACATTGATCCGGATGCCGCCGCCGCGGTCACCCGCCGCACCAACGCCGACGCGGCCATCGCACCGCTCCAGACCGCTTACGACACCGCACACACCGCCGCCGATACCGCCCGTCAAAAAGCAGCGACGAAACTCCAGGCGGCAAACGAGGCTTGGGCCAAAGGCGTGGCCGATACCCTCTCCAACTGGCACCTGGTTCCGGGCGGTGATGTCAACGCCACCGTCCAGTGCCTGCCTTGGATCCTCAATAAGAAGCCGGACGACACCGCGGACGCCGGTCTCGACAGCGACGTGGTCCTGGAGTTCTTCACCTCGAAAAACGCCTACATCGAGTCAAAGAGCGCAACCGAACGTTCGCTCATCGTCATACCTGACGGCGACGACCGCCTGAAGGCGGGGCCGCAGCGCCTCAAGGTCTATGACATGCCCAAGACCTGGCGCTCGCGGCGGTATTTCACGCGTCTCGGAGCCAAGGCGAACCGGTTTGAACAACTCGCGGACAAACCCAGCACAGCCGCGGAGCCCTTCACATTCTCGCTCGACGACCTCGTCCTGTGCAAAAACCTGCCCTCGGGAGGAAGTTCGGACCTGAAACTGGGTGTGCTGGACGACAAGGCGTGGAATCCGACGAAACGCTGCGCCCTTTTTCACCATCGATTCCGGAAGAAGGCAGTCGATGACTCCACCATGGCGGACGTCTCGGAGCAAGGCGTCTATCAACCTGACAGCGCCAACAGCTGTTCCTTTTTCAGTCAGATCCCCAGCGGGACCGCGGCAGGCACGGCGGGCGACGTCACGGTGGAGAAGGATCGCAACTATATCGCCGACTATCCTGCCTGGACCCGGCTGGTGATTGCCGGAGGCAATGTGTTTGACGCCTTCGACCAGCGGTCGCCCGCCAGCCCCATCGGGGTCACCGGCGCCCGGGCTGCGGTGTGCTGGCATGATGCGACCGCACCGCGCTCAGCCGGCGCCATGGTTTACCAGCGCCTGATGCCCAACGAGTCGGCCGCGGCCGACTGGCAGGATATTCCCTGCAGCAATCAAGTCCCTTCCCCGGGCAAGTGGTTTTCGGCCGGAAATCGGCCGGCCGACTTCGGCCACCAGTTCCTGCGTATCCAGCCATTCATGGAGTTTAACTACGGGGTGCGCTATCGCGAGAAGTTCAACCCGGCCAACAGCGACGGCACCGGCCGCATCGATTTCATTCTCGTGCGCTGCTGCGGCGTCCTCGGCACGGGTGCGGATGAACGGGAGCATTGCGTCAACCTCCACTACACCAAGAATTTCTTCCAGTTTGTGCCAAATCCCGCCACCGCACTCGCGGCGACCGGCCTGACCGAGGCGGCCTGGAAAGACACCTGGTCGCTCAACGTGATGAACCGGTGGAATGGCAACGACGCCCAGAACGTCGATCGCGCCAGGCTGCTGCCTGTTTCCCGCACCGACGGCAAACCCGTTCCCAAGTTCGAGTGCGATGTGCTCTGGTTCATGCAGGTGGCGGACCGGGTCAGGTCCCACTTCATGGTGCACGTCGAGAACAAGGGCGCCTCAGCGCGCGACAACCGCGGCGGATTCGACGGGACCGGCGAGTCATCTCCGGCCGGATACAATGACCCGGCGGGCAACTGGTTTCCCTCGGCACACGAATCGGGACATGCCGACGGCCTTCCGGACGAATACAACGAAAAGTGGTGGAGCGGCTCGCTGGGTCAGATGTCCTACAAGTCCAATCTGCCCGGCGATCCCTTCTCCGCCGACGATGGAACCGGTGGGAACGGGTCGCCGATGATGAACGGCAATCACATCATCCGGAACCGCTTCTTCTGGCCCTCGGCCGAGTGGGTCAGGCGGCGGATGATGGCCTCCGGTGTGACCCTTCAGATGAAGGTCGCCCTGCGCTCGCTTCTCGGCGTTGCCTACGACGACTACAAGGTCATGCCGCATGCGACCGACCGCCGGACCTACACGTATTGGCCGCTCCGGCACGAGGTGGATCAGGCCCTTCCCGGCGTGCGGGGACACCGCAATCTCTACCTCTTCGCGCTCGGTGCGGAACAGTGGTCGGTGCGCGACATTTTTGCCCGACACATCGCGGGTGCGGCAGGACCCAATGCCGCCGAACCCTACGACGGTATCCTCGTCATCACCCTGCACCTCGAATTTGATATCCCGCGCTGGACCTCCGGTGCACCTGCCACCGTCAATTGGGACACCACCAATACCAATCGACGGGCGATCTTCCAGGCCGTGCAGCGAGAGGTCGATACCCGCTGCAACTTCCGGTTCAAGCTGAAGGCGGATCTCACGGAGGGCGGACTGGCGTGGACTTACAAACGCTGCCTCGTGCACTTTTCGCCGCGGTTTCTCGACAAGGACTATCACGCCCACACCCACGCTTCGGGCACGGTCGACGATCCGATCAGTCCCAGCGTGGACGGCGTGCGAACCAACCGGGGAACGCACTTCCTCGTCAAGGTGCAGCATGATGCTGCCAACCCGGCCAATTGCGTTTGGGAGGCGGATTCGACCGTCAAAGTGACCTCCAATCTCGTGACCAACGCCGGTCGCGGAGCCGTCGCAACCCAGGTGATGCGCGCCTTTGGGCAAATGCTGGGCGTCAACAAATCGCCGAACACCATCCTGGGTGCCGACCTCCTGCCGCTTGTCGCCAACCTCAACATTCAGAATGCGCAGATCACCAATGTATGAACGATCACGATTCTGGTGCAGCGCCTTCATCCTCGTCTGCCTGTCCGTAACGCCGGTCGGCTGCGCCGGCCCCACCAAGGTGCCCATGTCCTCCCAAGAGATTTCCGTCGTCCCTTCCACTCGTGTTTCACCCTTGTCACTGGAGCCCGTGCCCATCCGACCCGGGCCCCTTTCGTCACTGGGAGCGGAGCGTCCGCTCACCGCGCCGGCGGTATTTTCGCAGTTGTACGGGTCGGCCAATCAACAGTCCCACGGCATGGTCAACCTGCCGGCTGGCCCCCTGGCCGTCTCACGCGAAATCGAGCTGTTTCCAGAAACCGAAACCCGCGGTCTCCTGGCCACCCGAAATCGGGTCCTGGTTCTGGGCCGGGTCTGGCAACTCTACGACCGATCGGGCCGCCGGCTCCAGCACGCGCTCTCCGGACCCGGGGCGGTCGTCTTCGATGAGTCCGGAGAGGCGGTGCTCGCGATCGATGCCACCAGCGCCCTGCGTCGCTATTCGGCCGAAACTGGTCAGTTGGATTTCCGCGTGGGCGCGGGCAGGGGAGGGACCATCGCCTACACGTTTGTGGGGGCGTATGGCTCCACCTACCTGCTGGCCGGACCGGAGCGCTCGCTCGATCCCCACGGGCGCACCCCGCCTCGGACAAGTTACCTGCAGATGTTTAAGGCCGCCGCGCCCTACCTGCTCGACGACGATCACCTCCTGCAGGCCACCCAGGACGAGCAGGACTGGGAACTGCCAGGTGCGGTGCTGGTGGCCGCCGCACAACCCTCGGGCTGTGTGTTTGCCCGGCGCGATCAGCTCTTCTTCACCGATCCAGCCCTGTCGGGTCTGCGTGCCTTCAGTGGCGCCTTTGTTCCCAAGGCCTTGAGTGTCGACTCCCGCGGCACCAGCCACCTTCTGGTCGAAACGGAGCGCGGCGCCCGTTACTGGC
>JAEUGZ010000249.1 GCA_016794725.1 Opitutaceae bacterium | reverse complement strand
TCGCGTCTTCGCGCTTCCCCTCGTCCCCCTGACCCTTCCCCCGGATCCTCCCCCCAGATCGAACTCCGCACCTCCGCACCTCCGCGTTTCTCCGATCCCCTCCCCGATCGACCTTCGCGTCGTCGCGTCTGTGCGCTTCCCCTCGTCCCCCTGACCCTTCCCCCGGATCCTTCCCCCAGATCGAACTCCGCACCTCCGCACCTCCGCGTTTCTCCGATCTCCTTCCTGATCAACCTTCGCGTCGCCGCGACTTTGCGCTTCCATTCCGATTACCAGCAGCTGAAACCGCCATCGACCACCAGATCGTGCCCGGTGATGAAGGTCGCTCCAGGCGCGGCGAGGAAGACCACCGCGAACGCGATCTCCGAGGGCTGCGCCAGCCGTTTCATCGGAGTATCGGCTATCCATCCCGGGTGCAGGTGGGGGACGGTCATGGTCATCTCGGTCGCCGTGTAACCAGGACTGATGGAGTTGACCGTGATGCCGTGTGCGGCCCACTCGCAGGCGAGCGAACGCGTCAATTGAATCACCCCGGCCTTGGCCGCGTTGTAGGCGCATTGAGCCTGCGGCCGATTGACGATGCGTCCGGACATCGAGGCGGTGTTGATGATGCGACCTCCACCGCCGCGGGCAATCATCGCTCGGCCGACCGCTCGGGCCACGTAGAAGACCGCGTTCAGGTCCACATTGACCACCTTGAGCCATTGGTCGTCGCTCATGCTCTCCGCCGGTTGGTGAATGCAGATGCCGGCGTTGTTGAGAAGGATGTCCACCCCTCCGAACTCCGCCACCGCGGCGGCGACCGCCGCCTCCACCTCCGGGCTGCGGGTGACGTCGCAGGAAAGGGCTAGCGCACGGCGACCCAGGGCGCGAATGTCGCCAAGCACCGCACCTGATTCGGCGCCCGGGAGATCGACAATGGCCACGTCCGCGCCGGCCTCGGCCATGGCCACCGCACAGGCGCGGCCCAGTCCCCGACTGCCCCCGGTCACCAATGCGGTTTTTCCTGCGAGACGAAATTGATCAAGGAGGGTTGGCATAAAAAGGGATGGGGCGCTCGCAATTCGACCTATCAGATCAGGGACCACGAATTGACACGAATGAACACGAATCCGGAGGGAGACTGAACGGGTCGGAAGTCTGAATTCAACTTACCCGACTGCGAATCTGCTCCCCGCAGTCCTGTGTTCCTGCCTTCATTCGTGTCCATTCGTGTCCATTCGTGGTTCACCGGATTGGTTCCGCTCGGCAGGTTTGAAGTCGACTCCGCTGCCGGTGCCGAGCGACTCGTTCATCGGGCGCATCCAGATCATGAAAATGCGGGATCGCGGGGGCTGGGAGGCAGCGAACAGGGCGGCTTCGGCAACATCCTCCGGTGCATGAAAACCAGCCAGGCGCGGATCACCGGGCACGCGCGTCCCGTTGTAAAAACCAAACGGCGTGTCGGTGCCGCCGGGGGCAATCACGCTCACGCGCACATTGCGCGGGTAGCATTCATAGTCGATCGACTGGGCGAAGCCGATCTGGGCAAACTTCGTCGCGCAGTAGATCGGTTCGTTGGGCAATCCGGCCAGCCCGGCCACCGAGCTGATAAAGACGACCGTTCCACTGCCCCGCGCCAGCATCGGCGGCAGGAACGCCTTGGTGCAGAGCCACGTCGATCGCAGGTTGGTGGCGACCATCCAATCGAAGTCCGCCGTCGACAGGGAAGCGACCGTGCCGTTCTTGCCGACGCCAACGTTGTTGATCAGCGCGTCGATGCCGCCCCGCCAGGCCAGGGCCTCGCCTGCAAGCCGGGCCACGTCCTCCTCGCGGCTCACATCGCAGGGTACCACGAGCGACTGGGCACCGGAGTCGAGCGCGCGGATTTCGTCCGCCACCGCCCTCAGGTCGGTCTCCGTCCGTGCCGCGAGCACGACATGGGCACCGGCGCGGGCAAATGCGAGTGCAGTGGCTCGCCCGATTCCTTTGCCGGCGCCTGTGATGACCACACGCTGGTCCTTGATCGATGGGTTCATGGAAGGGACAGGGCTCGTCGCGGGGGTTCGCGTGAAAGCAGAGCGTGCAGAGTGAAAGCCGGGTTGCGTCCGGTGAAAAGCCTGAACCGTCCGCCGGTGGCCTTCTCTCGCAACAGCGCAGGTGCGCCAACTTAAGGACTGAGCCTGTGAACCTACTCCGTTTCAGTTGGAGGTGGCCTCGCTGAGGCCGCGACGGGACCAATCGGTCCCGCCTCCGTGGTTCGATTTCGTCACGCCACGCCAATCCCCCGGGGGGTCGGCGACCCCAACAGGCACCCAACTTCGATCGCGCTCGCGCTGACACCTGTGTCCGACTGCGGGAATCCGGGCTCATCCGACCAGTTCCGCTGTGCGTCTCCGCTTGAGCCCCCATTGCTTCACCCACGCGACACCACGGGACAATGCACTTAAGGGACTGTCACCGCCATCGGTCGCGCCGTCAGGCGGTTGACCCCCACCGAACAGCCAGCCGGTCGGGAAAGGGAACCGCCACCGCAAGAGCGAGTCTGTCGCAGTCGTCCGATCCACCGCTTCTTCCGATGACCAAACCCGACCTGCCGCCCCCTGAACCAACAGCAACCACCAGCGAACGCGACATCTGGACCGGGCACACCTCCGCGTGGACGTTCTTTGGCTATACGCTGTTCTGTCTCATCCTGGCCACTGCGATCATCGCGGCCACGTGGTACTTTCAGGCCGACTTCGGGCTGATGCCACTCGCGTTGCTGGTGATACCGGTGCTCATGCTGGTCGTTCGTTGGATGCTCAACCGCGCGACCTCGTACGAGCTTACGTCCCAGCGGCTGAAGATCCACCGCGGCATTCTCAGTCGCAGCCTGGAGGAGGTCGAACTGTACCGCGTCAAGGACTACGTGATGGACCGCCCTCTCCTGCTGCGCATGGTCGGCCTCGGCAATCTCACCCTGGTGACCTCCGACGCCACCACCCGCACCATCGTGCTCGCCGCCATTCCCCAGGTAGCCTGGGTGAGAGAACAGCTCCGCACCCAGGTCCAGGCCGAACGGGACCGCAAGCGCGTCCGGGAAGTGGACATCGACGATCCCACGCCCCCCGCAACCGCCGCCTGAGCCACACGAAAGCCGCAACGATCCGCGGGCCGAAAACCAGGAACCCCCTCTCTGGTGCGACGACCGCAGCCTCGATCAGCCTCACCACCCAGCCGGCGAGGCACCGATCAGCGATCAGCTCCGAGATCAGCCCCTTCAGCGTTAAATATTGAGCGTTAGGCGTTAAGCGCTCACTCCGCTCCCCCCTTTTCGCGCCTTCGCGCCTCCGCGTGAACTCTCCGAAACTCCGACTCTCTGCGTGAGTTGCCCCGTCACGGACGCGAACGCCCAGACGTCCGGATCTGCTCCAGCTGGGTGCGGAGCGTAGCCACGCGTTCGGGTTGTCGCGCGGCGAGGTTGTTCGTTTCTCCCGGATCGGTCTCCAAGTCGTAGAGCTGGGGATCGGGCGCATTCGCCAGTTCCGAGTTCGTCGGGCGGTTCACCGCCGGGCCGGTCGAGGGCTCGATGTACTTCCACCGGCCTTCCCGGAGCGCGAGACGCCCGGCGTGCAGCACCACGGCGGTGCGACCGGACGGGGACTCGCCCAGCAGGGCGGGCAGGACATTCAGGCTGTCCGGCGCGACGTTTTCGGCCAGCGTCTGCCCGGTCAGGGCCGCCACGCTCGCCACCAGATCGACCTGGCTGACAATCGCGTCACTGACCCCCGGGCGCACCCGGGCCGGCCAGCGCACAAGAAACGGCACGCGGGTTCCGCCCTCAAACCGGCTGTACTTTCCTCCGCGCCAGGGTCCCGCCGGACGGTGATCACCGAGCTTCTCCACCGCATCATCGCGGTATCCATCATCCACCACCGGACCATTGTCGCTGGTCACGAGGACGAGCGTGTTGTCCTCCAGCTTGAGGCGACGGAGCGCGTCCATCACTTCACCCACGCACGCATCCGCCTGGACAATCGCATCGCCCCGCGGGCCCAGGGTGGTGCGACCGACAAATCGCGGATGCGGTACGCGAGGTACATGGGGATCGTGCAGGGCAAAGAAGAGGAAGAATCGGGTGTCACGGCTCCGCTCCAGGAACTTCACGGCCTCGGACGTGAACACATCAGCCATGTCCTCGTCTTTCCACCGCGCCGCCACCCCGCCCTTCATGTAGCCGATGCGTGAGATCCCGTTCACGACGGCCATGTCGTGTCCGTGACTCGGATGCAGGCGGAGGAGTTCGGGATTCTGCCGGCCGGTCGGTTCTCCGGGAAACGGCTGCTGATACGACACCGAAATGGGGTCCGCGGGATCGAGACCCACCACCCGTTGATCACGCACATAGACACAGGGAACCCGGTCACCGGTGGCCGCCATAATGAAGCTCTCGTCAAATCCCACCTGAAGCGGTCCCGGAGCAATGGTGCCATTCCAATCGAGGGCCTTGCTGCCAAGCCCCAGGTGCCATTTTCCCACCACGCCCGTGCGGTACCCCGCCTGCCGGAACACCGTTGCGAGGGTGGTGCGTCCCGGTTCAATGATGAGCGCCGCATCACCCGGAAGAATCCCCGTGCCGGGACGACGCCAGGCGTATTCACCCGTCAACAACGCATAGCGCGAAGGCGTGCACGTCGCCGACGCCGAATAGCCGGAGGTGAACCGCAACCCCTCCCGCGCCACCCGGTCAAGATGAGGCGTGGGAATCCGCTTCGCACCATATGCACCGACATCGCCATAACCGAGGTCGTCCGCGTAAATCAGAACCACATTCGGCGAACGCTCCGCGGCGCTCAGCCGCACGCCGAGGAGCCAGGCCAGGCCAACGACCAGGAGCGGAAAACGAGCTACACCGCGGAAACACGAAACGAACAAAGAAGGCATGAGGTTGAGAGGAACGTTGAACTTTGAACGTTGAACGCCTAACGCTGAATGCTCAATCACTCAGCCATTCTACCTGAAGTACCCGCGTCGGTGGGAGAGGAATGGAGAACCCATTCCTGGCTTGAAAGTCGTCTGCATCGGACAGAGTCACGCGAAGCCGCCAAGGCTCGAAGGTTGTCCGGACACGGCAATCACCCAACTCGGACCGCTGAGCGCCGTGCTCCCGACCTAGCGCCATTGATCCCCAGTTACGCAGATGAAACGGATCGACCGTGGTTAAATCGCGGTTCTTGGGTTGATCGCAACCCGCCGCCCCCCGCGCCTTCGCACCTCCGCGTTTTCCCCGCCCCAGACACCCCACTCTGCTCCCTCCTTCCCCAACCTCCGCTCCGACCTTCGCAACTTTGCGTCTTCGCGCTTCCCTCTTCTTTCCGTCATCTGCCCGAAACCGCTACAGGGCCGGCCGAGGCACAGCGATGAGATCCATGTGAAACGACCGGCCGGGCCGACCCACGGACTTCACACCCACCGCCGACGCCGCCGGAGGTCGGGCGGGGTCGTAGTAGACGGCTCGGATCTCATTGAGCAGGCCGCGGGCCGGCGTCTCCTCGAGGAAATAGGTCGCCTTGACCAGGTGACGAAAACCACTCCCCGCCTCAAAGAGGGTGCCGCCGAGTTGCGCAAAAATCCGCTGCCACTGGTCGCGCGGGTCGCGTACGCCCGGGTCGGCATCGATCCCGCCAAGCACGAGCAGCGGCGTGCCCGCGGAGACCATCGCGATGTGGCTGAAGCGGGGTGAACTGGGTTTTCCGGGCAGGGTGACAAACGACACGCCCTCGCCCGGTGGGGTCTGCAGTCCGCGTCCCGCCACCACCAGCTCGATCTCCACCGGCAGAGTCGCCACCCACTCCATCAGCACGATGGAGGGCAGACGCATGCCGGCGAAGCCCGCCGCAATTGCCTCATTCGCCGCGCGGTGCTCGGCGAAGGGACTGAGAAACGCCTTCACCTGCACCACGTCCGACTTGGCCAGCCCCAAACCGGCGATCGTCCGGTCCAGGCTCGCCATCGTCAGGCGCACACTGTCCGCCAGCCCCTCCCCTCGCTCAGCCTGCCCGGAGATGAAGACCTTCGGTCCGGCTGGCAGAATCGCTCCTCCGTCCGGCACCGCGCGTTCCTTGGCGCCGGGGGCCGCCACCGCCACCATCGCATCGAAGGCCACGCGCGCCCCGGGCACCGTCAGCGGCGTCGCCACCCAGGTCACTGCCGGCGGGTGCGCCGCAAACCGCGCCGCCACCACCGCCGCCACCGCCTCGGAGTCGCGCTCATCGGCCAGGTACACCCCGAGCCGCAGCACACTGCGCAGAGAGCCCCCCGCCTGCACCGCATCGCGGCCGAGCTGCGCCAGCGCCTCCTCCGCCTGCGCCCCCGCCTCAGTTGACACGCGGGTCGGCAGCACCATCCGCGAAAAAAAGATCGGCCCGTCCGGCACGCGCACGAACTCCGCCATTCCACCCCCCTCCACCCGGGGCCGGCGAACCAGGGACTCCTCCGGCGTGTTCCCGGTCTGCGCATGAACCGCCCCGACTCCTGCCAGCACCCCGCACCAAAGCCAGTGAATCCACTTCATGGGCGGAAACCCATCAGAACCCCGACACCGGCGCAACTGCCGGCCAACTCCTGGAAACGCCCCGCATGCCCGGAGACCTCTCCGGCCCGCGAAGGGACCGTCAGACCCCGACCCCATTTCTCGATCCCTTCCTGCGACACCGATCTCCGCGGTTCAGCAATTCCGCCCGAAACCCCACCCCGCCGGAAGCGCAGGCTCGCCCGCCGCCGTCTCCTCCGCTCTTCTCTCCGTGCCCATGCGTCCGTCATCTCACCTCGTTCGCGCCTGCCTCTTCTCCTGCGTCGTGACGTTCACGGCAAACGCCGTCTCCAGTCGGCTCGCAACCCCGGGGCCCGACGGCCGGCTCGTCTATGCTGCGTACACCCCGGAGGGCGACACCCTGCTCGACTTTTCCCACTGCGGCTACGGCGGCGGGGGTATCGATCTGCCCCGCACGGACGTCAAGATTCGGCTCGAACCCAGTCCGTCCGGGGACGACACCGCGCGTATCCAGGCTGCCATCGAGGAGGTGGGTCGCCGTCCGCAAGGTCCGGACGGAATGCGCGGCGCGGTGCTGCTCGCGAAGGGCACTTTTCGCATCGCCGGCTCATTGAGGCTGGCCACGAGCGGCGTCGTACTGCGGGGCGAAGGCCGGGGCGAGAACGGCACGGTCCTGGTCGCAACGGGAAAGGGCCAGCGCCGCCTGGTCGAGGCACGCGGATCCAGTGGTCCGCGGCCCGTCGAGCACCGGCGTGTTCGCATCACCGATTCCTACGTTCCAGTCGGCGCCCGCACCTTTGCGGTCGATACTCCTGGCACGCTACGAGTCGGCGACACGGTGCTGGTCCGCCGGTTGGGAAACGCCGCGTGGATCTCGTTCATCAAGATGGACGCGATCCGAGGTAGACCTGGCCAGGAGAATACGACCCGGCAATGGAGTCCCTTCGACCTCCAGTTCGACCGGGTGGTGATCCAGGTGGAAGGCAACCGCATCACCGTCGACGCTCCCATCGCCTGTGCCATCGACGCCCGCTGGGGAGGCGGCGACGTCACCGTCTATTCCGACTCCGGCCGTATCGAGCAGGTGGGCGTGGAAAACCTTCGCGGCATTTCGGACTTTGACCGCACCCTGTATTCAGAGCGTTCAAACAAGGCCCGCTACTGGTCGGACGAAGACCACGCACTCTACCTGGTGGGGTTTGAACACGTAAAAAACGCCTGGGCCCGCGATGTAACCGCCGTTCACTTTTACCACGGTGTGGCCAAGATGGACTCGAGCTCCAAGTGGATCACGGTGCAGGACAGCGCCAGCCTTGCCCCTGTTTCCAGAATCGACGGCGGTCGTCGCTACCCGTTTAACATCGAGGGCCAGCTCGTCCTGGTGTTGCGCTGCGAATCCGAGGGCGCGCGCCATGCCTTTGTGGTCGGCAGCCGGGTGTGCGGACCGAATGCGTTTGTCCAGGGAATCTCACGGGACGAGTATGCCACCAGCGAGCCGCATCACCGCTGGTCGGTGGGCGGGCTCTACGACAACATCCATTCGGACATCTGCTTTCAGGACCGTCAGTGGATGGGCAGCGGTCACGGCTGGGCCGGCGCCAACTACGTCGCCTGGAACACCCGCGGCACACTCGTCTGCCAGAAACCGCCCGGAGCGCAGAATTTTGCCATCGGCCACGTGGGCGAAAAGGCCCCCGGCGCCCATCCGCGGGAGGACGGCTACTGGGAGTCACACGGTCGAGCGGTCGAACCGGCGAGCCTCTACTTCCAACAATTGCAGGACCGGCTCGGACGCGACGTGCGCCCCGGGATCCGACCTGCCTCGCGCTGAACGCGGCACCGGCGCGGCAAATAAAGGTCTGGGAGTCGAAAATCGCAGCAGTTCCGTTGGAGGTGGCCTCGGTGAGGCCGCGACGGGACCAACCGGTCCCGCTTCCGTTGACCGACTTCCTCACGCGATGCCAATCCCCGCGGGGTCGGCGACCCCACCTCCAACGGACACCACCCTTCGATTGTGCCTAGGTTAACGAGCCTGCGCGTTTGCGCGAGCCAGCCCGAAGCTGCGAGGCAGCGACCGCTCCGCTCACCTCCCCACCTACGGCCAGAAGCGCTCCGCCACCGCCTCCCACGATGGCGCGTCGTGGGCGCCGGGCAAATCGCAGCAGGTCCGTTGGAGGTGGCCTCGGTGAGGCCGCGACGGGACCGAACGGTCCCGCTTCCGTTGACCGACTTCCTCACGCGATGCCAATCCCCGCGGGGTCGGCGACCCATAGGCGCTAACTTTGAAAAATGACGAGGCGGAGACCCCCTCTGTGTACGTTGGATTGATGGAGGGCGTCGCTCCGTCGACGCCGGTTGCGCGTTGCGTTCACCAAAGACGCACCGACGTAGAGGTGCAGGGTTCGCCCCCCGGCGCCCACGGAGCGACGCCCTCCACCCGAACCAATCCTGCAGGCATATCCTCGGTCGAACTGAGGGCTCCACCTGCTTCTAACGTTAACGCATTGGGTCGGCGACCCCACCTCCAACGGACACCACCCTTCGATTGTGCTTAGGTTAAAGCACCTGCGCGTTTGGGCGAGCCAGCCCGAAGCTGCGAGGCAGCGACCGCTCCGCTCACCTCCCCACCTACGGCCAGAACCGCTCCGCCACCGCCTCCCACGATGGCGCGTCGTGGGCGCCGGGCAGCAGCGCGAGGCAATCGTAGAGGTCGGCCATCGGGTGAAGGAGCGTGTAGGCCATGAGGCGGGGTCGGAGCGTATCCATCGTTTCTCCACCCCAACCATAGGCACCGAGAAAGCGGCGGACCACCGCGCCGTCGCCCGGTTCCAGCAACACCGTCGGCGCGGTGAAATCGAACGAGGCCTCGCCCACCACCGCGTTACCAAAGTCAAAGAGCCCGCTGACCCGCCAGGTCCCACCGCGCACGTCGACCAGTACGTTCTCGGGCGCAAGGTCACCGTGCAGCAGGACGGGCCGGCGGGGAACCGGGTCCAGCGGCACCGAGTCGAGGTAGGCGGAGAAACTGTCGCGCAACCGCGGCGACAGCCGGGCGACATCGCGACGTCGTCCCCAGACCTGCCGGCGGCGCACGTGCCAGTCGGGCCACTGCACCCCAGCGGGACGAAATTCCCCGACGGGGATTGCATGCAGGGTCGCCAGCTGGGTTCCGAGTTCGACTGTCACCGTCTCACGATCCCGCGGGTCCAGCTCCGACCAGCACCGGGAGAGCGGGCGTCCGGGGAGGCGGGTGCTGACGAAGTAGGTCCAGCCTTCCAGTTCGCCCGTCGCCACGAGTTTCGGCAGGGGCAGATCCGTCCGGGAATTCAGCCAGCCCAGCGTCTCCATCTCCGCCCGCGCCGGTGCCACCGCAAAAAACGGCACGAGTTTCACCACCCAGCGGCCTTGGACATCGAAGACAGGATTCTCCCCGTCCGCGAATGCCTCGATTTGCTCCACCGGCAACCCATGCCGCCCAAGGATCGCGCGCAATCCTGGCAACCACGCCTGCAGGTCATCAAACGGCAATGTCTCGTAGTCCTCCCGGGCGGCAAGCAAGGGTAGCAGCGTGACCATGGCGCCCGTCACTGAACCCGCACCTCGGCCCGCACGTCAACCTCGGGCACGTCCGTTGGAGGTGGCCTCGCTGAGGCCGCGACGGGACCCTCGGGCCCGCCTCCTTCTTGCGTTCTTTTGGCCGCGACGCCAAAACCCGCGGCCTCAGCGAGGCCACCTCCAACGGGCGTCGGGCAAGGTTCTCATGGGCGAACAGTAGGATCCGGAGCATCCTGCTCGCGACGGTTGGGCGCGTCCACGCGTACGTGCGGTCACGGGCCAGTACCCTCGCCTAAATCCGAAGGAACACCTTTTTCCGATACAGGGCGCCACAGAGGGCGACGCAGAGAACGATGCTGGTGACGGCGAGCACGAGTCCGCCCAGCCCCGCCCAAGCCGCGTTAAGTCCAGCTGCCACCTCGCCGCCGACAAAGAAGGACGACACCGCGCGAAAATCAACCAGGCGGCTGACGAAATAAATCAGCAGGGCATTGCTCCCCACCCAGACGAACGGCGTCGCCCACGAGCGCCAGCCGCGGAGATCCATCAGCCCGTAAAACAGGGCGAGGAGGAGAAAACTCCACCCTCCGGTGACCAGTACGTACGACGAGGTCCAGATCCGTTTGATGATGGGAAACTGCAGCCCCCATAGATGACCCAGGGCGAGCAGCCCACAGCCCACCGCCAACAACAGCCGGAGCCGTTCGCCCGGCAGCCGTTGTCCCTCGCGGAGGATGCGGGCCGCCGCCAGGCCGAGCACCGCCGACACCAGCGCCGGCAGCGTGCTGAGCAGTCCCTCGGGATCATAGTCACCGTACCACACCTTCCCAGGCAGCCAGTGCGCATCCACCCAGTTGGCGAGATTGCGCCCACGGGCATAGTCGCCTGCCCCTACGCCCGGCACGGGCACAAAGGTCAGGAGCGCCCAGTATCCAATGAGCAGGGTCACACCCACCGCGATGATCGTCCGCGGCCGGAACCACAGGTGCAGCAGTGCGGTCGCGACATAACCTGCCGCCAGGCGCTGCAACACTCCGACCCAGCGGATTTGGTCCCACCCGTGCGAAAGGCCGCCGTAGTAGAGCACGCCCAGGGTGTACATGACGAGGCCGCGCACGAGCACGCGGCGCAACGCCACGGGCCTACCCTCCCGCTCGACAATCCGGTCGAGCGACAGCGGCACCGCCACTCCCACGATAAAGAGAAACAGCGGAAAAATCAGATCGTAGAACGTCAGCCCTTCCCACGTCGTATGCCCGAGCTGCACCCCCAGCCACGCCGACACCGCCCCGCCGTTCAGGCCCCGGAAAGCCTCGGCGAGCGCGTCAGCGCCAACGATCCAGATCATGGTGAAGCCACGGAGGGCGTCGACGGAGACAAGCCGCGGCGGGGTCGGCGCCGGGGCCGAAACGGAGTCGAAGGACGCGGTCATCAGGAAAACTCGGCTTCGATCTCCTCCAGTGTCCGGCCCTTCGTCTCGGGCAGCCAGAATGCCGCCACGAGGAAATAGCCCACCGAACAGACAGCCCAGGCGGCAAACATGATCGCGTACCCGTGACTCTTCACCACCGGAAGAAAGACGGCGGCGATCGCGGTCGAGATGCCCTGGTTGAGCAGCAATCCCACGCCCATGCCGAGCGAGCGGATGCGCGTGGGCATGAGCTCCGACAGCGCCAGCCACACGCACACCCCGGGGCCGGTCGAAAACCCGGCCATGAACACCATCAGGCACCCGGTGACCAACCGACCGGCCGTGTCACCCGCCTGCATCGAGCCGGTTTGGAGGCTCCAAAACACCCACGCCCCCACTCCAAGCGCGACTGCGATTCCGCCAGTGCCCAGCTTGAGCAGTGCCTTCCGCCCGATGCGGTCCACCAGGAGCAGGCCGAGGAGGGTGAAGACGACATTCACCGCCGTCACCCAGGTCGCCCGGGACGCCGCCTCGGTCCCACCCAATCCCGACTCCTTCAGGATCACCACCAGGTACTGCAGAATCGAATTGATGCCGGTGGCCTGGGTCAGCGCCAGCACCGCACAGGTCAGCAGGAAGGGCGAGAGGTAGCGTCGCTGCCAGAGGCTGCCGGCCGGCGCCGTGCCTCCGGCGGCCCCCGGCGTCTCCAGCGACGCCCGCATCGCCTCCAGCTCGCGCGCCGCCTCGTCCCGGCAGCGCGACCGCTCCAGGGCAATCTGCGTATCCGATTCTCGCCCACGGCGAAGGAGCCACCGCGGTGACTCCGTCACCAGCAGCGTGCCGGCCAGAAACACCACCCCCGGCCAGGCGGCGGTGAGGAACATCGCCCGCCACGCCTCGTCCTGCGCCGCCCGCAGGGCGGCCGCGGCCGTGTCCGCCGGCAGCCCTTCGACCCCAGCCGTATAGTACCGGCCGACCGCCATGGAAACGAGGATGCCGATGGTGAGCAGGAGCTGAAAACTCGCCGTGCCCCGCCCGCGGATCGCCGCCGGGAGCGTCTCCGCCAAGTACAGCGGAATGACAAACGCCATCATGCCCGCGCTCAACCCCTGCAGGGTCCGTCCGGCGAGCAGCGACGCAAATCCCTGCGCGAGGACGATCATCGCCACGCTGATCAGAAACACCACTGCCGACGCCACCATCAGGCGCTTGCGTCCCAGGAAGTCAGCCAGAATACCGGCCACCAGTGACGACGCGGTGCCACCCGCCAGCACGGCCGCCACGACCAGCGACTCCTGTGTGGCCGAGAGCTGGATCGTCTTGTTCAGGTAGAGCAGCGCCGCCCCAATGATGCCAATATCGTATCCATAAAGAAAGCCACCCATGCCGGCGATACCGAGCAGGAGCGTGCGAAAGGCCAGGGGCGACATGGGAAAGGCGCGGGGAGCGGGGAGACCAAAGTGCGGGGTGAAAGCGAGGCGGAGCGGAGGGCCACCGTCCTGAATCGAAATCAGGCCAATGAACCACGAGGGGACACGAATCGACACGAATGAAAACAGGAACGGCGCGCTGCGCGGGGCAGTCCACTTCGGGGTGAAGTGAAATTCAGATGATCGGTTTGTCCCAGTGTTCTCTGGATTCGTGTTCGTTCGTGTCCATTCGTGGTGAGGCGCCCGAATGGTTCCGGTTGTGGAGGTTGCCCGGGTCAGGCTGAGATCCGTTCCGGCAAGGGCCAGCCAAAAAGCGTCCACACAACTTCCCATCTGCCAATACCTTGCCGGTTTAGCCGACCCGAGCACCCCGGGGCAGCCATCCCCGCGCCCTTTGTCCCGGAGATTGACACCCCCCATTTGACGCAGTCCAGCCCCGTGCCTGCCGGAAGGCGGTAGCCCTGAGCTTGCCGAGGGACCCAAGGCTCGATTCGCTCGCGCCCCACCCCGCCACTGCCCCGGCTCGCTCGCACTTCCTCGCGCTTGTCATGACTACCTCCCGGTTTCTCCCCGCCTTCCTCGCCCTTGCCCTCAGCGGCGTGCCCTGGAGCGGCCGCTCCCAGGATGTCCCGGTCCTGCCGACACCCGAGCGTTTCCCGCAATTCAGCGTGCCAGGACAGGAGGCAGCGATGTCCGCCCTCAACGCCCTGCACCGCCTGCACTACCCGCCGGTGTGGCTCGACTACCCGCACCGCGATCCGCAGGCAGGGCTGTGCACGCTCTGGGATGAGTGGCTCACCGGCCCCTGCCTGTGGGCCGATCTGGGGTCGTTTCAGGTCTGCGACGGCAAGGTCTCCATCACTCAGCGCCTGCGAAATTCTTTTCTCAACAAGATCATCGACGCCGAGGGTTACGTCGCGACCCACCAGCACGAGGGCATCGGCCACGTCCTCGGCTGGCCCTTTCCCTACTGGATCAACAACCCGGGCGCCTGGGGCGTCCACTTCTCCGCCCGCGGCACGGTCTCCGCCGTCCTCACCAAGGGCGCGCCGGTCACTTCCCAGCCGGAAGGATGGATCCTCACCGGGGTGGAGGGCCGGGGGACCGATCCCGAAGGCTGGCGCCTGCAACTGACGGCGTCGGACGCGAGCATCACGACCGCCCCCGGCTCATTCGACGCCTTCCAGGCCCCCTTCATCCAACTCCGCTGGTCGGGCAAGAACCTGGGGTCCGCGCAGCCGTTTCTGGAATGGGACTCGGAGGACCGGCCCGGTTTCACCGCCGACCGTCGCATGGCCCTGCCCGCGGCCGCCTTGATGGAAGGCGAGGCCGGGTGCGTCATGCTCCCGCTCCACCGCCACCCGGCGTGGCGCGGACGGATCGCTCGCCTGCGCCTGCGGTTCGCCAACGAGGCGCCTGGCGCCGAGGTGCTGCTCCAGGCTCTTTTCACGCAGTACGACACGCGTCACAACATCAACAATTTCGACTTCATCCGCGGCTGCATCGATTTCTTTCTCTGGACCGGTGACGTGGAGTTCCTCCGTCAGGCCCTGCCGCGAATCCGGCTCGCCCTGCGGTATGCCCAGGCGGAGTTCAAGACGCGGGAAAACCGCTGCGTGCTGACGTCGTGGGTCGGCCACGACGGCCGCTCCGGCGTGGAACGCGCCGCCGACGGCTCGGCGGTCATGAAACCGGGCGTGGGCATCGGCAACAACTACTGGGACCTTTTGCCCTTCGGTCACAAGGACAGCTACGCCACGATTCGCTACTACGACACCCTCGTCCGCCTTGCCGCGCTGGAGCGGGACATCGACCGCCATCCGGAATGGGCGCTGCCCGTGGGCGAGGGACGTTTCGACCCCGACGACCTCGAGCGCCACGCCGCCGAGGTCAAGGCCGAGGGCAACCGCATTTTCTGGAGTGAGGAGACCGGCCGCTTCGTCGCCGGGCCCGACATTGACGGCCGGCGCACCGACTACGGCTTCACGTTTCTCAATACCGACGCCATCCACTATGGCTTCGCCACCGAGCCCCATGCCCGGCGCATCATGGATTGGATCGAGGGTCGTCGTATCGTGGAAGGAGATACTTCGACCGGCGACGACATCTATCACTTCCGCTTCGGCCCCCGCTCCACCACGAAGCGCAACACGGACTACTACTTCTGGCGCTGGTCGAAGGCGGCCAGCATCCCCTTCGGGGGCCAGGTGCAGGACGGCGGGGCCGTGCTCGGTTGGTCCTACATGGACCTCATGGCGCGGCTCCAGGTCGAGGGACCGGACAATGCCTGGAAGCGCCTACAGGAAATCACCCGTTGGTTTACGGAGGTGCAGGAGGGAGGCGGCTACCGCGAGTACTACCGCAAGCTCGGAGCCAAGCTTCAGGGGGACGGCGCCGCGGGCGGGCTCGGGCTGGACCGTGAGTTCTTCGAGTCGCTGCTCGTGCCCCAGATCATGCTTCGGGGTTTTCTCGGCCTCTCGCCGACCGCCACCGGCTGCCGCATCGAGCCCCGGCTACCCGGGGCGTTTCCTTCGCTGACCATTGAAGGCATTCGAATCAAGGGACTCACCCTGTCGGTGACCGCGACGACGGATGCGCTGACCGTGCGCAAGCGCTCCGGTGTCGCTTACGGCCCCTTCACCCTCGAGGCACCGGGCTATCGGTCGGTTCCCGCCGTGGACTGGTCCGCAACCTCCGAAGTCACCCTGACGCGCTGAGACGGCCCCCGGGCTCCCTCCGCCGCCCCCGCCGACCAAGTGTCATCCAACAGATGACACTTCGCCTGCCCGGCCCCCGGCAAGGTGTCATCCGGCCGATGACACCTTGCCCGCACCCTCCGATGAGAAAGTGTCATCGGGTGGATGACGCTGGGCCGGCGGGTCTGACGCGGAGCGGCTCGGTGCGGCCGGGAGCGGGCGCGGCCTTCAGCGGGCGCGGCTGCCGAGGGAGCGGAGGTAGGCGGTGATGGCCTCGGCGTCGTCCTGACCGAGGCGATACGGAGGCATCGGCGGACGCGTCGCCGGCAAACCGAGCGGCCGCTCTCCTGTCTTCAGAAAACGCACCATTTGCTCCTCCGTCCAGCCGGCGGGCAGGCCGGCAATGAGGGGAGCCGCCGGCGCCCAGGCGGGCATCGGCACAATGGGCCCGAAGGGCAGGACGGACCCGGTGAGATGCCGGTCCGGCAGAAACGCGCCGCTTTCGGAGCGCGGCGAGTGGCAGTCGACGCACAGGACGACGTTGTGGACGAGGTATTCGCCGCGTTTCACC
The DNA here is from genome assembly GCA_016794725.1 of Opitutaceae bacterium. Taxonomy (GTDB): domain Bacteria; phylum Verrucomicrobiota; class Verrucomicrobiia; order Opitutales; family Opitutaceae; genus UBA6669. The sequence continues at coordinate 1,635 of JAEUGZ010000249.1, read as the reverse complement.
TGGGCGGGCGAGGCGGAGAGCGACGCCGACTTGGCGGCATCGCGCGAGGACGAATCGGCAAACGCCATCAGTCCGACCACGCAGAGCGTGACGGCACCGGCGGCGGCGAGGAGGGTGCGAGTACGATTTGGGTTCATGGGAAAAAGTGGGCAAGGCAGTGGCCAGACCGGTGTACCGGTCGGCGAATCATTTTTGGATCTTGTCGGGCTTGCGGCGGCCGCCATCACGGAGGCCGGGCCGGGTTCAACGAACGCGAGGCGTCAGGACTTCGCGCGTGATTTTAGGGGTTGGAGCGCGCCGCGGACCAGGGCGCGAACCGCCCAGCTCTTCACCTGACGCGCCGTGGGCTCATCTATTCCGAGGACGTCCTTGAACACGATCATGGCCTCGGGACCGAAGATCAGCGAGAGCGAGTAGCACAGCTTGTCGTAGTCTTCGTCGCGGAACCGCGCGCGCGCGGTCGCCAGCGCCGACTCGATCAGGGGAAGGCGACGGTTCTGGCGTTTGGGAAGGCTGGTGTCCGCCACATCGCGACTGATCGAATTGGCCAGTACAATGCGCAGCTGGGCTTCATTCTCATAGACAATCCGATGCATGAACGCTTCCGCCTCGTCGATGCGCGCCTCGGCATCTTCGGACGGGTTGTCCTTGAACAGCTGGCCAAGGTCCCCCACCGCGGCATCGACCGGGGATTCCACCAGCAGGGCCTCGACGCTTTGAAAGTACCGGTAGGCGGTGGCGCGCGAAACCATGGCCTCGGCCGCGACTTCTTCCATCGTCGGTTTCCGCCCCTGTTTCATCAGGCGTCCGGCGGCCACAAGCAGATCCTTGCGGGTGCGCAGCTCCTGGTTGCTGACTTTTCGTTTCTTCGTCATGAATCCTGGGGAAGCTGCTGGAGGATGGCGGCAAGATCGAGCCACACCTGTTCCTTTTTGATCTGCCCCTCGGCGGTGAACTCGACCACATGCAGGAGTCGGAACGCAAGGGGACGCCCGCGCCCTTCAAGTCCGAAGGGACGCCCGGGCGCTGAACCGCGCCAGAGCGACTCGTCGACCATGAAGTCAGGCCCGTAAAGCCGCTTCACGGTCTTCACTTCGCTTTCCGCCAAATCGGCAAAGAGACCCTCATAGAACCGGCGCGCCGCCTCGCGCCCATAACTCGGTCCGGTGGGAAAGCCCACCACATCGTGCGTGGCGTTTTCATCCAGGGTCGCAAGGACACCTGCGACATCGTCGTTCTTTTCGTAGGCAAAATGCTCGTCGAGCTTCCGGTCCATTTCCGTCGCTGTGAGTGGCATGGGTCGTGTGGGTTGAATTCTTAATTTGGGACTTTTGTATCATTGTGAGACTGTTGTCTCATCGTCAAGCAACTTTTTGTTTCGGCCTTGAGCCGCAGGGTCGGTCGTCGACCTTACCTCCTTCGACATAACCTCCCGTTGGAGGTGGCCTCGCTGAGGCCGCGCCTGGACCCTCGGTCCCGCATTCCGATCTTCGTTGAGTCCTCGCGACGCCTATCCCCGCGGGGGTCTGCGACCCATAAGCGCTAACTCTGGAAGCAGGAGGAGCCCTCAGTTCGATCGAGGATATGCATACCGGATTGGTTCGGGTGGAGGGCGTCGCTCCGTCGACGCCGGGG
>JAEUGZ010000247.1 GCA_016794725.1 Opitutaceae bacterium | reverse complement strand
TCGATCCCCACAGGGCGACCACCTCGCCGACGCGGACTTCGAGTGTGACGTCCTGGAGCACCGTGACCCGACCCTGGTCGTACGACTTCCAGACATTGCGGACGGAAGCGATGAGATTGCCTCGTTCACTCATAGCGAAGGGCCTCCGCCGGCTGGATACGGCCCGCAAACCGCGCGGGGTAGACGGCGCCGGCGACGGCGGTGACGAGCGAGGTGACCACAATGCCGAGCAGGACCACCGGTTTGACCGTGGCCTGGACGTAGCCCTGAAACTGGGGAATGTGGGGCAGGATCGTCAGGACCGCGGTGCCGAGGGCGAGACCGACCACCAATCCACCGGCAGCGACGGCCGCCGCTTCGCCAAAGATGAGCGCGGAGACCTGTTTCTGGGAAAATCCGCAGACCCGCAGCACGGCAATCTCCCGGATGCGACTGAACACCGAGAGCAGCATGGTGTTGGCGACCCCCAGCCCTCCGAGCAGAAAGGCGCAGAGTCCCACCGCCCACGCAGTCATCTTGAGGATGCGAAAGGAGTTGTAGCTCTGGTTGAACTCGCGGTTCTCCAGGGCGATGAGACGGGGGTGCTTCGACTCGACTGCGCGTTTGAATTCCGCGGCCTGGCTCTTGTCGCGTAGTTTAACCGCCACCACCGAGCAAACGCCCGGCTTGTGGAAGAAATCCTGGGCGTCCCGCATGGGAAGAAACACACCGCCGTCCTCGAAGCCGTTTTCGGTCTTGAAGATGCCGCCCACGCGAAAACTGACCGGCCCGATGTCGATGTCGCTTCCCGCCCGGGCCTCGAGAAACTCCGCGGCGCGGGATCCCAGGAAGATCTCGTTGGCGCGGGCACCGAAATCCGCCCGCGAGCCGGCGCGCCATTCCGCCTTGGCCAGACGGGGATCCGCGGGGTCGAGCCCGAAGCAGGTGATGACGGGAAAGCCCGGAGATGAGACCACCCCGAAGAGCAGCGGATGCGCCGATTCCACGAGGGGCATGGCCGCCAGCGCGCGGGCGTCCTCGTCCGGCACGGAGCTGAAGAACAGGTCCGAAACATTTTTTTCAAAGACGAGGAAGTGGCTGTCGGTGGAAAGTATCCGCTCAAACATCCCGATCGCACCGTTGACGATCGCGAGGATGGTGAGCATCGCGGCGACACCGAAGGCGATTCCCGCCACGCCGATGAAGGCGCGGAGACGGTGCCGACGGAGATTCGTGAAGACCAACGAAAGGAAACGCATGGTACAGTCGGACGGAGTCCGGAGAGTGCGGACCGAGCGACATCGTGAGGTGCCGACCGCTCCGACGGAAGTCCGGATTAGGCCGCCTGAGCCGCCGAGATGTCGACGAGCGACGCGACCTGTCCGATGAACATGGTTCGGTGAAACGTGACCAGGTACTCCCAGCGAGGATGAGTACGCTCGAGGCGGTCGATGGTTGCAGTGGCTTGGCGCGCCAGCCGAACCAGCCGCCGCCGCGCTGCGGGCACACCCAAAGCAAGTGCGAGATTCGGGCGATTCAGGGCGCGATCTCGTCCCGTGGTCTTGCCGGAGTCGATACTACTGGCGAGCACATCCCCCAGGTCGTCCACCGCCTGGTAGGCAAGGCCCCAGTAAAGACACAGCGCCTTCAGTTCCCGCAACTCCGCCGACGAGGGCTGCCCCAGAAGGGCGGGAAACACCACGGAGAGCCAGAAGAGGGCGGCCGTCTTTCGTACCGCAATGATAGCCACGGCCCGTGCCCCACCTTGTCCTTCGGCGAAACGCAGGTCCAAGGCTTGTCCTCCGACCAAACCGGCGGTGCCGAGACAGGCATCGAGGCAGGTGTGGGCCGCGACGCGGACATTGGGCGGCTGCGAGGCGAACGCCAGATTGGCCAGGGCGTAGGCGCGGTTGATGAAAGCGAGGGAGGCCAGGATGGTGCTCGCTTCACCGTGCAGCCGGTGCGCGCAGGGTCGTCCGCGACGGGTCTGCGCGTCATCCATGCAGGGGAGATCGTCGAGGAGCAGCGAAGCGAGGTGGAAGAACTCGATCGAACACGCCAGTTGCTCGGCCAGTGCGGTTTCCAGGCCGTGGACCCGTGCTGCAGCATAGACCAATCGGGCGCGAACCAGCCGCCCTGGATGCGCGGCGGACTCTGAAATCACCGCGCGCAAGTGGGGCTCCGTGCTGGGCCCAACCGGAGCATTCTCCCGTAGCGCGCGGATGAGGGTCGAGGTGGAGTCCGTTGAGAACATAGAGAAGTGGTTGCGCAGGTGTGAAGAGCGGGGGCGTGAGGTGATGGCTCAGGTCGCCGGAACTGCGGCTTGGAGGTGGAATCGGACCTTGACCAAAGGATCGACCTTGAGCAGGCCGAATTTGCGGATGATCGGCAGCCCAAAGTCACGTGTGTCGAGGACTGCCTCGCCGTCGAACGAGAAGAGCTGCTGATTCGTCGCGATCGAAACCGGAAACTCGAGCACATGCTCCACCCCGTGCAATTTGAGGGTGCCTTTGACGAGATGCCGTCCCGCCGGCGTGTCCGGCTGGATTTCGGTGAGCGTGAACAAACCCTCCGGAAATTTTGGTTCCTCCGCCCAGGTCAGCATCTGCTTGTCCCGGTCATCCTTGCCGGTTTTCACATCCGCGAAACGGAAGGCAAATGAGGCGGTGATCACCTTTCCCGTAGTGGTGTCGACCACCACGACGGGTTTGTACTCCGCGAGGTGCCCGGTGAAAGAATCCACCGTGGCCTTCACAACAATGTCGATGGTGGACTGCGTCTTGCTGACCTCGAGTGACCGTTCGGCGGCGTAAAGGGGGAGGGTGGCCAGGAGGACGAACAGACTGGCGAGGAGCTTGGGTTTCATGCGGCGAGAGGATGAAGTCGAGAGGTGAACGGAACGTGAAGTTCAGATGAATTTCTGTTCATCTTTCCGGTGTCTGAGGCGTGTTGAAAGCCTGTCTATCAGGTCGTTACATAAAATAAAGACAATCCAGGTGAGCAGCGCAGTCACCATCGTGTGACTCAGATAGTGTGCGCCTTTGAGAATCTGGTACCCCCCCATCCAAACTCCGGCGACGAGACCGATGGCGAAACCCAGGCGCGGTCCGCGACGGGTGCGACCGAGACCGGCCAGCGCGAAGAGGGCGAAGCCACCACTTGCATGGCCCGCGGGAAAGCAGCGCCCTCGACGGGCCGGTTTCTGTCCTTCCGGGTAGCAGTCGAAGACGCGGGCATAGGGCACCTCGCCCCCATAGCGGGTCATTTCCGCCGGACAAAAGACATTGGTCGTGGCCTTTAGCCCGCTGATGAGAGCAGGACCGATGGCGAGCACCGCCAAAACCACGCCGAGCTCCTTTCGCCGGCCCCCGGCCCCGACGGCGTTGCGCACCCGTTCCGGGGAGACCAGCAGGATGATCACGCCCAGTCCAAACAGGATCAGCAGCACTTTGGGACCGACGTAGAAGAAAAGTCGCGGTCCCGGGGCGGACGCATCCACCCACCAGCGGCCCGTTTGGAAGTCGAAAAAGAAGTCCTGGAACCAGATGTCGAACGGCGTGAGTTCAAACACCAGCAGGGTCAGTACCAGCAGCCCAAAGGTGGGAAGCAGCGTCGATTTGAGAGATTCCGCAGGCTCGAGATCGGATCGAGCATGGCCGCTGGAGGTCGGTGAACTCACGGTGAATCAGCGCGGCTTAATCGCGTCCTTGCGAGTCGATGACCGCCACCACCGCTTCAAATTGGCATCAACGCGGACCTTCATGGAAGCTCCGAAGTCGGTGCCGTCCGGCCCAAACGTGGCCCTCAGGCCGGCCCCGATCAGCCAGCGGGCTCTGCCGCCGGGCACCCATTGCGGTGGAACCTCCCAAACCAAGCCCGGGCGGAGGGAAAAGACATCTCTGTCGATGTCCCCAATTAGGCGTGTCGTCGCGTAACTGGCTTCGAGTGTGGTGTGGGTCCGGCCGTGATCCCAGACAAAGCCTCCGGTGAATTGGTTGGAACTGTCACCCAGCTCGTTTTCGGGTCTCAATCCTGGCACATGCGAGGTGGTCACAATGTCCACACCCGTCGACCAAAAGATACGGACGGCAGGCAGGTTCTCCAGATGGTGCGAAAAGGTGACATAGGGAGCGACGTGTTCCATTCCATCCGTGATCTCCGTCGGAGGGTGGCCAACCGGAGTGAAGAAGTCGATTCCGACGGCGGTCTGCCAATCATCCCACACCACGTTCCCAAGGTTGAGTTTGCTTCCGAGATGCACGCTGGAGAGGCCAATCTTGCTGGCGAACGAAGCATCACCCAGTCCATGGGCCAGGTAGGCGGTCGTGTCCGCGGTGACCTCCCAGTGCTGGGTGATGCCGTAACGAATACCGAGGGGGATCCGCAGGAAATCGTGGTGGATCAGATCGCCGAAGTGGGGATGGAAAATGAGTCGCAGTGAATTCTTTCTCTCTGTGACCGGGAGGCTCGTGCTGAAAATGCCGCCGATTTTGAGCGCCGAGTCGGCGAGCGGCGGGGCCGGGCGGGCATCGGTGGCAAGGCTCGCAGGCGCGAGTTCGCCCTCACCACGGACAGCTGTGGCCACTAGTCCCAGCGCAACCGCGATATGCGCGAGGCGGCCGGAGGGTTTCAGTGATTTGGAAAGATTCATGGCCTGGGGTGGTGATTGCCTCAAGGGGCTTTGGGATGGATGGCCAGTCGCGCCCTTTCGTCCGGTATGGCTGCCACCCTTAGCATTAGACGCTCCTGATCTTCTGCAGTGAGAGCGCGATAGCGCCCATTTCGATAGAGATAGCTCGCTGTCTGGTAATACGCAATCGTCTCGTGCACGTAGGCTTCCTCACTGGCCTTGGGCGTCAGGGAGAACGTGGCGGGATTGTAGTGGAACTGGTCGACGCCGCGCATAGGGCGAAGCACGGAGAGCATCCCAGGCTCGTAGAGTGCAATGCGTTGATAGTTACCAATGAGTGCGCGCCGGTCTCCGCTGGCGTGCAACACGTCCCAGCCGAAAAAGCGGGTGGCATAGGACCAGTTGAGCAGTCCGAGCAGCGTCGGAGCATAGTCGACCTGGCTGGTGAGAGACGTGACGTGTCCGGGAGCGATTTGGCCGCCGGGGGCGAATACGATGAGGGGAATGTGGTAGTTCTGTACGGGCAATGCCGTCTTGCCCGCCACCGAGGCGCAGTGATCAGCGACGATGACAAACACCGTGTTCTTGTACCAGGGCTTCGTCGCGGCTTCGCGGAGAAACTGGCCGATGGCGAAGTCGGTGTACTTCACCGCGCCCGCCCGTCCGGACACTTTCGGCGGCAGATCAATCGCACCTTCGGGATAGGTGTAGGGGCGGTGATTGGACGTCGTCATCACAAAGTAGTGGAACGGATTTCCCGTTGCTGCGCTGGCATCGGCTTCGCGCAGGGTCCAGCGAAACAGATCGCCGTCGCAGGCGCCCCAGGCGTTCGCAAAGGTGATGTCGCTCTTGCTCACCGAAGCCCGGTCCACGATGCGGTAGCCGTTGCCGGAGAAGAACGCGTTCATGTTGTCAAAGTAGCCGTAGCCGCCGTAGATGAAGGCGGTGTCGTAACCACGGCTGCGAAATACGCTGCCGAGCGTGAAGAGGTTCTCGTTGTTCGGCCGCTTGAGCAGCGAGCGTCCGGGGGTGGGAGGGAGCGCCAGGGTCAGAGCCTCCATGCCGCGATCGGTGCGGGTGCCGGTGGCATAAAACTGGTCAAAGACGAGGCTCTTGGAGGCGATGTCCGTCAACTCGGGTGTGAGATGGGAGGCGCGATTGAAGATCGAGAGGAAGTCGGCCGACAGACTCTCGACTGTGATTTGAATGACGTTGAGGTGCTGCTCGGGTTCACCCGGCCGGGGGGCCGGCACCCAACGCAGGGTGTCGCGTCCGTCACCTGCCTCGCGCAGCGATCGCGAGTGGTCGCTGGCCAGCTCCTTCTGCAGGGTGCGAAAGGCGTCGTCGACCGGGAGCGTCGCATAGAATTGATCGTACTCGAGCTCGTTGTTCCGAAAGGCCGCGAAGAGCGACCAGAGTCCGTCCTTGGCCAGCTCCCGGTTGTAGGTGTTGGCAAAGGAGGGAAGCCAGTTGCTGTCGAGTCCGAAACCGACGATCACGGTGGCCGCCATCCACACGGCGGATGCCCGCCAGCGGGAGCGACGCGGCTCGTCGGCCAGGGTGAGCCAGGTGGAGATCCAGCCGGTCCGCAGGAGCAGGGCATAGGCGCCGGCCGAAACGAGCCCGAGGACGGTGAAGATCAGGACCAGGGGATAGGATTCGCGAATGTTGGCAATGACTTCGGTGGTGTAGACGAGGTAGTCGACGGCGATGAAGTTGAAGCGCACCCCAAACTCATCCCAGAACAGCCATTCGGCGACGGCACCAAAGAGCAGCGACGCGATTGAAAGGTAGATCGCCAGGTGTGCGAGAACGCGGGCCAGGCGGTATTCAAAAATCGAGGTCGGCAGGAGTCCGAGGAGCAGCACGACGGGCGAAAGAGCGATCAGGCCGGAGCCGAGGTCGAATGCGAACCCCCAGGCAAAACTGGCCAGCAGGCTGGCGTCCCACGTGACAGACCAGACCGAGTAGAAAAGCAGTGACGCCCGTGTCAGCACTGCGGCCGTGAGATAGAGCCCCAGGAGGATCCACGCACCACCCAGGCGACAGGCGAGCAGGCGTTCAAGTCCGCGGCGCCACCACGGTGGAGACGAAGGAACGTACGAAGCGGAAGAAGAAGGGGAGCGTGCCATGGTGTGAGAAGCGACGGGGCACAGTCTCGTCCCTTCCCATGAACAAGACATGAACCGAGTATGAATTTCGTTTCATATTGGGTTTGCCTCTCCTGACGGGTGGCAGGACGGCTGGTTTTGCAGGTGCTCGAACTTTCGCCTCGGCGCGCAATTCTATATAGCGCAAAAACTTAATATGGGTCTTTGCCGCCCGGCGGGCAAGCCACCCGTCAACCCTGAAATCGGCACCGTCAGCGCACCGGGTCTCCTGCAAATGGTTGCGTGATCGGAGACCCCCGGCAATCACTGCCCATTCAGGCGACGCGCATTTGCGCGTAGGTCAGGGTGAGGTGAACGAGGGAGGGAGGAGTGCGGCCACCGTGGAGGGACGGGGCGCAGCCCGTGGGCTGCATCCAACGGGTACATACGGAGCCACCGGATCGCCGCGGACGAGGGCGGCAAGCAGCACGGTCTCCATCACCGTGGCACTCGCGTCGGCGAAGTCCGAAACGCGATAGACTCCGGTCCAGACCGGTGCCTGGCGTCCGTCGCGGACTTCAAGGCACGGCA
>JAEUGZ010000470.1 GCA_016794725.1 Opitutaceae bacterium | reverse complement strand
GACGAGGGGAAGCGCGGAGGAAAGCGCCCGGCGCCGGGTACGTGTCGGACTCCCCATGGCGGAAGGGCCCTGGTTGGGAATTGGACGTTCGGCCTCCATCGAGTGCCTCGATGAAGGCCATTGAGATTATCAAATCACGGTCATCGACGGATTGCGCTACACTGGGGCCGAAGCTCAAACCCAACATGAAAACCAAGTCTTTCTGGTTCAGTGCAGTCAGTCTCGTGGTGGCGTGGTTGACTCCGCTCCAGGCCGCGGAACCGGCGTCCGCGGCGCCCGTCGTGGAACGCATTGGCGTGTATGATTCGCGAGCGGTGGCGTATGCTCACTTCTGGAGCGCCGACGAACAGCGGCGGCGCGACACCGTCATCGCTGAGGGCAGGGCCGCGAAAGCGGCCGGAAAGGACGCGATTTTTGAGGAGAAGAGCCGCCTGATGAGCGACTACCAGAAACGCATGCACGAGGAGGTGTTCAGCGACGCCCCGGCCGCGGAAGCGATGGCGGCGTTGGCGGGGAGGATGCCCGCGCTCCTTGGCGAGTGGGGCGTCGCGCGCCTCGTTTCGCAATGGGACACGAAATCCCTGCAGACCGTGCCTGCGTCCAGCCGGGTCGATGTCACTGAAAAACTCATACGGGTGTTCATCACCCCGGACGAGAAGCAGCGCAAGGTGCTCGACTCCATGAAGACGACCAAACCCTTGCCGCGCGGGCGACTTGGTCGGTCGGCGGGTTTCGGTGGTGGCTGGGACTGGGTGTCTCGTTCGAGGCAGAAGCCACCCGCTTCCGCGGCCCTTCCGCCGGAAAGGTGCACTCCCGGCTCGCCTGACCGCAGGCGAAACCTTTTCAGGACTTGAGGTGCCGCATGTCGGACGAGAGGGTTATGCCTGGAGCAGCCACGACACGAGCGTGTGGCTGAGCGCGTCCGTGATCGCATTGGCTTCGAGCGCCTGCGCGGCGTGGCGGATTTCCATAGGCCAAGCCAAACCGAGAGGAGGTCGCAGGGAGTCTTTGAGTGTCTCCGGCGCAGGGCGGGCGCGACTGATTTCGCCCGCCTGCGCGGTGGCGAGCACCGCCTCGCGCAGGGCCGGGGCGGCTTCTGCGGCAAGGTCGGCGGCGAGAAGCGCGCGGGCGGCGCGAGCCTTGCGCTGGGCGAGCGCGCGCAGACCGTCGACCTGCCGGCGCTGTTCCTCGGAGAGCGTGGGTTGATGGCCTCCCTCCTGACGGTCGAGCAGGGGACGAGTGGCCCGGGCGTGCAAGGTCAGCAATCCGGCACCGGCGAGGGCCTGCAGTGCCTCCCAGGCGGAGGCGTCGAGGACGTGCAGGGACGGTCGCGGGCCGCGCCAAGGCGTGTCGTTGAGCAGGCTGGCCAGCAGGGGCTTTTGCTCGGCAGCGGAGCCCTGTACGACAGCGACGAGAACGGGCTCGTCCGAATGGGCCAGCCATGTTTCGTCGCAGCGGATGAGACGAGGGCCAAATGTCCTGCCTGCGGATTCGGCAAACGTGGCGGCTGGATCAGACGACGGTTCGGGAGGCCGCGCCGGCGGGGGGACGCCGGCTGCGCCTGTCGGGGTGGACGAACCCGCAAGAACTTGTTCAAGCCGCTTGAGCAAATCCTGGCGCCCCCGCTTGAGTTTCACCTGCGCCAGATCGCCCACGCCATCGAGCACGCCCTGGGCAAGCTCCTGCTTGGTGGCGAGACTGCCGAGCATGCCGTGCTCGATGGTGTTTTCTGCGATGAGGTTGACGACCGTGACGGGACGGAGCTGGTTTTTGCGCCAGGCGCGCGCAATACGTTGCTCGAGTTTGGCCGGGTTCCACGGCAGGTCGCAGTTGATCACGACACTGGCGTTCTGAAGGTTGAGTCCCACGCCGCCGGAGTCGGTACTGAGAAACAGGCGACAGCCCGGATCTTGACGAAAGGCCAGGATTTCCGCGCGTCGTTGCTTCTGGGGCACCGAACCCGTGTGCCACGCGTATCCGATTCCTTGTTTGTCGGCAAGTTCACGGACCCGGGTGAGCATGCCTTCCCACTCGGAAAACACGATGACCTTGACGTCGGAATCGGCCAGCACCTCATCGAGTACCCGCGCGAGTTCGTCGAGCTTCGGGCAGTCGCGACACGAACTGGACTTAATGATCGCCGGCGTGTCACAGATCATCCGCATCATGTTCATGAGGACCATGAGGAGATCCTGCTCTTTGGGTGTGAGCGGGCGGCGTTTGGCCCTCTGGACGAGCTCGGCCACCTGCTTCTCGTAGCTGGCGTAGTCGCCGCGCATGTCATCCGTCAGCGGCACAAAAAGGTGCCGGTCCGTACGATCGGGCAATTCCGTTTCGACGTCCGCCTTGCGCCGGCGCAGGAGGACGGGCCGCACGCGTTCGCGCAACAGGGCGAGGTTTTGGTAGCCTTCGGGACGGCCCTTGTCGTCGAAGGTGTAGAAGTCGCGATTGAAGCGGAAGAGCGGGCCGAGAAGGGCGGGATCGAGAAAATCGACGATGGAGCGCAGTTCATCGATTCGGTTTTCGATGGGTGTGCCGGTGAGGACGAAGGCGTAGCGACTGCGGAGCCGTTTGACCGCCTGGGCGGTCCTGGTGGACCAGTTCTTGATCCGCTGGGCTTCGTCGAGAACCACGATGTCGGGACGCAGCCGCTCATTGAGATCGAGGCTGTCGGCGACAATCTGCTCGTAGTTGGCGATGGTGAAATACGGTGGCGACGGGTCGTCGTAGATGCGCACGCGGGCGGAGCGCGAGCCGTAGACCACGCGGAGGGTCAGCGGAGTGAATCGCCGGATTTGCTCCTCCCACTCCGTTTTGAGCGAAGCGGGAGTTACGATCAGGACGCGGCTGGCTTTGCCAAGACGACGGAGCAGGGCACAGGCGGCGACTGCCTGGATGGTCTTTCCCAAACCCATTTCGTCGGCCAGCAGGGCGCGTTCGGTGAAGGCGAGGTGCAGCATGCCTTCCCGTTGATATGGGAAAAGTGGCAGCAAGGTCTCGTGCTCCGGATGCAGACCGTTGGCGACGCCGGCTTCGTAGTCGCGACGACTGATGACGCGATCAAGTGCAATTTCACGGGCGGCCAGCCAGGCGGTGGTTTCGAGGGAGACGCGGAAGTTTGGCAGGGTGGCTGCGGTGAGTTCGGTCGCCAGGTCGGCTGGATCCCGGTTGGGAAGCTGGAGTCCCGTGGTATCGAAGTGACGACGAAGCCGTGGTGGGAGGCGGTCGAAATTGCGCTCGACCCGCAGGCGGCCGGCGGCGCGATCGGGTACAAGATCGATGCGCGGAGAGGGTGCCCCGCTGCGGGCCGCCTTGAATTCGGCGGGGTGTTGGCGCCCGAGGTGGAGAAAGACGGCTTCGATATGCTTGCAGGTGCCGAGCCCGTTGATGCGAAAGTCGGTGCAGGTGCAGGCGACCTGCTGGTGCGGGAGATTGCGGATCTCGACCTGGTAGTGAAGCCCGCTCGGGGAGTGGACCTGAAAATCCGAGTAGATGGCATGGACCGGGGTCCGGTTGCTGATGCGCGGACGCTCCTCTCGCGCGCGCAACTGGCGCTTGAGAACCTCGTCGGCATCGGTCGTTCTCCAGTCAGTGACCGGCGGAAGCTGTTGGGCAGCAGGGTTGCTGCGGTGGGTATGCTTGGGCATGCAAAGATCCGAGGTCCCGAAAATATGGGAGGCAAAGCCAATTCCGCCCGCTTACATGGTTATTGCCCGTTTGTTTGAGAACTGCCTCCTGCGGATGAAGTGGCCGGTGTCTTGTTCGCCCGCTTCGTTTCGCGTTCGTGGAGGATCTCGTAGTAGCCCTCCTGAAGGAGAAAAGCGTCATCGGCATTTCGTCGGATGAATTCCTCCACTTCCATCCCCTCAATCAGGGGAATTTTTCTCTTCTTCATTCGTCCACCGACGAAGAAAATCTCGGTCCGATAGGCTTTCGATTTATTCTTGGGCATGATGGAATGGATTCAGAACGTGGCGTTCCATGTCTTCATTCGTGTAGATTTGTGTCAATTCGTGGTTCAACTGAATGCTTGCGGCTCATCGATGGTGGCAGAACAGGACCGGTGCGGGTAAGGCCTTGATCCGATGAAAGTGAACCTTGTCAGAGGGTCGGCGTGGCCGCGGTGTTGCGGAGCGCGGCCGTGATCGCCTCGAACCAGGCCTGGGCGATTTTCTCCAGGCCGGCCTTGGTCGGATGCACGCCATCGGGCTGGAGGTCGGCCGGGGAAACGGCGGAGTAGAGGTCGACCCACGCGATCCGCTGGCCGGCGGCGCGGCGGGCGGCGACGGTCGCGGGGAGCGATTGGTTGTAGGCGGTGACCTGCTCCCAGCCGGTCCTGGGTGCCGCCTGGGGCGGGGTGGTGGCCACCAGCAGCAGCGCCTGACTGTGTTCGCCGATGGTGCGGATCAAGGTGTCGCGTGCCGCGGCGTCGAAACCATTCGCGCCCGACATCAGGAGGATGAGGTCGGGTCGGTGCCGGGCCAGCACGTCACGGATTCCCTGGACCGAGAGGGACGGCTGGTTCAAGGCCGCGAGCACGTCCTTCGGCGTGGGCACGACGCCGCCGTCAAGGATCTTCTGGTTGCTGAACCCGGCGAGGCCCTGGTGATCCGGGTCGAAAGCAGGGTCAGGTCCGGCGCCGGTTCCGTAGGCATAGTAGCTCAGGTCACCGACAAAATCGAAGGCGATCCCGGCCTGGCGGAGCCTGTCCTGAAGCGGCTTCCGGTAGCCGCCGGCATTCGGTGACGCGAGGCCGATTGCCTGACCCGCGTAGGGACCAGACTCATACCTGTCGAGGTAGGTGCCCCGGGTGATGCTGTCGCCCAAGGGAAGAATCCGGAGCACTCCGGTTGACGACAACGCCTGCGCCAGCGGAGGAGCGGGGGCGGGTTCAGGATAGGCGATGATCGCGCGTTTGCCGCCGCCGATGTTGGGAGTGTACTGGCCGGCGAAGCTCCCGCGGGGGTCGGCCTGATGGGACGACCAGACCAGCACCATGCCCTCGCGGGTGAAGGCGGCCGACGGGTAGATGTTCTGCCGGTCCCGGGCGGCGACACCTTCATCATCGACGATGACCGGCGGGCCCCAATTTTGTCCGTGATCCGAGGATACGGCGTAGCAGAGCGGCGTGCGCGGGAAAAAGGCGCCGCGAGCGATGGGTTCCACATGGTTGTAGAACACGATCAGTCGGCCGTCGGGCAGTGTTTTCAGCGTCAGGGACGAACAGGCTGATAACAGGGTCGTGGGTTGCGGTGACGACCACGTTTCGCCGCCGTCGGCCGACCGGGACGCGTAGAGGAATCCGCTTCCAGTCCGGGCCAGCATCAGGAGCTGGCCGCCCGGGATTTCTGCCACGGCGGGTTCGGCCATGCCCCGTTTGTCGTCCAGGGTGGCGGGCTGGCGCGAGCGGGTCCACGATTTGCCGCCATCGTCGCTGAAGAAACAGAGCCCCACGGTGCGATCACCCTCGATGTAGCCGCCGGCGCGTTGGGCGACGTGGGCCACCGGGACGATCAGGCGGCCGCTGCGCAGCTGGATAAGCCGGTCATTCATCACGTACCACACCCCTTCCGGCTCGCCCACGAGCCGCGCGGGCGTCCAAGTTTCGCCGTTGTTCTGGGAAAAGGCGATGGCGGGCAAGCCGCCGCCATGCAGGCCGGCGACGTGTCGATGGGCAAGCAGGGCGAGCCGCCCGTCCTGCAAGCGCAGAAAGCTGATGCCACCATCGCTGATCATGCCGGGCAGCGTCCACTCCACGCGGAGGCCGCCCTCCTTCTGCCAGGTCCTTCCTCCGTCCCGGCTCCGGTAAAGCGGAGGCACGGGGTGGGTGGCAGCCAGCTGCTCGAAATTCGTCGGGGGACGACCCCAAGGCGCCGCCATCAGCAATTCGCCGTTTTCCAGGGCGAAGGTACCCGGACCGATGAAGGAGCGCTCTGCGGAGTGGGGCAGGAAGACCGCCGGCTCGACCACAAAGCGGGCGCGGCGGAAGGGTTCCGTGGGTCGGGCTTCGACGGTGGCCGGCTGCGCGCGGGCGGATCCGAAGTTCAACAGTCCCAAAAGAAAGAGAGCAACGAGGGCAATGGGCAGGCAACGTGAGGGCAGGGCCATGGGTCGAGATAGGGAAGAGGGGCGGGTACCGCCAAGCCGGGGTGAGGGGCGGTGGCGCGTGACCGTCCGGGCGGAACACACGCGGACGCCAAGTTGCTTCTGGGCGGGGTGAGTGGCGAGACCCGTCCCCAGGTGCCTCCGAAGTACCAGCGCGGGCGCGAAGGACCCGGCTCCTCCTCCAACAAACCCCGAACTCGGATCGACGTTGCGGCTCCGCGTGAGCCCCGCCGGAGAGGTCGATCGAGCCCGCTTTTCCCTCGTAGTTCTACGCAGGAATCCAAGCCCGAATTGGCTGGCGGCGAAAACGGCAGGTCTGTTTTCTTTGTATCATCCGTGAAAGTCCGCGTTTTACCCTGGTTATGGCTCCTGCTTGCCTTCGTGCCGAAAATGTCGGCCACGGTGGTGCTGGACGTGAACTGGTACACGTGGGACAGCGGCGACAATTCCACCTTTTGGGAAAGGCCCGCCAACTGGGTGGGCGATGTCACCCCGCCCAGCAGCCCCACGACCGGGGTTGTTTTTGGCACCGGGAACCAGACTACCGTCAACGTCGGAACGACCCGGGTGCTCTCTCAAGTGCGTTTTGATACTGCCGCACAAAGCTTTACGTTGAAGCTGGGCACGCTCTCG
Organism: Opitutaceae bacterium; assembly: GCA_016794725.1. Classification (GTDB taxonomy): domain Bacteria; phylum Verrucomicrobiota; class Verrucomicrobiia; order Opitutales; family Opitutaceae; genus UBA6669. Next base: position 28,242 of record JAEUGZ010000470.1, on the reverse strand, counting down.
TTTGAGTCGCGGGGCGGTGGCGAGGTGCCGGTGATTGAGCAGGGTTCGTCGCAGGCGCAGGTCATCGAATCCGCCCTCTCGCTCAAGGCAGGCCTCCGGGTGGATGTTTTCGGATCCGGGTCCTTGCGCCTGAGTGGCTCCATCCAGGGTGAGGGGACGCTTTTCAAGGAGGGCACAGGGGGCGACCTCATCCTTTCCGGCAACAACACTGCATTTACAGGAAATATTTTCATCAACTCAGGCACCCTGCGCGCGGCCAGTTCCAATGCGCTGGGAGATGGGGTGGGCAAGACCACCGTCGCCTCGGGCGCGACGCTGTCGGTGGGCTCCCTCAGCCCCGGCAACCATATCATTCTGAGCGAGCCGATTCACATCTCGGGCAACGGGGTGGGCGGGGTGGGGGCCATCAACAACCTCGGCAATTCCAACACCCTCTCTGGGGTCGTGACAATGCAGTCCGATGCCCGCGTTCAGTCCTCGGCCGGCACCTTGGCCTTGTCGGGGGGCGTTTCGGGTGACGGCAAAACGCTGACCGTGGGGGGCGACGGCAATGTGGCGATCAACGCCTCGATCGCCACCGGCTCAGGCGGTCTGGTCAAGGAGGGCAAAGGCACGCTGACCCTGGGTGCGGCCAACAGTTTCCAGGGCGCAACGACCCTGCTGGAGGGCAAGATCCTCCTCCAGGCGATGCAGGTGTTCAGCGACACCAGCGGGATCACGGTGAGTCAGTCCTCGATCCTCGACTTGAACGGCTTCAGCGAAACGGTCGGCAGTCTCTTTGGCACGGGTACCGTGGACTTCGACGGCGCAGTCCTCACCTTGGCCAACGGCGCCAGTTCCTTTGGCGGACAGTTCACTGGGTCGGGCACCTTGCTGATCAAGGAGGGAGCCTCGCTTTCCCTCGATGCCGCCTTCAATAACCCGAATCTCAACATTGTGCTCGATGGCGGCACCCTCCTGCTCGGCAGTGGGTTCCAGCACAAGTTCGGCAGCCTCGTGATCACCGGCAATTCACTGCTCGACTTTGGGAGCAGCGGGGCGACGTCGGTGCTGTTCAGCAACCTTTCGGGCGAAGCGGGCAATGTCCTGACGGTGCAAAACTGGACCAACGCCCTGGATTATTTCTTCGTCCAAAGCAGCCCCGGTCCCCAGGGGACAGCACCGACCAACCAAGTGGATTTTACGGGAACACCGATCGACACCTGGACGGGTGACGACACGAAGTGGCTGGCCTACGCCAACACCACCTATGGTCAACTCACCCCCGTGCCCGAGCCTTCGACCTACGGCGCACTGCTTCTGGGCGCGTTTTCCGGTCTGGTGCTGTACCGGCGCCGCCGTGCGGCGAAGCGTTCCGCCGCTTGACGTGTTTGGTAGGGTGACGGACTGTAGCTGCCCGTCGCCATGTCCACCGCACCCGCGCCCATCCCTGTCACCGTCCTCACCGGCTTCCTCGGCGCCGGCAAGACCACGCTGCTCAATCGCATCCTGACGGAGCAGCACGGCAAGAAGCTGGCTGTGATCGAGAATGAGTACGGCGAGGTCGGAGTGGACAACCAGCTGGTCATCCAGAGCGACGAGGAGATCTTCGAGATGAACAACGGGTGCATCTGCTGCACCGTGCGCGGCGACCTGATCCGCATCCTGGGCCGGCTCATGAAACGGAAGGACCGGCTCGATGGCATCCTCATTGAAACCACCGGGCTCGCCGATCCGGGGCCGGTGGCGCAGACGTTTTTCACGGATGACGAAATGCGGTCCCGCTTCCGTCTCGACGCCATCGTCACCGTGGTCGACGCCAAACACGTCACCCAGCACATCGACACCTCCCCGGAGGTGAAAAAGCAGATCGCCTTCGCCGACGTGCTCATCCTCAACAAGACGGACCTGGTCTCGAACGAGGATCTGAACGCCCTGGAGGCGCGTATCCACAAAATGAACGCCCCGGCGAAGGTGCTCCGGTCCCTCAACGCCCAGGTGCCGCTCTCCGCGGTGCTCGATGTCGGCGGCTTCAACCTCTCGCGCGCCACCGACCTCGATCCCGCCTTCCTCGAGCCCGAGTATCCCTTTGAATGGGCCGGGATCTATGCGTTGCCGAAGGGCACCTGGGAACTCGCGATCGGGCATTGCGACCACGACCACGACCACGGTCATGACCATGATCACGGCCACGGGCATGATCACGGAGAAGGGGAGGGGCATCACCACCATCACCACGGAAATGAGAACGAACTCGACCTGGTCGTGCTGCCGGTGAAGTCATTTGACGAAAAGGACATCGCTGCGGCCCGGGAGGCGGCGGTCGTGACCTATTCCGACTGGGAAACCAAACTCGCACCGGGAGAAACCGTGGTGCCGGGCGCAAAGCTCTATCGCCTGCAACTCGAGGACGGTCACGCCCATTTCAAACTCAAGCTCGACGAGCCCGGCCTCTACGCGGTCTTCGAGCAGAACGGCGAGACGCCCCTGCACATTGCGGTGATGGGACAGAACGCCCGACCGGGCTGGCAGCAGGACTACCATGCGCACCATTCACACGACGACGAGGTCTCCAGCGTCGGCATCAGTCATCCCGGCGACCTCGACGGCAACCGCCTCAACACCTGGATCAGCGAGCTCCTGCGCACCAAGGGGGGCGACATCTACCGCATGAAGGGAGTTCTGAGTGTGAAGGGCACGCCGAAGCGGCTGGTGTTTCAGGGGGTCCACATGTTGTTCGATGCCAAGTTTGACCGCGAGTGGGGCCGTGATCCCCGGACCAATACGCTCGTGTTCATCGGCAAGAACCTTGATCGCACGGCGCTGACCGAGGCATTCAAGGCCTGTCTGGCCTGAGCACCTTTTGACCGATTTCATGGCCCGCCGCCGTCCCACGACCCTGACTGCCTGGTTGCACCGCCTCACCGCGGGGCTGGGGGCGAGCTTGGTCCTGTTACTTGGCGTCCTGACGGTGAGCCCGGAGGCCCATGCCTGGCTGCATGCGCTGCCGGATGACGGAGCCGATGCCTGCCACCACGGCCATGCGCACGGCTCCCATGCCCCGCACGCGCCGGAGACCACCTCGGATGAGGGGTGTGTGGTCGAGTTGTTTTCCCAAGGTGTGGACGTCGCGGGTACGGCCTGCGTCCTCGACGTCCATCCTAACCTGGGCGTGGACGGTTCAGCCGTTGCGCCCGAGGAACTGCACCTGTCCCCACCGCGGTACCTGTGGCAGCCGGAACGAGGACCGCCCGGGTCGTGTTAGCCCCCTGGTAGAGGCGACTTCACGCCGTCCGCCTTTGAGGTGGGCCGTGGCGTCGTCATTGCGATCCGCGCCACCCGCCACGGAGGTTCCGCCGGCGGCGCAACACGGATCTCCGCCTGTTTCCCTCCAGCGACGCGACCACGGTCGTGCCGCTGAGACGTCCACACTTCCCGGTCGTGCCGCGCCGCGTCAGGCGCTCGCGACCGAATGCCCGGCACGACCGTCATGCACCTTTTCCCTTCCTCTCTTTCTGCACTCTGTCTCTGCGCCACCGTCCCCGTGGTCGCCCAAACCCCGCCTCCGGGCCCCGCGCCCGAAGATCCGGTTCACCTCGAAAACGTGGTCGTTACGGCCACCCCATTCCTGCGCCATCAGGATGAAATCACCGCCGCCACCACGGTGCTGACCGGCCGCGCCCTGCAAGTCCGCCGCCAGGGCACGCTGGGAGAAACCCTCGCGGGCGAAGTCGGCATGGCGTCGACCGCCTTTGGACCGGGCGCCGGCCGGCCGGTCATCCGGGGGCTCGGCGGCGATCGTATCCGAATTCTGGAGAATGGGGTCGGCACGGTGGACGCCTCGGTCACCAGTCCCGACCACGCGGTCAGTGTCGAGCCTTTCCTTGTGCAAAGCATCGAGGTGGTGCGGGGGCCCGCTTCCCTGCTCTACGGCAGTTCGGCCGTCGGCGGGGTCGTCAACCTGATCACCCACCGGATCGAAACCGAGATCCCGGAGAGCACCGTCTCGGGCAAGATCGAGGCCCGGGCCGGCACCGGCGCCAATGAATTCGGCTTTGGCGCCGTGACCGATCTCGCCCTGCACCGGTCCAAGAGCAGCGCCCTCGTGGTGCACCTCGATGGCTTTCGGCGCAAGGCGTCCGACCTTGAGATCCCGGGATATGCCGAGAGCGCGTCGCGACGCGCGGCGGAGGCCGCGGAGGCGGCGGCCGAGGGGGAGGCACCCCCCGAGGAAATCTCCGGCGTGCTCTCCAACACCCGCGTGGTGTCCGACGGCGGTGCCGCGGGGGTGTCGTGGGTGACCCGCCGCCTCGACTTCGGCTTCTCCTTCAACGGGTTCAACACCCTCTACGGCGTGCCCGGGGGCGCCCATGAGCATGAACACGCGGAGGAGGAGGGCGAGCATGGCGACGAGGCCGTCCGCATTGACCTCCGGCAGCGTCGGGTTGACGCGCAGGGCGAGCTTCGCCTCGACGGGGAGCTCGTCAAAACGATGCGACTGAAGTTCGGTCGGGCGGAGTACCGCCACCAGGAGCTGGAAGGGGATGCGATCGGGACCGTGTTCCGGAACCGCGGGTTCGACAGCCGGTTTGAACTGTTGCACCGCTCGCTCGGCGGAGTGGAGGGGTCGTGGGGGGCGCAGGTCACCCGCAGCGATTTCTCGGCCGAGGGTGACGAGGCGTTCCTGCCACCGTCGCTGACCGAAGGACGGGCTCTCTTTGTCTTTGAAGAAGCGAAGACCGGCGCCCTGACCTGGCAGGCGGGTGCCCGCTACGAGGATCAGGAGATCACACTCCGGGACGGCTCGGACCGCCGCCGCGACCAGTCGTTCAGCGGCAGCGCCGGAGTGGTGTGGGCGTGGGCGGATCCGTATGCGCTGGCGCTCTCGGTGACGCGGACCGGGCGTGCGCCCAACGCCCAGGAGCTCTTTGCCGACGGACCGCATGCCGGCACCGGGGCGTATGAGATCGGGGACCGGAGCCTTGGACGCGAGACATCGACCGGGGCGGAACTCAGCCTGCGCCGCCGCAGCGGAGGAGTCACCGGGGCGGCGACCGTCTATGTGAATTCGTTTTCTGGTTACATCTTCGATCAGCCGACGGGCGCCGACGAGGATGGACTTCCCGTGTACCGGTATGTGCAGCGCGATGCCGACTTCTGGGGGGCCGAAGTCGAAGCCATCCTGCACCTCCACGAGGGCCGGCAGCACCGACTCGATCTGCGCGTGGCGGGTGATTTCACCCGGGCCGAGGAGGCGTCTGGAGTCTCGCTGCCGCGCATCCCGCCCCTCAAGGGCAGCGCGGGTCTGACCTGGTCGGCGGGCGGTTTTCTTGCCGGAGCGGAGGTGCAGCGCGTGGCGCGGCAGTCACGGGTTGCGGACGGCGAGACTCCGACCGCTGGATACACCCTGATCAGCGCCTTTGGTGCCTACCGGTTCAACCTCGGATCCCTGGTGTGCGACGCCTTTCTCCGGGCGACGAACCTGGGTGACGCCGAGGCCCGACCCCATACCTCCTTCCTCAAGGACGTGGCGCCCCTCGGAGGGCGCGCGGTGTCGGCGGGGTGGCAGGTGGCGTTTTAACCAGAAGGGGCCGTGGAAATCAGACGGGATTCAGTTGGAGGTGGGGTCGGCCGACCCCGCGGAGATTGGGGTCGCATGGAGAAATCGGTCGACCGAGGCGGGACCGGTTGGTCCCGTCGCGGCCTCATCGAGGCCGCCTCCAACGGAATCGCTGCAAATTCCCGCGCCCGTTACGCCGGTGTCGCCGGCGATTCGATACCGAAGACCGCGCGGGCGTAGTTTTCGATGTTGAAGGGCTGCAGGTCCTCGGCCTGTTCGCCGAGGCCAAGGAAATAGATGGGCAGCTTGAGCTCGCGCCAGATCCCGACGATGGCGCCGCCGCGGCTGGTGCCGTCGAGCTTGGTCACGACCAGCCCGGTCAGGCCGAAACTCTGGTGAAACACCTTCGCCTGTTCGATCGAGTTGCTGCCGAGCGAGCCATCCACGACCAGCCAGCGGTGCTGTGGAGCGGTGGGATCATGCTTCTGCAGCACGCGACGGATCTTGGCCAGCTCCTCCATCAGGTTGCTCTTGGTGTGGAGCCGGCCGGCGGTGTCGATGATGAGAAAATCGCGGGCCCGGGCCCGGGCGGCCTGGAATGCGTCGAAGGCCACGGCGGCGGCGTCGGCTCCCGTGTGACTGGCGATCAGCTCGAGGTCGAGCCGCTGGGCCCAGGACTTGAGCTGCTCGACGGCGGCGGCGCGAAAGGTGTCGCAGGCGGCCACCGTGACCGTGGCGCCGTCCTGCTTCAGCATCCAGGCCAGCTTGGCGGACGTCGTGGTTTTGCCCGAGCCATTGACCCCGATCATGACAATGGTGGTTGGAGGGGTGGCGGCGCGGGTCAGAACTCCTTCGCTGCCGGCGAGCACGCGCCGCAACACCGCCGCGCCGATCGCGGCGGCGTCCTGGCCGCGCAGGTCCTTGTCCTTGCGGGTGGCTTCCTTGATTTCGGAGAGGATCTCCTCCGTGGTGGCGACGCCGAAGTCGGCGGTGTAGAGGGCCTCCTCGAGGGTTTCGAGGGACGACGCGTCGATCGAGCGTCCGGAGAAGAGCCCGCGCGTCTTTTCGGCGATGGCGCTGACCGTCTTGGCGAGACCGTCCTTAAATTTTTTGAAGAGACCGAACATGGAATGGCTGAGGCGGAAAAACGCGGAGTGGCGGAGGCGCGGAGGCTGGGAAGCGCGAAGACGCTAGGGCGCGAAGTACGGAGAGAGGGTGATGAGACGGGTGCTTGGATCAGGATGATCGGTCGGAGGACAAGAGAATCGCGGAGAACGGGTGAAGCCGTGCGGTTGACCGGATGGTACTCCGCGTCACCGCGCCTCCGCGTTTTTCCGTTTTTTCTCAGGCTGGGGTCTCGGCCTTGCGGGCGTCGCGACCGAGCTGGCCCTTCAGGCGGTCGAGGATGCCGTTGATAAAGCGCTTCGCGTCGTTGTTGGAAAACTGCTTGGAGAGGTCGATGGCCTCGTTGATCGAGACGACGGGAGGGATGTCGTTCCGGTATTTCATCTCGAAGATGGCGAGTCGCAGGATGGCGAGATCGATCTTGGCGATGCGATCAAACTCCCAGTTGTGGGCGAGCGACCGGATGTGGCCGTCGATCTCCGCCATGTGCTGGATGGCGCCGTGGATCAGCTCTTCGCCAAAGGCGTAGTGCTCTCGTGGATGCTCCTGGCTTTCGAAGAAGACGCGCAGGTCGTCGGTCAGGTTCATGGGAGGATTCAGGCTCCAGGCGAAAAGGTACTGAAGGGCGGCGATGCGGCCGTCGCGGCGTTGGGCGAACTGAGCTTTGCTCATCGGGAGAGGGGAAAAGAACGTTGGGTCGAGGAAAGGGGCTCAGCGTCGCAGACGCCGGTGGAGGGCCGCCATTTCGAGGGCGGCCTGGGCGAATTCAACGCCCCGGTTGATCCGGCCGATCGTGCGATCCTCGGCCTGGACGCGCGTGTTGGCCACGATCACTCCGTTGATCACCGGGGTGCGGCGGGCGAGGGAAATGTGCTGGAGGGCTTGGGAGACACTGTTGCCCACCATCTCGTGGTGGTTGGTGTCGCCGCCGATGAGCACGCCAAGGGCGAGGGCGCAGTCGAAGCGACCGCTGCGCAGCAAGGCGTCAATACCGTAGGGAATCTCGTGCGAACCCGGTACGCGCTCGAGGCGGATGCGGGAGGCCTTGACGCCGGCGGCGATGAGCGTGGCCTGGGCGCGTTCAACCAGGGCGTCGACCAACGTCTCGTTGAAACGAGATGCGATGATGCCAAAGGACAGCCGCGAGGCGTCGAGGGCGCGAGACTTGGGAGCGTCGAGGCTCATGCAGGAGAGATAAACGGTGACGGGAGCAGGCGCGGACCGGGTCAAAGCGGGACTTGTTCCACGAGCTCGAGTCCATAACCGTCGAGGCCGATGACCTTGCGGGGGTTGTTGGTCATGAGGCGGATGCGACCCAATCCCAGCGCGGCGAGAATTTGGGCGCCGATGCCGTAGTCGCGGAAGCTCATCGCCGGAGCGCCACCTCCCGGGCTGGCCTGCAGGCGACGGAGCATGAGATCACCGGCATTGGCGGGCTCCATGTAGAGAATGACGCCCTTGCCGGCTTTGGCGACTGCAGCCAGAGCGGCCTCAAGCGAGCGGTGGCTGTCCATACCCTTGGCGCGGAAGACATCACTGAGCAGGTTTTCGCTGTGCACCCGCACCAGCGTGGGCTCCGGGCCCGGGGCGCCCATGACCAGGGCGAGGTGGTGTCGACCGTCGAGCCGGCTACGAAACACATGCAGGGTGAAATCTCCGAAGTCGGTGGCAAACGGCTGGGTGGAAACGCACTCGATCAGCTGGTCGCGGCGCACCCGGTGTTCGATGAGCTGGGCGATGGAGATCATCTTCAGACCGAACCGGTGCTTGAACTCGATCAATTCCGGCAGGCGCTGAACGGTGCCGTCGTCGTTGACCAGTTCGCAGAGCACCCCGCTCGGGTGCAGGCCAGCCAGGATCGCGAGATCCACGGCCGCTTCGGTGTGGCCGGCGCGTTCAAGCACGCCGCCGGAGCGGGCGCGCAGGGGAAACACATGACCCGGCTGGACCAACTGTTCCGGGCGCGACTCGGCGCCGGCGAGGATGCGGATGGTCTGCGTCCGGTCGTAGGCACTGATGCCCGTCGAAATTCCCTCGGCGGCGTCGACGCTGACGGTGAAATCGGTGCGGTGGGATTCCCGATTACGGGCCACCATGGGGCCTAGCCCGAGGCGCTTGAGTTGGTGTTCCAGCATGGGCACGCAGACGATCCCGCTGCAGTACCGGATCATCATGTTGATCGTCTGCGGGGTGGCCTTGGAGGCCGCCATGATCAGGTCGCCTTCGTTCTCGCGGTCCTCATCATCGGTCACGATCACCAACTTGCCTTCGTTGATGTCCTGTACGACAGCTTCGACGCTGTCGAAGGGTGATGAGGAGAGAACTGAGCTCATTCGAGCACGTTCCTTGAGTCGGAGAGGAGTGTCAACCCGTGGACAGCTGGGGTGGGGCCGAGGGGGATTCATTTGCGTTAAGCCACCGGACAGGGAAGGGGTTATTCTGGTCTCGGGAGGGTCGTGGGGCACGGGAGACCCGGGCGAAAATTGTGCAGATTCGCGAAAACCCGGCCATTGCCAGCGGACCCCGGGTTGTTTTGATCGGACTCTTCCATGCGTTTCCGAATCTCCCACCGCACGCACTACCGCTATGCCGGCACGGCGTCGGAGTCGTTCATGGAAGCGCGGTTGACGCCGACCGATGACGAGAACCAGCGTCGCTGCTCCCGGCGGCTGGTGACCATGCCCCCGTGCAATATCCACACCTATGCCGACTACTTCGGCAATATTGTGGAGACATTTTCCATCGTGAAGCGGCATGAGGAGCTGCTCCTTGACAGTGTCAGCGAGGTCGAGACCTCCCTGCGCGATGTGCCCAAGGCGGCGTACGACATCAGCATTTCCGAGGCGCGCCAGATTTTTCGCAGCGAGCGGCTCAAGCTCTTTGAATTCCTCATGCCTTCACCCGCCATCTCGCTTTCGGCGGAGGTGAATGCGATTGCCAACCGCTTTTTCAAGCCGAGCGATGCCTTGGGGCCCTCCCTGCTCAAGCTGAACTCGTGGATCAAGCAGACGTTCCGATATCAGCCCGGAGTGACCCGGATCGATACCGGCATCACTGAAATCCTGAAATTGCAAGCTGGTGTATGTCAGGATTTTGCCCAGCTCATGATCGCGATTCTGCGTTCGGCTGAGATTCCTGCGCGGTATGTCACAGGATACATTGAAACTGAAACCCAGCGCCGTGCTTCAGAGGAACAGAAAGATCCGAAGCTGATTGGTGCGAGCGAGAGTCATGCCTGGGTCGAAGTGCACCTCCCTGGCGGGTTTTGGTGGCCGCTCGATCCGACCAACGACTGCTTGGCGGGTGAGCGTCACGTCAAGGTGGCCATCGGGCGGGACTATCGCGACACGTCGCCGACGAGCGGTGTGTTCAAGGGCACGCACACGCAGAAACTGAGTGTGGCCGTGCTGATGCAACGGATCTGAACCTGGGTGGTCCGAGTCAGGCCACCCGCCTCGGATTTTGCAGGCGGCGATCGCGAGGAGGGGGCGATCGCGCCTGGTCCTCAGCGCAGCTTCGCGAAGGTGCTTTGCAGGAGCTGGAGGTCGCTGGCGCCCTTGGTGCGTTCGCGGGCTTTGGCGATCAAGTTGGCTTCGAGCTGATTCTTGGTCGGACGCTTCTTGTCGAGGAAGACGCCGAAGAGCCCCGGCCACGGTTCGGAGGCGAGCCGGTAGGCGGCCACTTCGTCGGTGGTATCGTGACGCGTGGCGTCCTCCGGTGTGCCGTCGTTCTTCTTTTCCTGGATCAGGCCGAAGGTTCCGCCCTTGCGAGGTACGCTGGTGTCGAACGCGCCCGGGTAAAACTCGACGCACTCCGAGAGGATTTCGATCACCGAAAACCCGTCGTGCTGGGCTGCGCGCATGATCATCTCGGTCATGTGATTGACCTGGGTGGCATGGCTGCGGGCGATGAAGGTGGCGCCGCTGTCAACCAGCTTGCGCATCGGATTGATCGGCTGATCGAAGGCGCCGGTCGGATCGGTCTTGGTTTTGAAACCGATGGGGGAGGTCGGCGAGGTCTGCTTTTTGGTCAGGCCGTAGACGAAGTTGTCCATGATCACGTAGGTGAGTCGTGGATTCTTGCGGGCCACGTGATCGAGGTGATTGCCGCCGATGGAGAAACCATCGCCATCGCCGCCAAAGACGAAGACGTGCAGGTCGTCCCGGCCCAGGCTCACGCCGGCCGAGAACGGCAGGGAGCGTCCGTGGATGTAGTGGCCGCCGTGGGTGTTGACGAAGTAGGGGAAACGTGACGAGCAGCCGATGCCGGCCATCGTGACGATCTTCTCGTGCGGATAGTTCAGCTTTTCCAGGGCGCGGTAATAGCAGTGCAGGACTGCGAAATCGCCGCAGCCTGGGCACCACGTCGGGTGGTCGGCGGTCAGGGCCTTCTTGGTCAGGGGGGCGCGGTCGGTGGCGGGCAGGGCGGGCGGAAGTATCTCGGGGGCGGACATGGGGTGAGGAAGAGAAAGGAAGTTGAGGTCGGAGTGGACGGGCGGTGGGCGCGCGGGCTCAGGCCGGGACGCCGTTGCGGGCGCTCAGGTGGGTGACGCCGTTGACAATCTCGCTGACCTTGTAGGTGAGTCCGTCGGTCTTGGTCAGGCTGCGGATGGCCGGGTTGGCGTAGCGGGCGCGGAGCAGCGTCGCGAGCTGGCCGTATCCATAGAGTCCCTCGTCGTTGATTTCGACGACGATGATCTGGCGGTAGCGCCGGAAGACGTCCTCCAGGCCGGGCGGCAGTGGATTGAGGTGGCGGAGGTGGAGCTGGGCGGCCTTGGTGCCGGAGTTGCGGATGCGGTTCAGCGCCTCGCGGACCGGGCCGAAGGTGGAACCCCAGCCGACGAGGAGGACGTCGCCTTCCGGGTCGCCAAAGGCCTCGGCCGCGGGCAGGGTGGCCGCCAGTGCCTTGAGCTTCTCGCGCCGCTTGGCGGTCATCTTGGTGTGCAGCTGCGGACTTCCGGTCGGGTGACCCAGTTCGTCGTGTTCGAGGCCGGTCACCGTTGGATACACACCCGAGCCGACGCGCGATCCCGGGGGGGCGTGGCGTGTGATCCGGTCGAGCGGATAGGGCTTGAAGTCGGCCGGGCGTGCGGAGAGATCGGGCGCGGGGTCGACCATGAGTCCCGCGAGGTCCGGCTCGTCGAACGCCTCGATCCGCGAGGAGAGGGCCTGGTCGGTCAGGATGATCACCGGCGTGCTGTAGGCGCGGGCGATGCGGGCGGCCTCGATGGCGATGTAGAAGCAGTCCTCGACGTCGCGCGGCGCGAGCACCACGCGCGGAGCGTCACCGTGACTCCCATACAAGGCCTGGAGCAGATCGCTCTGTTCCACGTTGGTCGGCATGCCGGTGCTGGGGCCGCCGCGCTGCACGTTGATCACGATCAGCGGCATTTCCGACATGACCGCCCAGCCAAGCGCCTCCATCTTCAGCGAAAGGCCCGGGCCGGAGCTGCCGGTGATGGCGAGGTGGCCCGAGTAGGAGAAGCCGAGCGCGTAGGAAACGGCGCCGAGTTCGTCCTCGGCCTGCACAAAGAGCCCGCCGTATTTGGGAAGCTCGGACCGCAGCATTTCCATGATGCTGGACCACGGGGTGATCGGGTAGCCGGAGCCGTAGCGCACGCCCGCGGCGATGAGGCCGTAGGTCATGGCGGAGTTGCCGTCGAGCGTGACCTGCGGGCGGGTGCTGGTGCGGGTCGGCGGGTTGAAGCGGTAGAAGCAGTCGCGCAGGTTGTCGGCCGGCCAGGCGTAACCGGCGTCGAACGCCAGCATGGCATTGCGCACGATGTCCTCGGTCTTGCCGCCGAAGCGCTCCTTGATCAGGCCGCTCAGCTTGGCGACGTCGAGATTGAAGACGCGGGCGATCAGGCCGAGCACGTAAAGGTTTTTGCCCTTGTCCTTGGACGAGCCGCCGACGGCCTCGACCGTGCCGCTGGTGATGGGGGCGGCGACGGCGGTAAACCGCTTGTCGTCCGGGTTGGGTTTCACGTGGTCCGCGTCGTAGAGGAGCACGCCGCCGGGACGAAGGGAGGAGAGGTGGTTCTCGTAACTGTGCTGGTAGAAGGCGACGAGGAAGTCGGCCTGATCGCCGGACGAGAGGATGTCGCCCGTGCCCATGCGTACCTGGAAGATGGACGGCCCGCCGGAGATGGTGGACGGGATCGTCATGTAAGTCATGACGTCCTGGTCGCTGCGACCGGCCAGGCGGGCGAGGAAACCGCCGATCGTCTGGATTCCGTCCTGGGAGTTACCGGCGAGCCGGATGACCACATCATTGAGAGCGCGGGCTTCAGCGGCGGGCAAGGCAGTGCCACCGTTGTTTTCAGCGGGATTGGGGCTAACCATATTGGGGGAGGTAAGGGACAGAGCCTGCGTCGCCGACTTGCCAAGTCAAAGGCAATGAGAGGCGGGTGAGCCGGACGCGGGTGAACCCGCGCGTGCCAGAAGCGGCTGGGTTGGGTCACCCGCGTTTCAGGCAGGGAGACACCGGTAGGGGGGAGGGGTCAGCCTTTGAAGTCGATCACGTGCGACTCCAGGGCGGCACCGTCGTCATTGAGCAAGGTCAGGTACACTTTGAACACGAGAGGAGGACGCACCGGTTTGTTCGACTGCAGCGTCAGACCGTCCCCCGTGGGATTGAGCACGGCGCGGACTTCCCCGGTTTTGAGGGGTGGATTCCACCGGGCGGTGGCGCGGCTGGCCGGGCTGGGAATCGGTTTCTTGGCGGCATCGTAGAACCCGAGACGAAACGCGCCGCCTTCGATGGAGAGGCACATCCACCCGTCACCCCGGGCCACGGACACGCCGGGCAGCACCGGTTCGGCTTCGGGGTCCTTGCCAGCTGTGACACGCGGTTTGGCGGGTGGGGTCGACTGGGCCAGCATGGGGACCACCATGCCCAGCGAAGCAGCCATCAGCAGCGTTTTCAAAACGGGGGCGCTGAGCGTCATGGGGATATCCTACGGACATGCAGGGTGAGCACAAGTGCCCCGGCGTGAAGAAGCCGTGAAGTTTGGGTGACGGGGGAGGGGGGCTCCGGTGCGAATGGACGCGGTGGAGACGAGCGAGGCATGCGCCCGAACTAGGGGACACGGTTTGGGTCGGAGCGAAGGTCGGCTTTCAGGGCACGCCAGCGTGCGAGACGCTCGGCGATCTTGGCTTCCCAGCCGACCGGTTTGGGCGAGTAGAGGGTGAGAGGGGTGGTCAGATAGTCCTGGCCTGAAATGGCTTCCGGGTAATCGTGCGAGTAGCGGTAGCCTTTGCCGTGACCGGCCTGCTTGCTGGCTTGGCCGCTCTTGTCGCGCAGGGGCAAGGGAACGGGTTGCACCGGCCTTTCCTTCAGCGCTCGGTGGGCTTCGCCGAGTGCCAAGGTGGCACTGTTGCTCTTTGGGGCGCAGGCAATGTAGAGCGTGGCGTGGGCGAGGGTCAGTTCTGCCTCGGGCAGGCCGATGAAGTCGCAGGCGTGGTGGGCCGCAACCGTCAGGGGCAGGGCTTGGGGATCGGCGAGACCCACGTCCTCGCTGGCGAGAATGACCAGGCGTCGGGCGATGAAGCGGGGGTCCTCGCCGCCGGCCAGCATCTTGGCCAGCCAGTAGAGGGCGGCGTCCGGATCGCCCCCGCGGCAGCTTTTGATGAAGGCCGAGATGGTGTCATAGTGCTCGTCCTCGTTGGCATCGTAGCGGATGCGACGCTCCCGGGCAAAGACCTCGATGTCGGCGGGCGTGAGTGTAGCCCCTTCGGGCAGGCCGAGCACGATGACCTCCAGGGCGTTGAGCGCGCGGCGAAGATCGCCGTCGCAGAGCACCGCCAGATCCTTGAGCAACGTGTCATCGGCGGTGACAGACCGCGAACCCAGGCCCCGATCGACGTCGCCCAAGGCCCGGCGCAGCACGCTCGCAACGGCGTGGGCCGAGAGCGGCTCGAGGCGGAACAAGTGGCTGCGGGAGAGCAGCGGAGGATTGACGTAGAAGCCGGGATTGTGGGTGGTGGCCCCAATCAAGCGGACCACCCCCTCCTCCACGTCGGGAAGCAGCAGGTCCTGCTGTGACTTATTGAATCGATGCAACTCGTCGATGAAGAGCAGAGTGCGGGCTTCCGGGCGCCGGCGCGCGGAAGCGAGGATTTCGCGTAGCTCGGCCACATTGGACATGACGGCGTTGACCCGCACAAAGCGACTGCCCGTTTCGCGGGCGATGGCCTCGGCGAAACTGGTTTTCCCACAACCCGGCGGCCCGTAGAACAACAGTGATCCAAAGCGGTTGGACGCCACCAGACGCGGCAGCAGGGCGCCAGACTGGGTCAGGTGCTCCTGTCCAACGATTTCGGAGAGCGAACGCGGACGCATGCGGGCGGCGAGCGGCTGATGCGACGCCGGTGTGGCCGCGGCGCCCTCGCCGGCAGCCGGGGAGACGGGCTCACTGGCCCCAAAGAGATCGGTTTGGTCGTCGTCGGGCATACGCGGCGTACCCACGCCGTCCCCTCAAGGCCGCAAAATCCCCGCTCCGACGCAAAGCCAAAGGACCGCCCGATTTCCACCTCAACGGTCCCCGCGGTCCCAAATCAAGGGACAGGCTCGTTTTCTGCAATCCGTCGAGGTTGCTCAATAAGGGACAGGCTAATTTTGGGCAGCCTTTACGGGTTGCGCATCTCTTGACAGAATGGAGCCGCCACGACCTTCCCTCGGTGGGGAAGCGCAGGCCGGAGACAGGGCCAAGTCGGGGTGGACGTACCGAGGCCGCGTCCCGCCTTATGCAATCTCTATAGATTGCATGATAAGGGACAGGCTAATTATTGCAATCTCAAGAGGTTGCATAAACAGGGGCAGACCAATTTTGGAGTCCTGGGTTGCTGGCGCGGGCGAGCGGCGCATTCGGTCGGCCCGTTTCCTTCCTGCGCAGACGGCACCTCGGCAAACGGCAGCAGGGGGCACGTATTTTTAGCAATTCGTCTGCATTAGTCTTGGCACTGCCTCGTCGGTGCGTCTGAACGGTGGGCATGTCGGATCGGACACTGGGTCAGCGAGCGCCTTTGCTCTGGGTTCTTCTCCCCTGGGCCGTGGGGTTGACGCTAGCGAAAGTCACTCCGGGGGCTCCCCCTGGCTGGCTACTGGGTCTCTGCCTGACCGCGGCCGTGACCGTGGCAGGTTGGGGATCGCTGCTGATCCGCGGGAGCGGATGGTGGGTGGGATTGGCGCTGAGTCTCACGCTTTCCGGCTTTGTCATGTACTCCCTCACCCGGGCGCGGCTGGCGTTGTGGGAGACCCTTCCGCCGCGCGAGGTGCGGATCGAGCTCGAATGGGAGCGCCTCTTTCCCGCCGGAACCGATCCGCGCAAAGTCAGCGGCTGGGGAGTCGTTCGTCGCGCCGCCGCTCCGTCGTCCGAGTTGGTGGGACAACGGATTTACGTAGCGGCCCGACTCGCACGGCTTCGGCCCCGTCCGATCCCGTCCGAGGTGAACGAAGTGGTCGGTCGCTTGCAACGGCTGCCCAAATCTCCGGCCGCAAACACCTTTGACGGCTACCTTGCCGGCGTTGGGCTCAACTTCAAGCTGACCCAAGCCCGTTCCGTTCGGGTGGTGCAGGAGGCCACGTCGTACCGTCGCTGGTGCGAGGCTGCCCAACGTGAGCTGAGTCGCATCCTCGGCTTTGGTTTGCAGGCTCATCCCCGGCTCGAGGGGATCTTCAAAGCCATGGTCCTGGGCCTGCAGCGGGAGCTGAGCGAGGAGCAGCAGGTCTGGTTCACCCAAACCGGTACGCTGCACCTCTTTTCGATCAGCGGCATGCACATCGGAGTCATCGCCATGGCCCTTCACGGGCTCCTCATGGCGTGCCGCCTCCGACCGTGGGCCATCTTTGGCCTGCTCGTGGTGCTGTTGTGGTTGTACGTGGATGTGACCGGTCGGACGCCCTCCGCCCTTCGCGCCTTCCTCATGGTGTTCCTCGTCGAGGTTGCCTTTGTGCTGCGGCTTCCGCGCAGCACCGTGTCCGCCTGGGTGGCCTCCGCCTGGATCGTCCTCGTGTTCGATCCGATGCAGCTGTTCAGCGCCAGCTTTCAAATGAGTTACGGCATCGTGGGAGCCCTGCTGTTGTTGGGGCTGCCCCTGGGAGAGGCGTGGAACCGCACGTTGATACCCTTTCGATCGCTTCCCGCCTCGGCCCGGTCGTGGAAACACCATTGTCTCGCCGCCGGCCTCGCCTCATCCCTCAACACGGCCGCGCTCGGACTTTCGACCCTGCTGATGAGCGCGTTGACCGGCGTCCTTTACTTCGGGCTCCTGACCCCCGGGGCATTGGTGGCGAATCTCGCCGCGATCCCCCTCGCTTCGATCGCCATCCTGGCCGGACTGGCGTCGCTGGTGTCCGGTTTGCTCGGGGCGACCCACCTGAGCCTGGTTTTCAATCACGGTGCCGCCCTCGTGCTCTGGCTGGTGGTGCGTCTGCTCGCCTGGTTCGCGGACCAGCCGGGCGTGCATCTCGTGGCGTCGTTTTCCTCTCCTGCCGTGGGGTTTGTGGCATTGACCGGCCTGATCGGTCTCCTGTTGGTGGGCTTCCATTTTGGGTGGAGCCGCCGCGTGGGAGGGTTTTGGCCACCCTTTGTTTACACCGGCCTGGTGCTGATCGTGCTGGTCTCGTACACGCCTGTCCCTTGAGATGAGACCATGAAGAGCGCCTACGAACTCGCGATGGAGCGACTGAATAAGTCCGACCCCACTTCCGGCAAGAAACTCACCCCCGAAAAGAAAGCCCGCCTGGCAGAAATCGACACGATCTATAAAGGCAAAATCGCTGAACGTGAGATCTTTCTGAAAAAGCAGCTCGAGGAAACGCTGGCCGACGGCAAGTACGACGAGGCGGAAAAGGTCCGCGCCCAAATCGCCGCCGAACGCTCTCGCCTGGAAGAAGAGCGCGAGGAAGAAAAAGAACGCGTGCGTCGCGAATAGGACGACCGTCCGACGCCTTGGCGGATCCGGCGGCTCGGCTTCGACCGTGGCCCTCTGGGCATCCGCGCAGTTGACCCGTGAGAGGGGAAACCTCTAGCCTCGAACTCTTATGTCCTCGCCGAACGTCACGCCCGACAACCTGATGGAGGCCATCGTTTCCCTCGCGAAACGCCGTGGCTTCGTGTTTCCGTCGTCTGAAATCTACGGCGGTCTGAACGGGTTTTTTGACTATGGTCCCCTCGGCGTCGAGCTGAAGAAGAACATCCGCGACGCCTGGTGGCGGGACATGGTGCAGCGTCGCGACGACATCGTCGGCATCGAAACGTCGATCATCATGCATCCGAAGGTCTGGCAGGCCTCGGGTCACGTCGAGGGCTTCACCGACCCCCTGGTCGACTGCAAAGTGTCGAAACAACGGTACCGTGCGGACCAGCTGTTCTTCGCTCCGGTGGTGGTGGATGGAAACGCCGTCGGTTACGTATCGGCGCTCGAAAGTGACAACACGACCGGCGCGCTCCAGGAGGCCGCCGAGTTGTTCAAGCGCAAAAAAGGCATTCAGGGTCAGCTCGCTCCGGTGCAACCCCGCGACATGACCGAGGCCAAGCCCGAGGAAATCGTGCTCGTGCCGTCGCCCGCCACGGGTGAACCCGGCAGCCTGACGCCGCCGCGCGCGTTCAACATGATGTTCGAGACCTACGTCGGCGCCCTGCGCGACGCGTCGTCGGTCTCGTACCTGCGCCCCGAGACGGCCCAGGGCATGTTCGTGGATTTCAAGAACGTCGTCGACACGGGCCGGGTGAAGCTGCCGTTCGGCATCGCCCAAATCGGCAAGTCGTTCCGCAACGAGATCACGCCCCGCAACTTCATCTTCCGCTCACGCGAATTCGAGCAGATGGAGATGGAGTACTTCATTCACGAGGATGCGGACTGGTCCAAGTGTCACCAGGAGTGGATCGAGTGGTGCCGGCAGTGGCTCATCTCGGTCGGCCTGCCCGAATCGCACCTCTCGCTCTACGCGCACCCCAAGGAAAAGCTCGCGTTCTACTCCAAGGGCACGGTGGACATCATGTTCCGCTATCCCTTCGGCGTGCAGGAGCTCTGGGGCATCGCGGCCCGCGGCAACTACGACCTCGGCCAGCACGCGCAGGCCTCGGGCAAGCCGCAGGAGATCTTTGACGAGGCTTCGAAGAAGAAATTCGTTCCCCACGTGATCGAGCCGGCGGTCGGCGTCGACCGCATCTTCCTCGCGGTGCTGTGCGCCGCCTACGCCGAGGAGGAGGTCAAGGACGACAAGGGCGCGGTCGAAAAACGCACCGTGCTCCGCCTCAGCCCCCGCATCGCCCCGGTGAAGGTCGCGGTGCTGCCGCTGCTGAAGAACAAGGAGGCGCTCGTCGGTCGCGCCCGCGAGCTCTACAGGAAGCTGCAGCGCCGCTATGCGGTGTTTTATGACGATGGCGGCGCCATCGGCCGGCGCTACCGTCGCCAGGATGAAATCGGCACGCCGTGGTGCGTCACCATCGACTTCGACACGATCGAAAAGGACGGGTCGTTCACCCTCCGCGAGCGTGACTCCATGCAGCAGCGCCGTATCCAGGAATCGGAGCTCTTCGCCCTGCTCGAGGAACAGGTGTACTGAGCCGTCCGGCCCCCACCGTGGCCTCCGCCCGACGATCGGTCCGGCCCAAACCGACGCCGGGCGACGCGCCCGGCAAACGGTCCAAGCCTTCGGCGCGGACGTTTCGCGACGCGTGGAGCGACGAACTCGCCGGGCGCCTGGGCCGGGCGCTGCGGCCCGCCGAACTGCGGGCGCTGGAGTCCATTGACCGTCTCTTCGGCGACCTGGTCCGGCGCGGCGGGCAGCTGCATTTTGCCGACCTGCAGAACCGCGGTTTTCTTCTGCCGACGCAGGTCGGCCGCGATCCGGCGGAGGTGGTGTCCGACGCGTGGTGGAATCCTGGAGACGTGCCCAAGGACGCCTGGCAGCTCTGGCGTTTCGTCGCCCACGAGTACCTGCGCGCAGGTGTGCCCGTGCCGGAGGCGCTGGCGCTGATGGCAGATCCCGAAGCCACGGCCGCCGCCGTGAAACGCCGGCGACTGCAGCGCGAACTGGATCGGTGGGAGGCCTGGCCGCCCCACCAGCGGGTCGAGCGCCGCCCCACGATGAAATGGGCCGCGGTCAAGGATGTGCGCCTGGCGATTTCCGAGGAAGGGGCGTTCTTCCTCGAAGTTCGTCCGTCCCACGACGACCCCTGGCATCCAGCCCCGATTGCGGTGCTGGTCGCGATTCCGGGGCTGCTCCCCAAAGCGGTGCGGCACCTGTCCGCGCCGGAAGGGGCGTTGATGCTGGCGCTGGCCGCGGGACTGAAGACACAGCGCCGCACCGGGCTGGGCGTGCTGCAAACGCGCCGTCCCGTGCCCGAGTGGCTCGTCGCCGCGGTGCTGTCCGTCGAAGAGGCGCGCGCGGCGGTGGTCCTGCCCGATGGATCGCCCTGGCACATCGAAGCCGAGCCTCTGGTCTACGAGGGCGTGGCCAGCCACGACGTGGCGGAACGGCTCGATCTCCGGCTGGTCGACCCGCACGGGCGCCCCGCGCCGACCGCGAAACGGCTGACCAATCCGCCGGAGGTTTTCTATTTCAATGCGGGCAAGATCTATCGCGGACCCGGCCCGTTGCCCGCGACCCATGTCAGTCGGCTGGCGGCCAGCGATCCCGCGATGCGCGAGCGCCTGCTGCGTCACGGCGTGAAGGTGTCCGAGTCCCAGGCGGTGGCCGTCAAGACCGTGCCGCTGCGCCCCGTGCTGCGCGTGTGGACGTCACCCGTGACGGATGCGCTCGCCCTGCCCGCCCTGCTCTTTGTCCACCTCCTCGCCCGGAGTGAGGATCCTCCGTGCGAGCGCATCTGGACCGGTCGCGGCTGGACTTGGAGCGAGCAGCGCGAACCCCCGCTTCGTCACAGTGGCGATCCCATTTGGGAGTTCGACCACCGGGCGGCCAATGCGGTCGGGGCGTTTTTCGCGGACTTCAAACTCGGCTGGGACCATGGCCACAACGCCTGGGCCCGGCCGCTTCCGCGCGTGTTTCCTGAGGAGTTCCTGCAGTGGCGGGACACGCTTCCGCCCGGCTGTGAAATCGAGGCGCTGGGGGAGCTTTCCGGGTTGTTTGGTCCCGTCGTGCAGGCCCGGATGGACTGGTCCCTGCAACCCGCGGCCGGGGGCGGGCGCGACTGGTTTGACCTGCAGGTCGGACTGCACATCGACAACGCCACGCTCACCCCCGCCGAAGTGGCGCTGTTGTTGCGCTCGCACGGAAAATGGGTGCGCCTGCGTGAAGGGGGCTGGCGCCGGGTGGAAATCCAGGGCCTCGGGGCGGCGGGTGACGCGCTGGAGCGGCTCGGCCTCGGCTCGGCCGAGACCCTCGCCGAGGGACGGACGGTCAGCCATCGCCTCCACGCCGTGCAGTTGCTGTCGGAAGCCGAGGAACTGGCGTCCCGCGACCGGGCGCTGGCCGATGAGCTGCGGGAGCGCGCCCGTCGCATGGCAGCGCTGCCACCGCCGCAGCTGCCGGCGGGTCTGCAGGCCACGCTGCGTCCGTATCAGGAGGAGGGATTCCGCTTTCTCGTTCATCTGTCGGAGCAGGGGTTCGGAGGCGTGCTGGCCGATGACATGGGTCTCGGCAAGACCGTGCAGACGCTGGCGTGGATGCTTCACCTCGCCCTGGACAAACGTGACGAATCGGATACAAGCTCGCCGGGTCCGACAGGGGCGCGCCGTCCGTGGCGGGCGCTCGTCGTGTGCCCCAAGAGCGTCATGCACGGCTGGGTGAGCGAGACCGCGCGGTTTGCACCGGCGCTCGCCACCGCTGTCTTTTCTCCGTTTGCCGGTCCCGGCGACTTGACCGCGGCGGGTCCGGGCATTGTCGTGGCCAACTACGTGCAGCTCCGGTTGCAGGGCGCCTGGTTCCAGGGGCAGACCTGGGATGCGGTGGTGCTCGACGAGGCGCAGTTCATCAAGAATCCTGCCAGCCAGACTGCCGTGATCGCACGCACGTTGAGGTCCCGGCACCGCCTGGCGCTGACCGGCACCCCGATCGAGAACCGCTTGCTCGATTTGTGGAGCTTGTTCGCGTTTGCCCAACCCGGACTGCTCGGCACGCAGTCGCAGTTCCGGCGCAGCTACGGGGAGGAGAACGCGGCGGCGAGCGCCCAGCTGCACCGTCGGGTGCGGCATTTCATTCTGCGCCGGACCAAGGCCCAGGTGGCGACCGACCTGCCGTCGCGCACCGAGGACGAAATCGTCGTCACGCTCGAGGGCGAGCAGCGCCTGCTCTACGACGCCGAACTCAAGCGCGCCCGGGCCCACCTGCTCGGCGTGGACACGGACCGGGCGCTGGACGCGGTGCGGTTCAACGTCCTCGCCAGCCTCCTTCGTCTCCGGCAGATCTGCTGTCACCCGGGCCTGATCGATCCGTCGCACGCTGCGCTTCCGAGCGCGAAACTCGACGGACTGGTCGAGCGTCTGGAGGAACTGGCCGAGGAGGGACACCAGGTCCTCGTCTTCAGCCAGTTCGTGGGCATGCTCGAGCTGATCCGCGATCGTTTGGTCGGGGCCGGCATCCGGCACCTCATGCTGACGGGGGCGACGGAGAACCGCCAGGAGCTCGTGGCCCAATTTCAGTCGGATCGTTCCCAGACCGTGTTCCTGCTCTCCCTGCGGGCGGCCGGCTTCGGCCTCAATCTCACGGCCGCGAGCTACGTCTTCCTCTATGATCCGTGGTGGAATCCGGCCGTGGAGGCCCAGGCGATCGACCGGACCCACCGCATTGGACAAACCCAGCCGGTGGTCGCCTACCGTTTGCTGGCCGAGAACACCATCGAAGCGAAGATCCGGCTGCTGCAGCGCGAGAAGGCCGACCTGGCTTCGTCGGTCGTGCAGGAAGAATCCCTCGCCAGTGTGATGGACCTGGAGAGCCTGCGGCGGATCCTGGAGTAGGGTTACGAACCCGGGACGGGCAGCATCCCGCGCTTGCGCTGGCGCCGGGAACAGGGATTTTCAGGCGATGTGTGCTCCCTGGCCCCCTCGCGATCCCCGTCGGCTGCTGCGCCGCGCCGGTCTCATCGTCGGAACCTGGGTGGGACTCGGACTGCTGTTGCTGGCCGGCGCCTGCCGGCCGAGTGGATCGGCTGACGCGGCGTCGAAAGCAAACCCGCCGGCCGCCGTTGCCGGTTCCGTGCGGACGGTGGCGTCGGCGATCGGGCAGACCTC
The DNA here is from genome assembly GCA_016794725.1 of Opitutaceae bacterium. GTDB lineage: Bacteria > Verrucomicrobiota > Verrucomicrobiia > Opitutales > Opitutaceae > UBA6669. Next base: position 5,382 of record JAEUGZ010000470.1, on the reverse strand, counting down.
CGGCACCTGTCGTGAGTGTCACCTCCCGCAATTCAACGGCTGGTCTGGCACCGATCACGCCCTCGCCAACCGGCCGCGCTCGGCGGTGCCCGAGGCCACTCCCGCCTGGGCCTCGGCTCCCCCGTCGGCCCCCGGGGAGGAGATGGCCGCAGCCGACTTGATCCTCGGGCATGCCCCGCTCTGGCAGCCGCTGGTGCCCAAACCGGGCGGACGCTGGCAGCCGCACGAACTCGCCTACGATCCGGTGAAGAAGGACTGGTTCAATGTGTTTGGCAGCGAGGGCCGCCGGGCGGGCGAATGGGGCCACTGGACGGGCCGCGGCATGAACTGGAACTCGATGTGCGCCCACTGCCACATGACCGGGTATCAAAAAAACTACGACGCGACGACCGACTCGTTTCATTCGACCTGGGTCGAGCACGGCGTCGGCTGCATCCAGTGCCATGGTCCCACCGCCCCGGGCCACGGTGCGAAGGGCGCGCCGGCCGCCCCGTGGGCGTCGGCCCCGCCCTTCCGCGGCGACCGCCAGCGCATGATGCAGACCTGCGCGCCCTGCCACGCACGCAATGAACAGCTGACCCTCGATTTCCAGCCGGGCGATCGGTACCACGATCATTACCGGGTGACGCTGCCCTCGGAACCCGGGATCTTCTACCCGGACGGCCAGCAGCGCGACGAGGACTTCAACTGGACCTCCGTGCTGCTCAGCCGCATGGGCCATGCCGGTGTGACCTGCATGGACTGTCATGACCCGCACACCACGAAAACCCTCCTGCCGGTGCAGAACAATGCGCTCTGCCTCCAGTGTCACAGCGCACCGGGACGGGTGCAGCCCAACGGGGCGCGGGCCGTGCCGATCGATCCGGTGGCCCATTCGCGACACGCGGAGGGCTCGACCGGCAACCAGTGCGTCTCCTGTCACATGCCGACCACCACCTACATGCAACGGTCCCCGCGGCATGATCACGGCTGGCTGAAACCGGACCCCCTTCTCACCAAGGAACTGGGCATCCCCAACGCGTGCAGCACGTGTCACACCGACAAGCCGGTCGACTGGGCGATTGCTGCGGTGGATACGTGGTATGGTTCGAAGATGGAGTCGCGCCAGCGGAGCCGCGCCCGCGCCGTGGCTTCGGCCCAGGCGGGTCGGAACGAGGCGTCGTCGTCGCTGCTCGCGCTGTTGGCGGGCGAGGACATCCCGGCGTGGCGGGCGACCTATCTTCAACTGCTGACCCCGTTTCTGGGAGGAGACTCCGGCGCGGCGATCGTGGCGGCGGCCCGGACGGCGCTGACGGCCGGCGATCCCCTGGAGCGGTCCGCCGCGGTGCGCCTGCTGGCGGCCCACGAGCCTTCGCGCGAACAGGTACGTCCCCTGCTTCAGGATCCGGTGCGACTCGTGCGGCTCGATGCGGCGTGGGCGTTGTCACCCGAACTGGCGGCCGGGTCGCCCGCCCGGACGGAGTTGGATGCCTACCTTGCACTCTCGCTCGACCAGCCGTCCGGCCGCGTCCGGCTCGGTCAGGATCTGGCAAACCAGGGACGCCTGCTCGAGGCGGAAACGGAGATTCGAAGGGCAAGCCAGTGGGATGCAAACTCCCCTGTGATCCACGACACGCATGGACTCGTGCTCAACGCCCTTGGACGCAACCTCGAGGCGGCGGCCAAATTCTACCGCGCGGCGCAGCTTCAGCCGGCCGACGCCGAAGCCGCGATGCGGGCGGCGCTGGCCTACGCGGAGGCCGGCCACCTTCCCGAGGCGGAGACCTCGTTCCGGCTGGCGCTGGAGCGCGACCCGACCTTTCACCGTGCGTGGTACAATCTGGGCCTTCTTCAGGCCCAGACCAACCGACTGGACGAGGCTGTCGTTTCCCTCAAGCGCGCGGAAAAGGAAGGTCCCCGTTCGGCGGACTATCCCTTTGCCCTGGCCACGGTCCTGCTGCGACGCGGTGACCGCGACGGTGCCGTGGAGGCGGCGCGACGCGCGCTCGCCCTGGATCCGAACCAAGCCGGAGCTCGCCAGATCCTGGGCGGCGGGCGCGAGTGAGTGCGCTGGGTGATGAGGTATCGGCTTAGCCGGAAACACCCCGTTGAACCACGAATTGACACGAATCTACACGAATGAACCTAGAAACCGCGATTCAACCACGGATGGACACGGATCAACACGGATACAAACGAGTTGAGCCAAAGTGGGCACTCACCTGGTAGGTGAAGAACTGCATGGGCACTTAATCCGTGTTTATCTGTGTCCATCCGTGGTTGATGAACGGATCGATTCACGTTTAGGTGAATACAATTCAGGTACTCGACATCTCCTATCTTCCGCTGGATTCGTGTTCGTTCGTGTCAATTCGTGGTCTCCCGTCTCGCTGCATCCGGCTTAGAGCCAGCCGGGACGATATTCCTTGGTGATGAACTGATTCGCCTCGGCGAGGTTCGTCACCTTCATCGCGGCGGCGTCCCACTCGATGCGACGCCGTGAGCGAATTGCGACATTGGCCAGCAGGACCGCTTCGGTGAACGGGCCGGAGTAGTCAAAGTTCGAGCCGGGCTTGGGCCCGCCCTTGCAGCCAAGGATCCACTCCGCGAACGGACCGTCCTTGACCCGCGGGATGGTCTTGGGAGGCAGGGACGGGCCGATCTCGCGCATTTTCACCTCGGGGATGATGCGCACGGAATCGTAGTAGAAACTGCACAACACGGTCGCCTTGCTGCCGAAGAGCAGGGTGCCCGCCTCGGAGGGCAGATCGCGACCGAGTTCCAGTTCCTGCGGCAGGGGCGGGAGGATGCCGCCGTCTGACCACGTGTATTTGACGGCGGGCATGGAGCCGCGCGCCGGAAAGTGATTCGTGACAATCGAGGCGAGCGGGCAGGCGACCTTGCTCGCGCCGGTGGACATGGCTTCGACCGAGGTCGGCGCGCCGAGGTTGAGGGCCCAGTAGGCGCCGTCCATGATGTGGCAGGCGACATCGCCGAACGCGCCCGTGCCGAAGTCCCACCACCCGCGCCATTTCCAGGGCAGGTAGGCGGGATCATACTCCCGTGCGGAGGCGGTGCCGAGCCAGGCGTCCCAGTTCAGCGTCTTCGGGACGACCGGGAGAAACTTCGAGTGGTCCGGCGGATTGAAGGAACCGATTGGCTCGCGCCAAGGGGGATAGAAAGGCCGGTTGGTCCAGCTGACCACCTCGCGCACGTCGCCGAGAATGCCGGCATCGACCCACTCCTTGAGCAGACGACAGCCCTCGCCGGCGTGACCCTGGTTGCCCATTTGCGTGATGACCTTCTGTTCGCGGGCGATGCGTCGCAGCTCACGGGCCTCCCAGACCGTATGGGCGAGCGGCTTTTCCACATACACATTCTTGCCCAGCTTCATGGCGGCCAGCGCAGCGGGAAAGTGGGTGTGGTCCGGCGTGGAGATGGTGACGGCATCGATCTTGTTTCCCAGCTGGTCGAACATCTTCCGGTAGTCGTCGAACCGGGCCGCGCCCTCGTGGCGCGCGGCTTCGGCCGGAAAACGCTCCTTGAAATTCTTCAGCCCGGCATCGGCGCGCGCTGCATCCACGTCGCAAATGGCCACAATGTTCTCGTCCTTGGTCCCCTCGAGGGCAGCGCCTCCGCGACCCCCGGCGCCGATGATGGCGACATTGAGCCGGTTGAGCGGGGAAGGCGTGCCGGCCGGCTGGGATTTCAGCACCGCGGGAAACGCGAGGGCACTGGCCGCGGCGGTGGTCTTCAGGAAGTCACGACGAGATACGAGCGGAGTCATAGGGGTGATACGGAGGTTGAAGCAGGGCGATCGCGGTCGGCGCGAACCCTGACGCGCTGGGGAGATTCAGCATCGGAAGGACCTTGCGCCGCGGCAAGAACGATGAGTGGAACGGTCCGGCTCTACGGCGGGTAAGGTCAAAAGGGCAGGCTGGTTCCCCTTAGCCATGGCCCTTGAGACGAGAGAGCACGAATCCCGCAGTCGTGCCGAGGCGTCCACTCAAGGATTGGGCTTGGGGGGAACCTCCTGCGTCTCAGTTGGAGGTGGCCTCGGTGAGGCCGCGACGGGGCCGACTGGACCCGCCTCCATCATCCGATTTCTTCAGGCAACGCCAATCCCCGCGGGGTCGCCGACCCCACCTATCAACAGATACCGACCTTGGTTCGCGCTTAAATTGACGCGACTGCAGAATTCGTGGTTCAACTGAATGCTTCCGGCTTAAGTTTGGTGCCTGCGGAGCGTCGTTCGTCACCCCCAAGCCACTTGGCTTGCCGCAGCGAAGCGTGAAACGCCATATTCTCTAAAAGCGATTGTTGTGCATCCCGTTTTCGTCTCTGTTCCCAGGGGCCATGGCGCGCGCTCGACTCCCGCTTCGTTTGATTCTCGTGCTGCTCGCGGGGTGGGTGCTGTTTTCGCGCCAGGCGAACGATCGGTGGTGGTGGCGGCCCGCGTCGTTGGGGGAAGTGGTGATCTCAGGTGGATTCAAGGTGCGGGGCGACCTTCCCGGGGTGACGCCGACGGTCTCAGGCGCGGAATACTGGAGTTCGTGGAGCGGCGATGATCGTGCGGTGGGGGATCTCGCGACGGGCACGTTTCCAGCACCCAACGAATTACGCGCCCGAATTCGTGGCTATCCCACCCTGCCCGGGAACCGACTGCTGATTGAGCATGTGGCCACGAAGGCGTTCCTGCCTTTCGTGACTCACAATCCGGGAGAACAGTGGGAGTCTGTGACAGTACGCCTGCCGGCTGCGTGGAAAGGGGACGAGGTTCGGATCGTAGCCCAGGACCGTGCGGTCGACTGGGGTGGCTGGTTCGCGTTGCAGCAGGTGGAGGTTTCGCGATTTTCGCTGCTGACCCCCGTCGTGCGTCACCCGGGAAACCTACTGCTCGTGGCAGTCGTGGTCGCACTGGTGGCGGCTGCGGCGCACCTGTGGGTGACGAGCAAACTTCCCCTGCCGCGCCACCTTGCGGTTCCGTTGGCGCTTGGCCTGACTGCACTCCTCGGATTTGCCGTTTGGGGCCTCTACTTGATAGGTCCGTCAGTGGGACGTGGGGTGGCCTGGACGGTCGTGGGCGCGGCTTGGGTGCTCGTCCTGGTCGAACGCGGAGCAAGGCGCGAGGAGAGTGATCGACGCTGGGGTGATATCGGGATACCCGTTCTGTTGATGGCACTGGCTGCGGTCCTCTACTTCAGTGCCTTGGTGCTCTATTCGCCGGCATTGCCGATCGAGCGCCTGGCGGCCTCACGGTTTCTGCACAACCTTCCGGCGGACAATGCCATTCCCCACTACTTCGCGGAGGTGCTTCGACGAGGCGATGATCCTCGGATTGGATTTGGAGACTGGTTGAGCAGTGACCGGCCGCCCCTCCAGACGGGGTGGATGCTCCTGATC